>NZ_CP046910.1:626525-939787 GCF_009789655.1 Paraburkholderia acidiphila
CGGTAGATGCCAGAGTGCGGTGCAACCTGTCCTGGTTTGTGCAGCACATCAAACTCGGCGCCGGTCTGCTGTTTGAGATATTTACCATCGTTGTAATACGCCATTTTCCTTCTCCTATGCGTGTGGCGTTAGTTTGCCCTGTCGGCATGGCGTTGCCGACAGGGCCTTTTCCTGCTCGCGCGAGCGAGCATCGTTAGCCAGCTTGGGGCTGTCCTGCCATCTGCAATTGCGGGTTTACCCGCCAGCAAGCAGTTTATGCGCGGTGCATCGATGCGCGGTTTCCACGGATGACACGATGAACAAACCGAAGTCAAAGGGCGCCGCGCCCACGATCGCGCGCCCGCGCCTCGGCGAAATCGTCATCGTGCGCACGCCGTATTTCGTCAGGCCGACCGCCGGCGTCTGCATTGGTGTGTACGACGACGAGCCCACCGAGATCGCCGTTCAGGCGTTCCCCGTCGGCCGCGACCCGCTTCAGATCCCGACGGTGCCGTTCTTCGACGCCGAGCCCGAGGCCAGCGTGCGATCAGCGGCATGGCCGGCCTGATGACGATTCGGGTCACGTCGAATGCACGTGACCTAGCGCGCGGTCTTAACGATTTCATCCAGCGGCAGGTGCCGTTCGCGATCGCACAGGGCATCAACCGCACTGCTCAGCGCGTTGCAGATGCCGAGCGCGAGAACCTCGCGGACACGCTAGACAATCCGTCTCCGTTCACGCGCAACGCCGTCGGCGTGCAGCGCGCGAAGAAGAGCTCGCCGACCGCGGTGGTCTATATGAAGGACATCACCGCCAGCTATCTGGAGCCGTTCGAGACCGGTGGCGTGCACAAGCTCGCCAGCCGCGCTCTGCTCAACCCGAAGAACGTCCGGCTCAACCAGTACGGCCAACTGCCGCGCGGCACGCTCGCCGCGCTGAAGTCCAGACCCGACATCTTCATCGGTGCGGTCAAGACGGCGTCCGGCGAAACGATCAACGGTGTGTGGCAGCGGCCCACGAACGCGAAGCGCGTCACGCTGCTGAACGCACGCGGCAAACGCCTTGGCAAGCTGAACAAGCTTGATGCCACGCAGAACAACGGTCGCGGCAAGCTCAAGCTGCTCATCCGCTTTGGTGATGCTTTGCCAGTAAAGAAGCAGCTCAACTGGGGCACGCGCGCGAAGCAGATCGTCGATCAGTGGATCGACCGTGATCTCGCTGCTGCGCTCGGCGAGGCCGTCCGCAGCGCTCGGCGCTGAAAAGGAAGGTCACCCGGTGGATGGTGACCGGCGCCAGCCGCGGGGCGGGTCCTTCCGGGAGAGCCCTATTACGCGGGCATTGCGCGCGCCCGTTTTTCCCGTTCTTTTGAGCGAAAAAAACTCGTTACACGTTACACGCTATGGTGGCATCCAATGCGGCTCAAAGGCGCGCCGCGCCTAGCGATGCGGGTGTAACGCAACGTGGCGCGAAAGCGCGGGAAAAGGCGAAGAACGTTACACAGGCGAGCGTTACACCGGTCGCGGTCGGCACCGACGGTGTCATCGGCAAGGCGGCGCTCGCCGACGCGCTCGGCTGGACGCGCCCGAAGCTCGACCGGCGATTGGATAGCGACGAGTCGTTTCCGATCGCGAAGCGCGGTACGCGCGCCGGCGGCTGGGAGTTCGATCTCGCCGCGGTGAAGGCATATCTCGCGGGTGGTGCGGGCGCGCCGCGCGCTCGAGCGCCGGCGCAAGCCGCGGCCGCACCTGACGCGAATCCGTACCCGGGCGCGAAGTACACGGTGCTCCCGCCGAGCGCGGTGCCGCCGCCTGGCGTCGAACCGGTTATCCACAGCGGCGAGCAGACCGCCCGGCAGCGCCGTGACCAGGTGCAAGCGGAGATCCTCGAGGACAAGCTGCGGCGCGATCGCGGCGAGCTCGTGCAAGCGGAAGTGATGCGCCAGGTGATCACGAAGATGCTCGTGCACCTTGGGAAGGGCATGGACAGGCTGGCAGACCAGGTCGTCGAGAAGCTCGGGCTCCCCGAGGAGAACGCCGACGCGATCCGCGAGCTGACCGACGACCTGCGCACGACGATGGTCGACGAGCTGAAAGTGCTGATGGGTCCCGATGCTTGAGAACGCTTACGCCGATCCCTATCAGATCGTTCGCGAGGCACTTGCAGCCTTCATCCCGCCGGCGCGTGAGACCGTCGCGCAATATGCGGCGCTGAACCGGCGCCTGACGAACCAGGGCGGCGGCTACGTTGGCCGCTGGCACCACGAGAAGGCACCGTACCTCGTGGGGCCGATGGAGACGCTCACGCGGCTGGACTACCTGACGACGGTCATCGTTGGGCCCGGCCAGTCGGGCAAGACGGAGGTCGCGCAGAACTGGATGCTCAAGTCGGTAGCCAACGACCCGGGCGACTTCCTCTGGTACATGCAGACCGATCCGGGCCTCGAGGCCTTCGTCAAGAGCCGGATCAACACGCAGATCGACGGTCATCCGGAGATGGCCATGCGGCTCGGGTCGCGCCCGGTCGACGATTCGCTGCACTTCAAGCGCTTCGACGGCATGAGGGTCGAGTTCCTGTCGGCGAACGAGAACAACCTGATCAACAAGTCGGCGCCGCGGATCGTCGCCGACGAGGTCGACGCGTATCCCGAAGGCCTCGGCGATATCAAGGCGCTGCTCGACGTGCGGCGCCAGACCTTCGGCCGGCAGTCGATGCTGCTGGCGATGAGCCACCCGGACCGCGCGCGCGGCCTGAATCCGGACCGTGACTGGACCGCGGGCGTCATGGCGCTGTACGGCGACAGTGATCGCCGCGTCTGGTACTGGCCGTGCCCGCACTGCGGCGCGTGGTCGAGCCCGGTGCCGATCGCTGCGCGCTTCATGCCGCTGCACTACGAGGAGGGCTGGAGTCTCGACGAGATCGAGGAAAAGGCGAGGCTCGTCTGTCCGGTCAATGGCTGCCTGATCGAAGACCGTCACCGCCGCGCGATGAACCTCGCCGCGTACCGATCGCCGTTCGGCGGATGGGTGGGCGACGGTCAGGAGATCTCGCAGGAAGGCGTCATCAGCGGCGAGCTCGTCGCGCGCAAGTCCGCCGGATTCTGGATTGTCGGCGCGATGTCGCCGTTCGTCCTGGGCGGCATCGGCGGTCTCGCGCGTGCAAAAGCGAAGGCCGAACGCGAGCTCGAGGTCGACGGCGACGACAAGACGCTGAAGCAGGTCATCGTCAAGCAATGGGGCTTCCTCTACTCGCCGAAGCGCGGCGTCGGTTCGCTCGACGCCAACGTGCTGGCGGAGCGCGGGGAAGGCGACCTCAAGTTGGGGTTTGTTCCGGACGGCGTGCGGTTTATCACCGGGGGGTGTGACGCCAACGGCGGCCGCTTCGAATGGCTCATGCGCGGCTGGGGCGTGAACGGCGAAAGCTGGGTGATCGACAAGGGCCGCGTCAACGGCGATCCAGCGACGTCGCCCGATGACTGGGATCTCTTGCTCGAGGTGATCCAGCGCACGTATCCGCTTGCCGACGGCAGCGGCCGCCGCATGCCGGTCCGCGCGTTCGGGTTCGACAGCGGCGGCGAGGCTGGCGTTACGCAACAGGCGTACGCGGCGTGGCGCCGCTGGCGAAAGCTCGAGGGCGTCGTGCGGCTGATAGGCAAGATCTCCGGCCGCGACGCGTGGACCGTGCTCCCCACGAAGGGCGCGAGTGCTCTCACCGCGCAGCGGTTGCTTGTGACGTATCCGGACACGGCGCGCAAATCGAACCGCGCGGCCGCCGGCGGCACGGTTCCAGTCGCGCAGTTCAACCCGAACCTGTTCAAGGATGACCTCGCCGGGCAGCTGCAGAAGGCCGATCTCGGCGACTGGTACGTGCATTTCCCGCACGCGCTGCGGTCTCCCGAAGAGCCTCACGTCTGGTTCGAGCAGCTGACGTCGGAGACTCGGCAAAAGAACGGCCGCTGGGAAAAGCTCGTGCGCGGACGTCGAAATGAGGCGCTCGACCTGATGGTGCTGACGCACATGATTGCTCACCTTCACGGGCTCTCGCAGATCGACTGGAAGAAGCCGCCATCGTGGGCAGCCGCGTGGGATACGAACTCATCGCTCATCAGTACGACGGCGACGCCGAGTCCGAAACCTGCGCAGAACGCAGCGTCGCCCGCGGCACCAGACGCCGACGGCCCGCGACCGAAGAACCCGAAATCAGCTGTCCACCGTTTCCGCTAACCCTATGGCCACATCCGATATCAGCTCGCCGTATTACGGCATGAGCGACGCACAGCTGCAGGCGGCGATCGCGTCGGCGCAGCAGGCGTATATCGAGCTGCGCACCGGGAAGAAGGTCGTCACGGTGGCGTATGCACAGGGCGGCGGTTCGCGTAGCGCGTCATTCCAGCCGACCGACATGGCGAACCTGCGCCTGCTCATTGCCGAGCTGCAGCAGGCGCTCAACCCAGGCGTGCGCATCCAGCGTCGTCGCCCGATTACGCCGTACTACTGATATGGGCAACGAACTTACGATCGTCGACGCACAGGGCAACCCGATGCGGCGCACGCGTGCCGAATATCCCAACGGGATGCCGCTGACAAGCGGTGTGGGCCGCTGGTTCTTCCCGTATCAGGCGGCTGACTGGCAGACGCAGGAGATGGGCAACTGGTTGCCCTGGATTCGCTCGGCCGACGCTGAGATCACGCAGTTCCGCGACCGTATGGTCGCGCGCGCCCGCGATCAGGTTCGCAACGACGGGCGCTCGAGCGGCGCGATCACGCGGATCCTCGATAACACGGTGGGCGCGTCGCTGCGCCTGTCGGCGATGCCCGACTATCGCGCGCTGAGATTGGTCAGCGGTGCGAACTTCGACATCAAGTGGGCGAAGGAATTCGCGAGCGCCGTCGAGGCGCGCTGGCGCCTGTTTTCGAACGACCTCAACCGCTACAACGACGTTTCGCGGCAACTGACGGTCTCGCAGCAGCTGCGCCTCGCGCTGCGCCACAAGTTGATCGACGGCGAGGATCTCATCGTCAATCACTGGAAGCCGGAGCGTGTCGGCCGCGGCGCCGCGCAATACGCGACCTGCTATCTGGTTGTGGATCCCGATCGCCTTTCGAATCCTATGCAGATGGTCGACACGAGGCATCTGCGCGGCGGCGTCGAGATTGACGACGATGGTGTGC
Source organism: Paraburkholderia acidiphila (assembly GCF_009789655.1). Lineage (GTDB taxonomy): Bacteria > Pseudomonadota > Gammaproteobacteria > Burkholderiales > Burkholderiaceae > Paraburkholderia > Paraburkholderia acidiphila. Next base: position 631,674 of record NZ_CP046910.1, read on the forward strand.
CGGTCGCGTATCACATCCGCAAGGCCCACCAGAACGATTGGTACAACGCGGTCGAATCGATGGAATGGGAACGCGTCATCGCCGAAGACGACGATGGCTGGCGGCGTGTCATCCACGACTTCGAGCGCGATCGCGCTGGCCAGAATCGCGGCGTCGGTGTGTTCACGCCCGTACTCGCGCACGCGAAGATGCTCGCGCGCTATTACGGCCTCGAGCTGCAGGCAGCAGCGCTTGCCTCGTCGATCGGCACGTACATCACGAGCCCATACGACCCGGCCGAGGTTCAGGACGCCATCGCCGGTGACCATGAGCTCAAGTTCTATCAGGGCCTGCGCAAGGAATGGAATGACGAGCGGCCGGCCATGTTCAACGGCGTTCGTGTCGCGGCGCTGGCACCCGGTGAGGACATCAAGTCAGTCGCCTCAGACCATCCGCACAACGGCTTCACCGAGTTCGTTCACGAGATGCAGGGGTGTGTGGCATCGGCGCTCGGCGTCACGCAGGAACAGGTGACGCAGGACTGGACGCGCACCACGTACTCGAGCGCGCGCTCCGGGTTGCTCGAGAGCTGGAAAACGCTCATACGTCGCCGGCTTGAGTTCTCCGCCGGCACGGCGACCCCGATGTATGCAGTCTGGCTTCGCGAGGTGATGGAAAACGGCGAGCTCCCGTTGCCCGATGGCGCGCCCGATTTTATTGAGGCCGCCACCGCATACGCGGGTTGCTCGTGGCTCGGGCCGGCGCGCGGCTGGGTCGATCCGGTGAAGGAACCGCAGGGTTCCATCCTGAAGATGGACGCGGCACTGACCACGCTCAAACAGGAAGCGGCCGAGCAGGGATCCGATTGGGAAGAGCTGCTCGACCAGCGTGAGATCGAGATCGCCGAGTTCAACCGCCGCAAGATTCCGCTTCCAGCATGGGGCGGCGCCGAGGTGGCGACGCGCACCGACGAACCCCCTGAAGATCCGAAGGCAGCATGATCAACTTTCCCCATCTCGCGACGCGGCTCTTCAACGTGCCAATCGCGATCCTGCCGCACAAGGCTGAGATCGTCATGGCGGCGCTCGCCGATCGCTTCGGCATCGCGCAGCTCTTTCGCGAAGACGGCAGTGCGCTCGCGCTCGCCGACGGCGGTGCGAGGGCGTTCCTCGAAGAGTTCGACGACAGCGAGCCCGCGCAATACCGGCCATACGACGTCGCGGAAGGAGTCGCGCGGATTCCTGTCGAAGGCACCCTCGTGCACAAGCTCGGCACGCTTCATCCGTTCTCGGGCATGACGGGATACGACGGCATTCGCGCGCTGCTGAGCATGGCGCTCGGCGACGACGAGGTGCGGGCGATCATGCTGGATATCGATTCGCCCGGCGGCGAGGTCGCTGGGTGCTTCGATCTCTGCGATGCAATCTACGCCGCGCGCGGCCAGAAGCCAATCTGGTCTGTGCTTACCGAAAGCGCGTATTCAGCGGCGTACGCGATCGCCAGCGCGACCGATCGCATCATCGTGCCGCGCACGGGCGGAGTTGGCAGCGTTGGCGTCATCTGCATGCACGTCGACATGTCCCAGGCACTTTCGCGCGCTGGCATCGACGTCACGCTTATTCACTATGGCGCACGCAAGGCGGACGGCAACGAGTTCAACCCGCTGACGAAAGATGCGCTGCGCCGCTTTCAGTCCGACGTCGATGCGATGGGCGAGATCTTCGTCCGGACCGTCGCACGCAATCGCGATCTCAAGACGGCAGCCGTGCGCGACACGGAGGCCGGCACTTTTCTCGGCGCCGATGGCGTCGATATCGGCTTTGCTGACGCTGTCATGGCGCCCGACGAGGCCTTCGCTTCCCTGCTCGACGAGCTGGGCTGATCCATCCCACCATTAGGGTAAATCCAATGAGCAATCTGTTTCGAAACCTTGCCGCGCGAGGTGGGTTGAGCTTCGCCCACCTTGGCCGCAATGCGCGCACCGAAGACGACCGCCCGAGCAACGACGACGATAGCGGCAAGGGCAAGAAGGGCAAGCGCGCCGAAGATGAAGACGATCAGCAGCAGGATCGCGACAACGGCGACAGCAAGAAGGGCAAGCGGGCCGAGGGCGGCGATTCGGACGAAGACGACGAAGACGATCCGGACAACGACATCGACGACAAGGACGATCCGGACGACGACAGCGGCAAGGGCAAGCGCGGCAAGAAGAGCAAGCGCGCGGCCGACGATGATGACGATGAACGCGCCGAAGAGGATGACGACGACGAGGAGGAAATGCGCGGCAACAGCGCTGCCGCTCGCGCCCGTCGTCGCGAGCGTGCGCGTTGCGCCGCGATCTTTGCCTGCCAGGGCGCAGGGCGCAATACCGAGCTGGCCGCCAACCTCGCCTTCGAGTCGACGATGACGCGCAGCGAAGCCGTCGCCGTGCTCAACAAGACGCCGGGGTCGGCCCGCGGTTCGCAGCAGCGTCGCAATCCGAATCTCGGGTCTGGCGACGGCCCGGGTATGACGTCCGAGCAGGCCGCTGCAGCCAGCTGGGATGTTGCATTCCAGCGTGCTGGGTCCGCATCGCGCGACTCGCGAGCGCGCGGCCGTCGCTAAACCCGGGCGCCGGCGCACGCGCAGGCACCGTCCTTTCTTTCATCAGGGACTGAATCATGACCAATCCTCCGAACCTCACCCAAACGCCGCTCGTCGAGCAATGGCATGCCGGCGGGTTCCTCGTTTCCGAAGCTCGCGGGCATCGTGCGCGCGACATCGGCACCATCGGCGGCGCGACGAAGGTCTACCCGGGCACCGTCCTCGGTCTGCAGACCGGCGGCGTGGCAGCTGCATGGCCGGGTAACGCCGAACAGGTGAACAACAACACCGGCAACGGCACGATCGCGCTGGCATCGCCACCCATCGTTGCCGGCGCACAGCTCGGCATGTATTCGGCGATCGCGACCGATGCGACGCACTTCGCCGTGACCGATCCCTTCGGCAATTCGCTCGGAACTGCGACCGCGGGTTCCGCGTTCAGCAATCAGATTGCAATCACGATCACCGCCGGCGCGACGCCATTCGTTGCGGGCGACGAGTTCTCGATCCAGGTGGAAGCGATCGCAGGCGCATACGTGCCGCTCAACCCGTCGGCGAGCGACGGGTCGCAGACCGCCGCGGGTATCGCGTTCGGGTTTACCGACGCGACGCTGAATGACGTTCCCGGCACGGTCGTGACCCGCGAGTGCGAGGTCAACGGCTCCGAGCTCCTTTGGCCGAGCGGTGCGACCGCGGCGCAGATCGCGACGGCTACGGCGCAACTCACGGCGCTGGGCATCATCAGCCGCTGATCGTCTCCCTCGACTTCAAGTCCTTATGGCCGCGCAAGCGGCCATTATTTTTTTCGGAGCCAAATAATGGCCAGCTTGGACGTATTCCATCAGGATCCCTTCACGACCATCCAGCTCACGGCTGCGGTCGACAAATATCCGTTTCAGCCGACGGGGCTCGGCGACCTCGACATCTTCGATCCCGATCCCATCCGGACTACGGCGCTCGCGGTCGAGCAGCGTCAGGGGAAGCTCATCATTGTGCCGACGTCGCCGCGTGGCGCAGAAGGCGTGCAACGTACGACCGAAAAGCGCCAGGCGCGCTACTTCGACGTGCCTCGCCTGATGCACAGCGACACGATCTACGCAAACGAGATCCAGAATATCCGCGCTTTTGGCACGGAATCGGAACTCATGCAGGTGCAGGTCGAAGTCGCGCGTCGCATGAATGGCCCGACGGGCATCCTTCGCAACATCGAATACACGTGGGAATTCCATCGTCTCGCGGCGGTGCAGGGGCTGCTGCTCGACGCCGACGGCGCGGTACTCTACGACTGGTTCGACGAATTCGGCATCACGCCGGCGCAGTCCATCGAGTTCAATCTCGCAGCGAATACGGAGTACTCGCTGCGCCCGATCATCAACAAGCTGCGCCGGACGATGGCGCGCAAGGCGCAGGGTTCGTTCCTCCCGACCACGCGCATCTATGCGCTATGCGGCGACGCGTTCTACGACGCGTTCGTGAACCACCAGGACGTCATCCGCACGTTCATGAACTGGTCGGCGGCCGCCGACCTGCGTGACGACCGTCAGGGCGGCGCGTTCGATGAGTTCCCGTTCGCTGGCGTTACGTGGCTGAACTATCGCGGTTCGGACGATAACGAAACGATCAAGGTGCCGGACAACACCGTGAAGTTCTTCCCGGTCGGCGCGCCGGGGATCTTCCGCGTCGCATATGCGCCGGGCGAGTCGTTCGAATGGGTGAACACCCCGGGCAAGCCGCAGTACGTGATCCCGATCTTCGATCGCGACCGCAACAGCTTCTGGAAGATGGAGGCGTACAGCTACCCGCTGCACATCTGCACGCGTCCGGAAGTCCTGCAAAGCGGCACGATCTGACCGTGATCGACTTCGATGGCACGCTCAACGCCGCGATCAGCGCGACGTTGGGCGACGAGAAGGCCGTCGTCTTTCTTCCGAAAGCCGGCGGCAGCTTCGCAGGCCTGCTCGGCGTTTTCACGCTGATCACCGACCACATCTTCGACGAGGCCGGCGAGGCGCAGGCGAACATCACCGTCGCCACGCTCGGCATGCAGGCCTCGCAGTTTGCCGTGCTCGGTGCTCCCCAACCCGTGCAGAGCGACGCCTTTCGGGTGGTCGGCGTCACGTACGTCGTGAAGGATGCGGCGATCGACGGCCTCGGCTGGCTCTACATGGATCTGGGCATGCAATGACGACTTCGCGCAACCTACGGGAACTCGCAGTGCAGGGGCTGATAGTCGCCGGCGCGACAGCGGCTGGGGTGAACGTCTATTCGCCGCGCACGTGGGCGACATGGGACGGGAAATATCCGGTATTGCTCGTGCAGACGCCTGATGAGCATGGCGAGGGCTGGGGTCGGCAGGGGCCCCCCGCTTTTACCGTCACGACGACGTTGCGCGTGACGGCGCGCGCGCAGTCTTCAGCGGCTCAGGACGACACAGCGGCCGCGGAAGTCGAAGAGCAACTCGAGCTCATGCGTGAACAGATCAAGGCAGCGCTCGTTAATTACCCGCCGATCATGAGCCTCCTGCAGCAGTTCCCAGCATTTCGATCGTCGATCAACGTGCCGCGCGACGGGCAGTCGCCGATCGGTGAGCTGACGCTCGATCTGGAAATGGAGCACGTGCAGGGGCCCGACGACTTCTACCAGCCGCCCGCGGTGCCGCTGCAGGGCGTCGATCTCACCGTCGAGATGCCCAACGGTACAACCGAGCCTGGGCTGACGATCAACCTACCGCAAACCTGAGCGGCGCGCGCGCCACTGGAGCACTCCATGTACGTGAAACCCGCACCGGGCCTGATGTTACGCGACCCGGTCACGAAGCAACTGCTGTCAGCGGCGCCCGTCGAGGGCATCAAAACCACTGTCGTGCCGTCCGGCGGCCTGCAGGTCGATGACAACGACATGTACTGGCGTCGCCGTCTGCGCGACGGCGACGCTGTGCGTGTCCCGAGCACGCCCGTCGCAGCTGCAGCTGGCAACGCGTCTGCGCCTGCAGCAGCAGCGCCGGCGACCGAAAAGACCTCGAGCTAACAGATCCGCGCGCTGTCCATGAGCCCCGCTTCGGCGGGGCTTTTCTTTTGGGCGGCGACATCGTCACCGGAGCCATCGAATGGGCGACATTTCCTTTCCCAATATCCCGCAGAACGTGAGAGTTCCGCTGTTCTATGCGGACATCGACCCGAGCAATGCGAACACCGGCCAGCAAACGCAGCGCGCGCTGATCGTCGGACAGATTCTCAGCTCGGGCAGCGGCCAGCCTGGCATACCGCAAATCTGCCAGGGCGTGAGCGATGCGAAGGCGGTCGGCGGTCAGGGCTCGATGCTCGCGCTGATGACGGCCGCGTATCGCAAGCGCGATTCGTTCGGAGAGGTCTGGTACCTACCGCTTGCAGATGGCGCTTCGTCGGTCGCTGCCGTGGGCAGCATCAATTTCACCAGCCCGCCGACGGCGACCGGCGTCCTTTCGCTCTATATCGGCGGCCAGCTCGTTTCGCTGGTTGTGACGCCGACGATGACCACCGCGCAGATCGCAACCGCGCTTGTGGCGCAGATCGGCACGCTGCCGGATCTGCCGGTGACGGCAGCGGTCGACGGCACAACCGCGACGAAGGTCGATCTCACGGCCAAGAACAAGGGGCTCGCGGGCAACGATATCGACCTGCAGCTCAACTACGGCGGCACGCCGGCAGGTGAGTCGACGCCCGCTGGCCTCGCAGCGACGATCGTCGCGATGACCGGCGGCCTCGTTGCACCGGACGTTGCTGACGCGCTCGCCAATCTCGGCGACCAGCAGTTCGATTTCATCGCGTTCCCGTACACGGACAGCACATCGCTGACCGCGATGCAGGCTTTCCTGAGCACGCAAACGGGACGCTGGAGCTGGAGCCAGCAGCTATATGGTGGGGCGTACGCTGCGTATCGGGGCACGCTCGGCGCGCTTACGACGTTCGGCGTCACGCGTAACGACGAGCACATGTCGATCATGGGCTTTAACGGCTCGCCGACGCCGAGCTGGGTGATCGCCGCGGACTATACGGCGGCCGTGGCGGTCGCGGCGCGCGCCGACCCCGCGCAGCCGCTGCAGACCGTGACGCTTGCCACGATGCAGGCGCCGCCGCTGGCCATGCGCTTCGCGCTGACCGATCGCAACACGCTGCTCTATGACGGCATCAGCACGTTCTCGGTCGCCGACGACGGCACGATTGCGATCGAAAACGCGATCACGACCTATCAGAAAAACTCGTTCGGCGACGCCGACGACAGCTATCTCGAGGTCGAAACGATGAACACGCTGACGTATGTGCTGCGTCAGCTGAAGTCGGTTGTCACGACGAAATACGCGCGCAAGAAGCTCGCGGCCGACGGGACGCGCGTTGTCCCGGGCACCAACGTCGTCACTCCGTCGATCATTCGCGCGGACCTCGTCGCGCAGTACCAGACGATGGAAGAAAACGGCTACGTACAGGGCAGTTCGGTGTTCGCGCAGGGGCTGATCGTTCAGCAGAACTCGCAGAACCCGAACCGCGTGGACGTGCTCTATCCGGCGATCCTGATCGACCAGCTGCGCATCTTCGCGCTGCTGATGCAGTTCTCGAACATCGTCCCCGCCACCTCGAGCTGATCGCGCGAGCAAACACCCTGACGCGCCGCACTCCGGCGCGCTCCTTTCTTCTGGAGACATGCAATGCCTTCTCCCACCGGATTGCTCGCCGGCACCGCGTCGCTGACGGTCGACGGTACGACGTACATGATCACCGGCGACTTCAAATACAAGTCCGCAAGCAAGAAGCGTGAAACGCTCGCGGGCATGGATCGCGTGCACGGCTACAAGGAAAAGCCGTCGGCGCCGTACATCTCTTTCAACCTTCGCGATTGGGGCGGCCTCGTGGTCGCATCGGTCAATGACTGGACCGACGTCACGTGCGTTGCGCAACTCGCGAACGGCAAGACGATCATCGGCCGCGACATGTGGTCGGTCGAAGAACAGGAAGTCGACTCCGAGGACGCGAAGTTCGACGTGCGCCTCGAGGGCCCCGACGATTGCGTTACCGAAACCACCACGAGCTGAACATGGACGACACGAAAATTCTCATTCTCCGCAAGCCCATCACCATCAAGGGCGACACGAAGACCTACGACTCTCTCACGCTGCGCGAGCCGACCGTCGACGAACTCGACCGCAGCGCGCAGGTGCAGGGCAGCGCTTACGCCTCGAACGCCGCACTGATCTCGATGGTCGGCGGCATTCCCCTGATCGTCGCGCGCCAGATGACGAAGACGGATTACGAGGAGGCGACCGCGTACCTGTCGGGTTTTACCTGGACGCCCCCGCAGTCTGGCGAGACCTCGGGGACCGACGCGCAGACGTCACTTTCTTCTGGCGCTGGGGACCCGACGACGCCGGCCGCATGAGCCTGCGTCGTTTCAATTACTGGTTTGAGCAAGCCAAGCGTCTGAAGGGAGCTTCCTGATGGCAAACGTGTTCTCGATCACGATCAGCGCTGTCGACCGGGCAACGGCCGTCGCGCAGAACGTGAACAAGGCCGTCGCCAAGATCACGAAGCCGATCTCGGACGTGAAGGCGTCCGTCTCCGCGTTTTCGAAAGAGACGGGGATGGACAAGCTGGGCCGGAGCATCGAGAAGGTCGGCATCTTCGCGACCGAATCGGCGCGCCGCGTCGCATCCCTTGCGCCCCCCGTTGCAGCGCTCACGGGTGCGGCCACCGTCGCCGGCGTCGTGGCCTTCGCGACGAGCTGGGGCCGCAGCGCCGTGCAGATTCGCAACACGGCCTATAGCATCGGCATAGGCACCACGCAGCTGCAGGAGTACCAGGGCGCGGCGCGCCTCGCCGGCGTATCGAGCGAGGCGATGACCAACGGCCTGAAGTCCGTGGGCAGTGCGTTCGAAGATGCGGCTGCCGGCCGCGACACATTCGTCGCCGGCGTCCTCGCGGACAAGGGCATTGGCATTCATCGGTTGCGCGATGGATCGATCGACACCGCCCGAGCGCTGAAGGATGTGGCGAATGCCGCGTCGAAGATCTCGAACACGCAGGCGCGCCAGAAGTTCCTCGAAATCTTCGGCGTGAGCGATCTCGCGCCGCTGCTCGGCAAAGGCGGCGCGGCGATCGACGCGTACGTCGAGAAATTCCGCAAGCTCAACGCGGTGATGACGCCCGAGCAGATCGCTCAGGGCGAGCGCTATAACGAGGCGATCGTCGGCCTCGATGCGAGCGTCGACAAGCTGAAGAATTCGATCGGTGCGTCGCTTGCGCCGGCGCTCGCTCAAGTGGCCGATCAAATGGTGCCGATCGCGAACGAGTACGGGCCGAAGATCGCGAAGTGGATCGAAACGACCGACTGGTCGGCGAAGGCCGACGAGGTAAAGGAGTTCGTCGACGCGATAGGTGGCGTGCAGACGATCGGCGCGGCGCTCGCCGCGATCACATTTGCCGGACCACTCGCGAGCATCGCTACGTTGATCGCACGCGCAGCGCGCCTCGTGGGTCTTCTCACTACCATCGCCGCGACGACGGCGCCCGGCGGTGCAGCGGTGATCGCCGCTGGCGGCTATATCGCAGAGAAAGAGCGGGCCGAGGCGCTTGATCGCAGCATTCACCAGCTGCCGGGCGAGTCGGCAGCAGGGCGCGACCAGCGTGTCGCCGAAGCGATCGCCGGCGGCGTGGCCACGCCCAACGTTACCGCGCCAGCAGATGGCGGTCTCGGTGGGCGCATTTTCCGATCGATCCGAGGCCTGTTTGTGAAGAGCGCTGCCGACAATTCGCAGACGGCGGCGATTGTGCAGCGCTTTCAGGACATGGGCTGGACGCAGACACAGGCCTCAGGGATTGCCGCCAATCTCTTTCGCGAGAGCGGCTATAGCGCGAGCGCGGTCGGCGACAACGGCGCCGCTTACGGCCTTGGGCAGTGGCATGCCGATCGGCAGGAGGCATTTCGCAAGCGGTTCGGCATCGACATCCGCAACTCAACGCTCGATCAGCAACTCCAGTTCGTCGACTACGAGATGCGGCAGGGCGCCGAGAAGCGCGCTGGCGACGCGCTCGCACAGGCGCAAACCGCGGCGCAGGCCGGCGACGTCGTCTCACGGCTCTACGAGCGTCCGGCGGATGTCGAAGGCGAGGCCTCGAGGCGGGCAGCTGACGCCGTCGCCGTAAGCCAGAGCGTCTCGCAGAGCCGGGATGGGACCGTGCACGTCAAGGTAGAGCTGCCGAACGCGCCGCCGGGCACACGCGCGACGGTCCGCACGACGGGCAACACCACGGCGTCGACGAACGTGGGCGACTCTGCACTCATGGAACCGGCAATATGAGCATCGCTTCGCTGACCAATCTGGCCGGCAGCATCGGCGGCGTCGCGTCCGCGACCAGCGAGCTTGCGGCGCTGCTCACCGGCCCGTCGGCTAACTCGTGGTGGGGAGCGCTACGCCAGGCGTCATACGGCGGCGTGCCGTTCGCAGTCATCGGCACGAACACCCGGTTCGGGACGCGTAATGCGATCCATGAATACGCGTTTCGCGACGACGTCTGGATTGAAGAGCTCGGCAAGCTGCCGCGCCGGTTCGAGATGTTCGGCTTCCTGGTCGAGAACAGCCGCGTGTATGGCGGCGGCGCGGTGATCGGTCAGCGCGACCGCATGGTGACAGTGTGCGAGAGTGGGGCGCAGACGCTGGTGCACCCGACGTTCGGCCGCATCGAGAACGTTTCGTGCCTCGATGCTCAGGCTGGCGAGAGCATCGAGCACGGCCGCGTGATCGTTGTGCGCTTCGTGTTCATGCGCAATGGCGTCCAGGCGGCGACTTCGTCGGTGAGCGATACGACGTCGTTGCTTCAAAGTGCGGCGGATGCGCTGGGAGTCGGCGCGGCGCTAGATTTCGTCCAGTCGACGGCAAGCGCGATTCAGGAAGGCGCTGCGGTTGTGCAGACCGGGGTGGGCGTCGCGGTGAGCTGGGTGCAGCTCGGCGTCACAGCGGTGAATGACGTGAGGCGTTTCGCGAACTCCGTTAGCACACTGGCTGGGAACTTCGGGCGCTTCTTCGGGGGTGGGAATTCGGGCTACAGCGGCTCGAACCAGTCGGCGCCAGCCGGCACCACGGCGCAGCAGCTGCTGAACGCAGATGCGACCGCGCGCGCCGCAGTCACGCAGGCCTCGGCAGGACTGCAGACGGCAGCCGCGAATCCGTCGTCGGCTGACGCTCTCAATGCAGCGGCCCAGTCGTATGCGTCGGCGCTGGCCGCAACGATGTCGGGCCCCGCGGACGCGATCCGTTCGCTCTCATCGCTCGGAAGCTTCACGCCGAGCGGGACATATACGACGTCGACGATCGGAAGCGCAATGTCGACCATGGAGACGGCGACATCGGCATTGCTGCGCCGCGCGTCGATCGCGCAGCTCGCGCAATCCGTGTCCGTCTATCAGCCATCGTCGTATGACGATGCAACATCGATGATTGCGACGGTCACGACGCTGCTCGACGGCGAGATTGAAACCGCTGCTGATGCGGGTGACGACAATTCCTTCGCCGCGCTGCGCACGCTTCGCAATTCGGTCGTCGAAGATCTGCAGGCGCGCGGCGCGGACCTCGCGTCGCTGACCACGATGTCGTTCAACGGCTCGTTGCCGGCGCTGGTCCTGGCCCATCGGATCTATGGTGATGCGACGCGCGCCGACCAGCTCGTGCAGCAGGTCGCGCCCGTCCATCCGCTCTTTATGCCCTCGACGTTTCAGGCGCTTTCGAACTGATCGATGAACGATGAACTGTTTTTGAGCGTCGGCGACCAGACGATCACCGGCTGGACCGATATCCGAGTGACCCGCGGCATCGAGCGGTGCGTTTCGGACTTCGAGATCGGCCTGACGGAGGAACAGATCGAGCAGGACGTCGCGACTGAGGTCGTTGTGCAGCCGGGCGATGAGTGTCTTGTCGACCTCGGTGCGGATCTCGTGCTGACCGGCTATATCGACGACTACATCCCGTCGATCAGCGCGAGCTCGCACACTGTGCGCGTCGCCGGTCGCAGCAAATGCGAGGATCTGGTCGATTGCTCGGCGGTCTGGCCGAACGGACAGATCAGTGGCACGTCGGCGCTTGATGTCGCGACGAAGCTGGCGGCGCACTATGGCATCACCGTGAAATGCGACGTCAGCGATCTGATTGCAATTCCACAGTTCAACGTCTTTATCGGCGAGACGCCGTTCGAGATCATCGAACGCGTGAGCCGGTTCAGCCAGTTGCTGGTCTATGACGAGCCGGATGGGAGTCTGCGGCTCGCTCGCTCTAACCCTGGCGTGCAGGCGGCTGGCGGCCTCGTGCAGGGGCTGAATATTCAGGAGGCCTCCGTCGTCTATTCAGCGCGCGACAGGTTCTCGTCATACACGTGTTTCGCACAGTCGGTCCTCTCGTTCACCGATGCCGGTATCGGGCCGAACATGATCGCCACGGTCAGCGACGTCGGCGTGAAGCGCGTGCGCGAGCGCTACATCGTTGCGGAAGCTGTACAGGGCTTTCAGGACCTCGCGCGGCGTCGCGCGATCTGGGAAATGAATCGTCGCGCAGGGCGCGCCGCGACGGTGATGGTGAAAACCGACAGCTGGCGGGATGCGTCCGGCACATTGTGGACGCCCAACACGCTCGTCTATGTTGATATCCCGAAGCTGAAGATCTCGCAGCAAACGTGGCTCATCGGCGAGGTGACATACAAACGCAACGCGGAAGAGGGCACGACTGCCGAGCTAATCATCATGGATCCCGCTGCGTACGCCGCTGAACCGATCGCGCTGCAGCCGATGTTCGTCGATGCGAGTCAGACCGGAGCGACGCGATGAGCAAATCTTTCATGGATCGTGCAGCGCGTCGCATCCTGAACATCATCGGCCGCGCGCGCGTGAACCTGGTGAAGGATTCCGGTCCCGTGCAAATGGCGCAGTTGACGGTCAACGACCTCGAGACGATCGACAACATACCGATCGTCCACGATTTCGGCTTCAGCTCGAATCCGCCGGCGGGCAGCGATGTGGCCATGGTCTTCGTGGGTGGTGATCGGAGCAATGGCGTGATCGTCGCGTCGAACCATCAGAAATATCGCGTGCGCAACCTCGCGCCCGGCGAGAGCGTGATCTATACGCAGGATGGAAAGCAGATCTATCTCACAGCCAGCGGCGGCATCAAGATCGCAGCGAACGGACAGCCGGTCGAAGTGGACAACGCGACGACCGTGACGATCAACGCATCGACCAAGGTGCGCATGGTGACACCGCGTCTCGAGTGCACTGGCGATATCGTCGACAACTGCGATACGACTGGCCGTAGCATGGCGGCCGACCGGGTCATCTATGACGGTCACACCCATGCGGTGCCCAACGTTCAATTGGGCGGCCCGGGTACGAACACGAACGCCCCGAACCAGACCGAATGAGCGATATCAAGATCTACTGGGACGCCGCCAATGGGCGCGGTGACTGGCAGCTGCTCGCCAATGACATCGCCACCGGCGACGACCTTCAGTCGGCGCTGCTGTTCAGCCTGTTCAGCGATCGCGAAGCCGCGGACGATGATGTCATCCCTGACGGATCGAACGATCGGCGCGGCTGGTGGGGTGATGACGGCACCGATGACGTTACAGGCCTCACTGGCTCGCGCCTGTGGCTGCTCGCGCGGCGCAAATCGCCGACCGACGAGACGCTTCGGGATGCCTACGACTACATCGTCGAAGCGATTCAATGGCTTGTCGAAACGAGCGTCGTCGCGCGCTTTGACGTGAGCGTGCAGTGGGCACGCGCCGACATGCTCGCCAGCATGATTGTCGCGTGGCCGCCGTGCGGCGGCGCGCCACAGACCTATAACTGGGCGTGGGGAACGAACTGATGCCGTATTCCAGACCAACTCTTACCGATCTGCGCACGCAGATCTGGAGCGACATCCAGACGGGTCTAGGATCGATTCTCGCGTTCCTACAGAAGGCAGTCCTGAAGATTCTTGGCGCCGCGCTCGCCGCAATGATCTGGGGCGTGTACGGCTATCTCGACTGGATCGCAAAGCAGGCTGTCCCGTGGACCGCGCAGGATGAATATCTCGCGGGTTGGGGAGCACTGAAAGACACCTATCTGAAGGAAGCATCTGCGACGGTTCTGAACGTTCTGTTCACCGGTGCCGTTCCAGGCACGCCAATCGATGCGGGAGCCGGCATCACGCGGCAAGACACGACGCTCTATACCGTATTGACGGCGGCCGAAGTGGCAAGCGACGGCACCCTGACGGTCGAAGTGCAGGCGGCCGTTGCGGGGAGCGCGGCGAACTCGGACAACGGGACTTCGATGACCCTGACGTCCGCGATCGCGGGCATTCCGTCAACCGGGACCGTATCGGCTACCGTGACGACGGGCGCCGACGTGGAGGATCCGGAAGACTATCGCACGCGTGTAATGGATGCATTCCAGAATCCGGCGCAGGGCGGCGCGCAGAGCGACTACGTCAAATGGGCGACCGACATCGCTGGCGTGACGCGCGCCTGGTGTCAACCGAATGGCTTTGGTGCAGGGACCGTAGTCCTGTATTTCATGATGGACGATGCTGAGTCAGCGCATGCCGGTTTCCCCCAGGGAGCAAACGGCGTGTCGCAATATGATCAAGGTCCCAACGGCAGTCCCCGAGACACGGTCGCGACGGGCGACCAGCTCACTGTCGCGAACGCAATCATCAGCGAACAGCCGGTGACCGCACTCGTATATGCGTGCTCGCCGATCGAGAACCAGATTGGGTTCACGATCTCCGGGCTAAGCACCGCGGGCAGTACCACGCAGGCGGCGATCGATTCTGCGCTGGCCGATGTCTTTTTCCGGAATGGGCAACCGAAGGGAACGATTGACTGGTCGGATATTACTGGCGCCGTGAATTCGGTATCCGGAACCAGCGGATATCTGATCACCGCTGTCACAAGCACCGTTGGCGGTGTGCCAACGTCGCTTTTGCCGAATGCGAACATCACAATGGGCGCCGGCCAGTTGCCGGTCCTCGGTACCGTGAACTACGTCTGATCCATGCTCGCTCCCAATTTCAGTGCTGCTGATTACCTGCGCGCTCTTGAGGCACATCTGCCTCGAGGCCGTGTATGGCCACGCGATAGTGACGCGTCGCAGACAAAAGTTCTCGGGACGCTCACACCGTGCTTTGCACGTCTGAATGCTCGAGCCAACAATCTTCTCGTCGACGCGTTTCCTGCGTCGACGTATGAACTGCTTCCAGAGTGGGAGGCGACGCTCGGATTGCCGGATCCGTGCGCCGGAGCGGCACCCACGACGCAGCAACGCGTCGCACAGGTTGTCAGTCGCTTGACTGCGACGGGTGGCCAGTCGATCGCCTACTTCAAGGCAGTCGCCGCCGCGCTCGGCTATCCGATCACGATTACGCAGTTCGTCCCCTCGCGCTTCGGCAAGGCGTTCGGAACGCTCTTTGGTGGGACTGCGTGGGCTTTTGCCTGGCAGGTGGACGCGCCGACTTTCACGATCAACTCACTTCAGTTTGGTGGCTCATTCGGTACACCATTCGCCACATGGGGCAACAACGTTCTGCAGTGTGAAATTGAACGCTTGTCTCCCGCACATACAACCGTACTCTTCTCATATTCCTGAGGAAACATGGATCGATTAATTGCGCCGAACTCCGTGCCATTCGCGCAGGCGGACACTGCGCCGACGACGGGCACGCCGCAATATGCGACCGACGGGAATCCCGCATCGAACGTGCCGGCTACGCAATGGCCTGCATACGCCTGGAACACAATCCAGGACGAGATCTACAACGTCATCGTCGGTGCCGGTCTTACGCCTGATCGAACAAAATGGAACCAGCTCCTGACGGCTATCCAGACGATGATGCAGGGCTCCACGACGAACGTCTCGGCGGACACCGGCGCGGTGAACGCATACGTCGTCGCCTTCACGCCGGCTTTGCCTGCACCTGTACCGTGGGTTCCGTTCTGGTTCAAGGTGGCCCATACGAACACAGGTGCGTCGACGCTCAATGTGAGTGGAACGGCCTACGGTCTGGTCGGAGGCGCGCATCTCCCGCTGCAGGGCAATGAACTGGTGGCCAACGGAGACGCTCTGGTCTATTGGAACCCGACGCTGAATTCAGGTGCGGGACAGTTCGTATTGCTCTTATGCTCGGGCGCTGCGGAACAGGTAGCAGCCGCGTCGAAGAGCAACCACGCCGTCAATCTAGGCCAGTTCGAAACGATTGCGGCGTATCTGGCGAGTCAGTCTGGCAGCCTGGGTAACCCGGTCGCATCGACGACATATACTCCGGCTTCTCAGAGTATTACGTTCCCGTCGTTTTCGAAATCGGGCGCATTTCGAGTCCTCGCGCAGCTCGTGACTTCTGGGTTCTCGCAGACAAATACGGTTGAGTGCCAGTTCCAAAATCAATTGTTTGATGGCACGAACACAGCGGGTCAAGGAAATTTTTGGAACGTGTACAAGAAAAATACTGGGACTGGTTTCGCTGCGGCCGATACGTTTCTGTCGGTGACGACTTATGCGCCAGGGTCGACCATTACCTTCTTGCAGCGTACCGTAGTCCAAATTGAAGACACCCAGTTTTCACTTCAGAATTGTTTCATGCGTCTCTGGGTCGTCGAAGCTTAAGGAGTGGTTATGTTCTATGGAATTGTCGTCAACGAGACCGGCTTCATCCTCTCTGCATATGCTGGAGTCGCACCGCTTCCGGAAGGTTACACGGCAATCACTGAGGATTTATATCTGCAGATCGTGCCGTGTGCGAGCTATGTAAATGGCGCAATCGTTCCCCCCTCGACAGGTTCGATCGCCTAAGCGCGCAGAAAACGGGCGGTGCACGCGCACCGCCGTCATGTCCGGATGGTTCAGCCGTTTGAGGCTGCCAGTTTGGCTTCCAGATGCCAGATCAGTTGTTCCTTCGCGGTCACTGCCTTCTCGAGTTCGGTCGAACGATATTCGAAGACGCGTGCGCGCTGTTCCGCTGCATCTGCTCGCGCGATTAGCGCTGCGACTTCATGTGGAGAAAGTTGCGTAGATGGCAACGCGCTCGCTTTCCGCTTTTCCAGATAGCGGTTCAGTGCGCCCTCAACAGCGCCTCGATCGAAACCGGCGAGCAGGTTATAAAACTTGCCGTGGTTCAGGTGCTCATGTGCGACATGATAGGCGGCGTTGTCGTCGGTCATGTCACGCGTGTCGGTTCCCTGCACCGCATACACGTACGGAAAAACCGTCAGGAGCTGCTCGCGGAATTCCGGGATTGTCATCCGGCGGAACATGGAGAGGCACCAGTGATTCATCTCCATGAATACGAGTGGCTCGAAGACGGCGAACGTCCGCTGGGCACCCGCGAAGACATCTAGCTCGAAGCCTTCGACGTCGATTTTCATTGCGTCGAGGCGAGTCAGCCCGGTCTGGTCGAGAACGTCGTCCAAAGTATGGACCGGCACACGCTCAGCGAAATGATTGCCGTCTTTAATCGAGAATTTGTCGGCGACGAATGAGCCAGCCAGAAAGTCTGGGTTGCCTTGCATGAGCAGCTCACCCGCCGTCGCGCCCAACGCAAAGTTGTGACAACTCACGTTCGTTGCGTGCGCCGCCTTAACGTTTTGCTCGAGAAGCGAGAAGGTCCGGGGAACGGGTTCGACCGCCGCGACCCTGCCGTCGGGGCAGAAGTTCGAAAGGGCGATGGCGGTGAAACCTATGTTGGCACCGACGTCGATCACGTGCGAATCACGTTCAACCATCGAAGAAAGCATATCGAGCGTCGCGGGCTCGAAAGTATCGCCCATGCTGACCAGATAACCAGCATCGCCAGTGATGTCGAACAGCGCATCACCAATGCGCACTTTGCGTTTTTGCAGTCCCATCGTTCTCCTCGTCTTGATTTGATGCGAGTTGCATAGAACCGCCTTACACGGCGGTAAGAGAGCCGGACGATTATAGCGGCGCTTTTCAGCAGCCAGAGAACATGGTTCGGGAACACCTATCACTCTCAGGAACACAAGAAGCCTATGCCCACATCCGGCGACGATATGAGTCTCGTGAAGCTCCTCTCAGGCATATCGGCTTCGCTGGCCGTGCTCGCAGGCACGATGTCAGCAGGTTGGCTGCGCGCCCGCAGGGAAATTTCCGGTGTGCGTAAGACGGAGTCGAGCGACAAGCTCGAAATGCGCCGCGATGAGATAGAAGCCTCGACACTCGAGAGCCTCGCGCGGGCGTCGAAAGAATGGGAGGCGCAGTACCACAAAGCAATTTCCCGCGAGACCCGTTACAGACGGCTTCTGGCGGTCTCGGAGGCGCGGTACCGAAAGATGGTCCAGCAGGCAGCGGAAGACCGGCTACAGGACCGGCTGAAGATCGAGGCGCTGATGCTCAGCCTGGCGGAGAAGGATCGTCGGATCGTTGAACTGCAGGCTCAGATCGGAGGCCGTCGGACGACGGACACGCCATGACGAAAGGGCAACGCCTGAAGGCGCTCTGGCATCGCATCGACATTTTCGTGCTGTTCGCGATGATCGTGCTGCTGGCCATGGCCGCCGGCGCCGCGGTGATGAACTGGATCAATCAGCGAGAGCGCATGCAGCTCGTCGACCGGTTCCCGCTGGTGCGCAGCGAGGAGCGGGAGGCATGTGTTCGCGAGTTCCAGGGGAAGATCGAGGACCTCACGCGGCTGAATCAGCACGACGCGGCCGCGCTCGACGAGCTGCGCACGCAGATGGCGGACACGCACGAGCTGGCCGCCTACACGCTGCGCTTCCTCGGCGACCGCGCGCGGATCACTGACGCGCGCACTGCCGCAATGCTGAAACAGGCCCGTGAAGCCGCGCAGGCGGCGACGGCCGCGCAGCAGACCAGCGTGCAGGTCGAGCGAAAGGTCACCGACGCCGCTACCAAAGCAGGTGAAGCCGCAAGCACCGCGCAGGATGTGAGCCGCAAGCTCGAGACAGCCGTTCGGCCGCCGCTGCCCGCGAAGCCCTGGATCGGCAACAACCACTAACTCGCCGCGCGTCGCCGCGGTTTCCGTTTCCCGCCCGTCAACGCTTGTGCCGCGCCGCGGCTCGAGCGGCGTGCGCTCGTCCGTCCCTCGCAGGAAATTCACCATGACACCCGACGACTTTATTGCGGCGATCGCGCCGCCGGCGCAGGAGCTCGCCGCCTCGAGCAACATCCCGGCCAGTTTCACCGTCGCGCAGGCGGCGCTTGAATCGGGGTGGGCGAGTTCGCAGCTCGCGAACAAGTACTTCAACCTCTTCGGGGTGAAGGCGGATCCGAGCTGGACGGGCCAGACTGTGGCCCTTCCGACCACGGAATACGTCGGTGGCAAGCCGATCACCGTGCAAGCGAACTGGCGCGTCTATGACAGCTGGTTCGCGAGCCTGCAGGACCATGCACAGTTCCTGCTCAACAATCCGCGCTACGCGCCGGCATTCGCCTACTCGACCGGTGCGCTCTTCGCGCGCGCGGTGGCTGCCGCCGGTTATGCGACGGATCCTCACTATGCCGCGAAGATCATCTCGATCATCAATGCGCATGCGCTTGCGTCGCTCGATAGCTGATCGGGGTGACACGTGGCGGACACCCTCGATTTTGTGATCCGGCAGGGCGCGAACTGGGCCGACCAGTTCGTGGCAGCCAACGACATTTCAAAGAAGCCGTACAACTTCACAGGCGCTACGGTGCACGCGCGGCTGAAGAGCCCGCAAGCCGGCGTGACGCCCGTCGAGCTGACCAGCTACCTGACCGTCACGCCGCTCGCCGGGAAGCTCCGATGGAACTTGCCGTTCTCGGCGCTTAGCGCGTTCCCGTTTCCTCTCGGCGCGCCCGTGATCCTGCCCGACAGGATCCCCGCATACGTGATCGCCTTCTACGACTTCGGAACTCAGTGGAGCAGCGAGAACATCGCGCCGCTGCTTGGCGGCCGACTGCTCGTCATCCCCAGCACTCTCAGCCCGTTTTGACAGGTGAACGATGACCACTTTTTTTGTTAGCACGCCCGGCGATCAAGGTCCGCCGGGAAATTCGGTATGGCCGACAACGGGCGCGCCGGCGAACTCGCTCGGCAATGACGGCGATTTCGCCAATGACGTCGAAAACTCCGTGATGTACGGGCCGAAAGCGAATGGTGCATGGCCAGCCGGCATTAGCTACAAGGGGCCGCCCGGCGCGAATGGTGCGACGACGTGGGATACGTCCGGTGTTCCATCGAACACGGTTGGAGTGAACGGCGACTGGGCGTTCGATCCGGTCGCCAGCGTTCTCTATGGCCCGAAGGCGAACAACGTCTGGCCAACGCCCGGCAATTCATTCAAGGGCACTCCCGGATCAACGGGTGCGGCTGGCCCGCGAGGGCTTTCGACGCGCCAACTCGCGGCCGGCTCGTTTATGCAGGCCACGAATTCGCAGCCCGTCCTGAGTGACGGCATCATCACCGGCGCGAATGCCATCGAAGCGCGTTTTGTGCCCGCTGGCGGCGGTGACATGCAGATCGTTCTCAGCAACAAAAATGGCACGGGTCCGGTCACGTGGACGGCGTCGGCGCAATGGCCGACGGCGCTCGTCCCGCAGTCGTACACCTGGAATGGAGAGTCGAGCATTACGATCCAGCCGGGTGTCGAGAATGTTGCGAGCGATCCGTTCTCGGGGGGCGGCAACATTTACGGCTGCCCGCCGCCAGGCACCGAAGTCTTCATTCGCCTCTTTGCGTCCTGTGCGGCCGGTGTGAAGTTCGAGTACAACACGAGCACCGGCGGCGGCATGACGACGGGCACGACGCAGACAGATCAGACGCTGTCGCAGTCGTATAACTATGGCACTGGCGGCAGCGCTCAGATCGGTATCTCCGGCCTGCGCGGTGCACCACTGATCGCGAGCACGTCGGTCGCGGGAGTCGGCGATTCGATCATGCGCGGCCAGGGTGATAGCGTCGACGGCAGCTCGACCTTCTCCGATTTCGGTCCACTCTATTACGCGTGCGGCGGCTTCGCAGCAAACGCGCTTCCATGGTCGAACTGCGCCATCGTCGGCGAAACCGCAGCGCAATTCGGGACGATCCCAACGCCGCGGCGGCAGATGTATCTCAAGTACGCCGATGTCATTCCCATGATGTACGGCACGAACGACGTCGGCTATACGAGCGGCGCCATCTCGCTTGCCAACCTGCAAGCGACTCTCATCAAAGCGTGGTGGGCGGCTAACGGGCTCGGTGCGAAGGTCATCGCCTGCACGCTGCTTCCGCGATCGACAAGCACGAACGGCTACATCGATGTCCCCGGGCAAACGCCGGTTGCGGGCTGGGGACCGGGAAGCGTCGTAGCGCTGAATAACGCGTGGATGCGCGACGGTGCGCCGATGCAGAACGGCGTTGCTGTTGCTGTCGGAACTGTGGGCGCGCTTCGTGCCGGTCAGGCAGGTCACCCGCTCGCCGCGGTCTGCAACTGGACGCAGGACGTGGAAGCCGGCCAGGACTCCGGCGTATGGGTTGTGAACGGCACTCCGAACTATGCGACTCCTGACGGCACTCATGAGGCAGATCCAATGGCGCAGCTGATGGGAGGGCGATTGAGAACAACCATCAACGCAGTTGCCGCCCTGTAGCCACTTTTTCCAACGCTCGCGTTCTGCGGGCTTTTTTTACGATCCGAGGAAACCATGAATGCATGGATCAAGATGCTTGCAGCTGCGCTGCTGTTTGCCCTATGGGGCGCTCTCGTTTTTACCCACCAGGCGGATCCGAAGGACCTCGTCATGGGCATCCAGCTCGCGCTGGTCGGCCTCGGCGTTTTCCACGCGGCCACGAATAGCGCACGGCCAGTTTCAGCTGCATCCGCATTCGCGGACATTGCCGAGCCTGCTGCGCCTGCAGAGCCCGCACTATCGAATGCCGCGTCGCCCGCGCCGGCGGCCACTGCTGTAGCGCAACCTGCACCCGTACCAACCGCCGCCGCTCCGGCAGCGGTGCAGTAACCCGTCGTTCCCTCCAGCAGGACTTCCCGCGGCGATCGCCGCACACAACTCCCGAAGGTTCTCACCATGAAGAAACTCATGCTGCTCGCGGCAGGCGTTCTTGCGCTTGCTCTTTCCGTTGCCGGTTGCTCGACCGCTCAACAGCAATCGGCCGCGCAGGTGGCGGCGAAGCTGAAGACCGACGCGCTGAACGCGTGCGGCGTCGTACAGCCGACGTTGTTGTCCCTGCAGGCGCTCGCTAACCCGGCGCCCGGTGCCGCGGCGACGCTCCTCACAGGGCAGGCCGTCGTGATCAACGCGCTTGTCTCGACCAATGCGCAGGTCTGCGCTTCCGTCGGCAACGTTGATCCGGCGAACGTCATCGCGCTCGTGAATACCTCGATACCCGCTGCGATCCAGGTGGTGAACGCAATCCCCACCCTCGATCCGGCGACGAAGGCTGCGGCGACGGGAGCACTCCTCGTATTCCAGACCGCGTTGTCGACCGCGCTCGCGATCTACAACCAGAATGCGGCGACCGCCTCGAGCACGGCCACGGCGTCGACGGCCGCGACCTCGACCGCGGCTTCCGCGCCGGCGGCGGCATCGGCGGCAACGCAATGAGGCCGCTGCGCCTCGCGCTGAGCGGTTCTGGCTTCAAGGTGCCGGCGCACGTCGGCGCGCTGCAGGCGGTCGCTGACGCCGGCTTCGAGCCCGTCGAGCTGGCGGGCACGTCCGGCGGCAGCATCGTCGCGGCGATGGCCGCATGCCGCATGAAGCTGTCGGATATGAAGACGCTCGCGCTGACGTTCGACTGGTCCGGCATGCTCGCCTTCAGCCCGTTCGCGGCGCTGCGCCTGCGCGGCTTCTGCGACGGCCGGCGGCTGCTCGACTGGCTGACCGACCAGACCAACGGCCTCACGTTCGGTCAGCTGGGCACGGACCTCACGGTCGTAGCCTCGGACGTCGCGAGCGAGGCGCCGTTCGAGTTCTCGCGTGCAACGACGCCGGGCGTGGCGGTCGCGCAGGCGGTCCGTGCGTCGACGTCGATTCCGTTTGCGTTCGAGCCGGTGCGTCTGGGGGCGTCGCTGCTCGCCGACGGCGGGATGGTGAACAACATCCCGGTCGATCGCCTGAAGGTCGACGAGGTGCCTCGGCTAGGCGTGCAGCTCGTAAGTCAGGATCTGCCGATGCAGTCCGACACGTCGCTTTCACCGTTCGGGTTCTCCGAGCGGTTGATCGACCTGATGCTGTCGGCCTGCGAGTCGACGCATGTATCGGCCGCCCAGGCCGCGGGCGCGCACATGGCGTTTGTCGAGACGGGCTATGCGTCGACGCTCGATCGCACGATGCCCCTCGAGCTACGGCAGCGCCTGTTCAATGACGGCTACAACGCGGCGAAAGCGGCGCTTGCCGCCATCCCGGCGCCCGTCGCCCCCGTGGCATAGTGCACAAAAGAAAAAGCGGCGACGGATCGTCTCCGTCGCCGCTTTCTTCCCATCAGCGCTTTATCGCGCCTCAATCGTATGGCACGCCGCCGTGATCCCACGGCCTGATGTTCTCCGTCGCGCGCCAGTCGACATCCTTCGCATTTCGGTCGCGCCTGGTTCCGTCAAGGCGCTCCGTTCCCTTCATGCCATAGGCCCACCATTTCTCAGCCTCGGCATCGATCATCCAGAAGTTCGTTTCCTTCCTGCCGCCCCAGTGGCCCGTCTCCACGAACGCCCAGCGGTACTCCCATAGCGATTCCACGATTCACCCCAAATACTGTATTTATATACAGTAGTATAGCCAGGGCGCCGAGGGCTCGTCGCTGCGCTTACGCGGCGCGCCGCGGTTTGAATGGCACGACGTTCGAGCCGGACTCTTCGTGCGGGGTGGTGCCGTCGCAGCACTCGCCAATGAATTTCGCCCAGGCTTCCATGGCGCGCCGGCGCTCCGGGATCTCTTCGCGCACGTCATAGACGCCTTCGATGCCCGGCAGCTTGTGATTGAGCGCGATTTCGCTGATCTCGCGCGAGAAGCCAAGGTTGCGGAGGTGCCCCTTTGCCGTCGACCGTGTGTCGTGCGGTGTGAAGCGGCGAATCTCGAGGCCTTTGCTGACGAACGCCTCGGTGATCGCGTCGCGAAGGATATGCATGTTCACGTGCCCCTCGTTCTTGCTCCAGCGCGAAGGGCAGAGCCATGGCGAATCGCCCGACAACGCGATCAGCTCCCGGAACCAGCCGATGACGAGCGGGGGCAGGGGAACGAGAAACCCCTCTTTCGTTTTCACCGTCTCCCCGCGTACGCGCCAGCTGCCGCGCTCGAGGTCGATCAGCGACTTCTCCGCCTTCACCAGCTCGCGCGTGCGCACGCACGTTGCCAGCAGGATCCGGAACATGAGTCCATTCGCCCGGCCGAGCAGCTTGTCGACGCCCGGCAGCAGCGCGCGCAGCTCCTCCTCGGAGAGCATCAGGCGCTTGCGGCGTTTCGGCTGCTCACCGAGGATCGCCTCAAGGTCGATGCCGGTCGCCGGGTTCGCGTCGATCATCCGCTGGCCAGTCGCGTGCGTGAATACCCGGGTCGTCAAGCCGAGCAGGGTTTTGCAGACCGACCACGGATGGCCGCACGTCTTGATCATGTAGACGATGTCGGAAGGCCGCGTCGCCCGCACCTCGAGCGGCCCGAGTTTTGTCCGGAGCGTGCCGTCGAGCAGCCATCCGTACATCTTGACGCTGTTCTCGGCGAGGCTCGGGAAGCGCTTCTCAACGAATTCGTCGCAGAGCTTCGAGACGGTCACCGCCTCGCGCACGCGCGCCTTCTCGACGCGCTTGTCCGCCGCCGGATCCTCGCCGCCGTCGATCTTCACGCGATAGGCGCGCGCTTTCTTGCGCGCATCTGACAGGGAAAGGTCGGGGTAGGTGCCGAGCGTGAGTTCGCGCCGGCGCGTGCCGCGACTGTAGCGGAGCACCCAGGTCGCGGCGCGGGTATCGGAAAGGGTAAAGGTGAGCCCGTCGCCGTCGCTCTTCGCGACGGGTTCGCCCTGGGCGACCCAGCGGCGCAGCTGGAGGTCGTCGAGCGCGTGATGAAGGCGTGGCATTGTTATTTGCTCGGGGGTTGGTCGAGCGGATTATTAGGCGGTTCCAGCTACCAGTCTAGCTACCAACAAAACCGGTGACACGATGGGACATCGTAATGCACCTTGCAATCGCGATGCCCTTGAGAATCAAGGGGTTAAGCACATCTGTGTGACACTATGGAGCACGATGGATTACATTCGCCTATACTGCGCGGTTATGACCGAAAAAGATAAACCTCTAAAAACGGCTCCGCGAGCGGTGCCACTACCGCGCACGTGGGATGCTCGCGCGGCGCGTTGGCTCGTCACTCCGCTCGTTTCCACGCGCGTTACCCCGAATCACCTGACCACGCTGCGACTCCTGATTGGTGTTGCCGGCGGCTTTTATCTGGCGCGCGGCGGCTTTCTGCACGCCAATATTGGCGCATTTCTTATCGTTTTGTCGAATTTTGTTGATCATACCGACGGCGAACTGGCGCGTATCAGCGGCAAGACCAGCCGTATCGGACATTTCTACGATCTCGCGGCGGACGCGCTTGTCACCGTCCTGCTGTTCTTGGGCATGGGCTACGGCCTCGGCGCCGTGGCCGGCCACTCGGGCGCCGAATGGCGTGTGCCGCCGGCCGTGCTGGGCGGCATCGCGGGCGTCGCGGTCGCCGTGATTTTTTTCCTGCGCATGCGCATCGAGGAAATGGCCGGCAAGGCGGGCACGCAACAGGCGTTCGCCGGTGGTTTCGAGACTGAGGACGTGCTGTATCTGCTACCCCTTGTCACGCTGACGGGCGTGGTGTCGCCGTTCATTATCGCGGCTTCGATCGGGGCGCCGTTGTTCGCCATCTGGGTGGTGCTCGACTACGTGCGCGTGACGCGCCGTCAGCGCCCCGCCAAGGAAACGCCTCAGGTGTGGAGCAGCAGATGAGCTTGCAAGCAGAACAAGAACAGGTCGTAGCGCCTCCCGTCCCCGCGCAAAGCCGCGCCGCACATGTCACACGCGCCGGGGCCGGCGAGCCGGACGGCGCGATCGGCCGCGCGCTGCACCCGTTGAGCACCGCGCGCCTGCGCGACGACTACCAGAGTCAGGGCTCGTTCCTGTATCTCTCCGATTTCCTGCCCGCCGATGCCACGCAACAGTTGATCGACGCGGCCAACGCGCTGCTTCCCGAAGTCAACCGCAACTATCTGCCGGGCCACAAGGCGGGCGGCAGCGTGAGCCGTCACACGATCGACCGCCTCGCGCCGTACATCGCCGAGCTTTACCGCTCGCCGCAACTGATCGCGTGGCTCGAAAAGATCACCGGCGACCGCCTCCAGCTTTCGCCCGAAGACGACCCGCACGCGTACGCGCTCTATTACTACACGCGCGCCGGCGACCATATCGGCTGGCATTACGACACGTCGTATTACGACGGCCGCCGCTATACGGTGCTGCTCGGCGTGATCGACGAGTCGTCCTGCAAGCTCGACTACGAGCTGCACACGAAAGACCCGAACAAGGCGGATGAACCGGGCTCGGTGCAGTACCCGCCGGGCGCGCTGATCGTGTTCGACGGCGACAAGCTTCGCCATCGCGTCACGCCGAGCCTCGAAGGCGAAGTGCGCGTGTCGCTCACGCTCGAATACGTGACGAACCCGAACATGCGTCCGTGGCGGCGCTTCATCTCGAACATGAAGGACGCGATTGCGTACTTCGGTTTCCGCCAGGTGTTCCGCAAGGCGTTCGGAGGCAAGGCGTGAGCCGTGCTGCCATCCTGCTGCTGTCGATCGGCACGGCACTCTTCATTGCGCTGCTCGCATGGCAGGGCCTCGGCTCGGTAACGGGCGCGCTCGCGGCCGCCGGTTGGGGTCTCGTGCTCGTTGCCGCGTTCCACGTCGTGCCCCTCGCGCTCGACGCGGGGGCGATCGCCGTGCTCTTCGGCAAAGATGCTCGCGTCGATCAGCGTGACGCGCTGCTCGCGCGCTGGACGGGCGAATCGGTGAACAGCCTGTTGCCGGCGGGCCAGATCGGCGGCCCGGTGGCGATGGTGCGTCAGCTTGCCCAACGCGGCATGTCGATGCGCGACGCGGCCGCGGCTATCACCGTGAGCACCACGCTGCAGGCCGTGGCGCAGATCGTTTTCGCCGTATTCGGCATCGTGCTTTTTTCGGCTTATGCCGCGAACGGCGCGCCGCGCGATCTCGGCGTCGCGGCGCTGATTGCGACCGCCGTGCTCGGCGGCCTGATCGCACTGTTCTATGCCGCGCAGCGCCGCGGTTTGTTCGGCCGCCTGCTGCGCCTTGCCTCGAAGGTATTCGGCAAGCGCGACTGGTCCGCGCTTGCCACGCGCGCCGACGCCGTCGACGAAGCCGTGAAGTCGCTTTACGCCCAGCGTGGCCGCGTGGCGGCCAGCTTCGCGTTGAGCCTCGCGGGCTGGCTCGTGGGCACGGTGGAGGTGTGGCTCGCGCTGCGCTTTCTCGGCCATCCGGTAGGCTGGATCGATGCGCTGCTGCTCGAAAGCATCGGCCAGGCCATTCGCGGTGCGGCCTTCGCCATTCCTGGCTCGCTGGGCGTGCAAGAGGGCGGTTACCTGCTGCTTGCGCCGCTCGTCGGCCTGCCGCCCGAGGCGGCGCTCGCGCTCTCGCTCGCCAAGCGCGCGCGCGAAATCCTGCTCGGCTTGCCGGGCCTGCTGTATCTGCATTTCAGCGAACGTAGCTGGCAACGCCGGCGCGCCTCGCGCGTCTGTGCTGTCGAAGTCGCCGATTGATCTTTTTTCTCCCAAGGAACGTTTGCGCATGCGCGCCATCATTCTCGCGGCAGGCCTTGGCCTGCGCCTTCAGCAACCGGCTGGAGATCAGTTTCCGAAATGTCTGCTGCAGTTCGAGGGCGTGACGCTGCTCGAACGCCATTTGCAATTCCTGGAAGAGGCGGGCGTGACGGAAGTCGTGCTCGCACTCGGTTTCCAGCCTGAGCTGGTCGAGGCCGAACTCAAGCGCATCGGTTGGCCGCACAAGGTCGAGGTCGTGATGAATCCGCGCTTCGACCTGGGCAGCGTGCTCACGGTGCATCGCACGGCCGAGGCGTTCACGCGCGGCGGCGACGTACTGCTCATGGACGCCGACGTGCTCTACGACGAGCGCGTGTTCGCGCCGCTCGTGGCAGGGGAGGCGCCGGCCAACCGTCTGCTGATCGACCGCGACTTCGAAGCTGGCGACGAGCCCGTGAAGCTGTGCCTGCGCAACGGCGTGCCGGTCGAACTGCGCAAGCAACTGGCGGTCGGTCTGCAATACGACACGATCGGCGAGTCGGTGGGCTTCTTCCGCCTGAACGAAGCCACGGCGCGCCGCTTCGCGCAGATCGTCGAAGGCTATGTTGATACGGGCCGCGCGAACCTGCCGCACGAAGAGGCGCTGCGCGACCTGCTGCTCGAACGCGGCAGCGAATTCGAAACCGCGGACGTGACAGGCGCGCCGTGGATCGAGATCGACTTCCCCAATGACGTGACGCGCGCCGCGGAGCAGGTGCTGCCGCAACTGCGTCCGGTCGTGAGCCGCGTGAAGCAGACGGCTGTCTGAAGCGCTTCTGCGCGGATTGCCTGACGCTCGATGTTTGATGAAGGCCGCGAGGTCTGTCGCCGATTGAAAGCGGCGGTGGGCTTCGCGGCTTTTGCTTTTGCGCGCGCCTTTGCTTCGCGCCGTGCGTGCAAAAGCGCACCGCTTCATCTGTTGCAGGGTTCCCGTTTTCCGCAACAAGGGCCATAATGGCAGCTTTACGCCATCAGCCACGCTGATCGTCGTTCCTGCCCATGCCATTAGCCCTAGGCACATTCATCGTTCCGCTCATTGTCGCGTGCTCGATGTTCATGGAGAACGTGGACGGGACGGTCATCGTCACCTCGCTCCCCGCACTGGCCCGCGATCTCGGCCAGGACCCCATCACACTCAAGCTGGCCGTCACGAGCTACGTGATCGGGCTCGGCGTGTTCATCCCCATTTGCGGCTGGGTGGCCGATCGCTTCGGCTCGCGCAATGTGTTTCGCACGGCCATCGGCATCTTCATGGCGGGGTCGCTGTTGTGCGCGGCTTCACGCTCGCTCGAAATGTTCGTGGCGGCCCGCTTCGTGCAGGGCATTGGCGGCGCGATGATGGTGCCGGTGGGGCGCATCATCATCTTCCGCTCGCTGCCCAAATCGGACTTCATTCGCGCGGTGAACTATCTCACGGTGCCCGCGCTGCTCGGGCCGGTCGTGGGGCCGCCGCTCGGCGGGTTCATCACCACGTATCTGCATTGGCGGCTGATTTTCTTCATCAATATTCCGATTGGCGTGCTCGGCATCTGGCTCGCGAACCGGCATATCGCGAACATGCACGAGGAGCATCCCGGGCGGCTCGACTGGGCCGGTTTCGTGCTCTCCGCGGGCGGGGCTTCGCTCTTCATGCTCGGCCTTTCGCTCGTCGGCGGCGAACTCGTCGGCACCGGCACGGCGGTGACGATGTGCGTAATCGGCGCTGTGCTGCTGGGCGCCTATTGGTTGTATGCGCAACGTGTCGAGCGGCCCGTGCTCGATCTGAAGTTTCTGCGCATCCCCACGTTCAACGCGAGCGTGGCGGGCGGGTCGCTGTTTCGCATCGGGCTCGGCGCCGTGCCTTTTTTGTTACCGCTCACGCTGCAGGAAGGGCTCGGCATGACGGCGTTCGCTTCGGGCGCCATCACGTGTGCTTCGGCGTTCGGCTCGATCTTCATGAAGGCGATCGTTTCGCGTGTGCTCGGGCGCTTTGGTTTTCGCCGCACGCTCATGGTCAACGCGGTGCTCGCGGGGACGGCCATCGCGATATGCGGCTCGTTTTCGCCGGGCATGCCGGTGTGGCTCATCTGGCTCATTGTGCTCGCGGGCGGGATCTTTCCGTCGCTGCAATTCACCGGCCTGAACTCGCTCGCCTATGCCGATATTCCGACGCGCGACATTGGCCGCGCCACGAGCGTGGCAAGCGTGATCCAGCAGGTGTCGCTCGGCCTCGGCGTGACGATTGCGGGCCTCGTGCTGCAAATTTCGCATCGGGTGCAAGGGCATCCGACCATCGTCTGGTCCGATTTCTGGCCCGCGTTTCTCGTGGTCGGGCTCTTTTCTGTGGCGTCGATCCCGGTGACGATGCGTTTGCCCGCGAATGCGGGAGAGGAAATTGCGCGCGGCCGGCGTGGCAAGGCTTGATTCAGGCCGTGACGTTCGTCTTGCACAATTGTGGAATTGGCGGATCGCAAACGTTTTCCTGGCGTGCTATAAGGCCAAGGCAGTTTCCGTTAGGCCAACAAACCGAATCATGAGGTGCACTCAATGAAGCTGGTTGAAAAAACGAAGATTTCCGCTGCCGCTCTCGCACTGCTTTCGCTATCCGCCTTGTCCGCGGGCTTCCTCGAAGCCACGCCCGCCTTTGCGAAGGATACGGCGCAACGCCCTGCGGTCCTCAACGCATCGGCGGTAGCCGTTGCCGACAAGTACGCGGCCGACGCCGCCGAGCAGATCTTCAAGGAGGGCGGCAACGCCGTCGACGCGGCGGTCGCCATCGCCTTTTCGCTTGCCGTGACCTACCCGGAAGCCGGCAACATTGGCGGCGGCGGGTTTATGACGCTCTACGTGAACGGCAAGCCGTACTTCCTCGACTATCGCGAGCGCGCGCCGCTCGCCGCCACGCGCACGATGTACCTCGACGACAAGGGCAACGTGATCGAGGGCAAGAGTCTGTACGGCTACGACGCCGTGGGCGTGCCGGGCACCGTGGAGGGCATGTGGGAAGCGCAGAAGCGCTTCGGCAAATTGCAGTGGAAGCAGGTGCTCGCGCCCGCAATCAAGTACGCACGCGACGGTTTCGTCGTCGATGAGCAACTTGCCAAGCGCCGCGAGGCCGCCGAGAAGGACTTCGCCGGCAAGACCAACTTCGACGAATACTTCGGCAACCTGAAGGAGGGCGTGACGTTCAAGCAGCCCGATCTCGCCAATGTGCTCACACGCATTGCGAACCAGGGCGCGAAGGACTTCTACGACGGCAAGACCGCCGACCTGATCGCCGCATCGATGAAGGGCCACGGGCTCATCACGAAGCGCGATCTGCAGGAGTACAAGGCGGTGTGGCGTCAGCCGGTCGAGGCCAAGTGGAACGGCTATGAAATCATCACCGCGCCGCCCCCGAGTTCGGGTGGCGTGGGCCTCGTTCAGCTGCTCAAGATGAAGGCGATGCTGGCGCCGCAGTTCAAGGACGTGCCGCTCAATTCGCCACAATACATCCACCTGATCTCGGAGATCGAGAAGCGCGTGTTCGCGGATCGCGCGCAATATCTCGGCGATCCCGACTTCTATAAGGTGCCGGTCGCGCAACTCACCGACGACGCCTACCTCGCGAAGCGCGCCGCTGAAGTCGACCCCGACAAGCCTTCCGACACCAAGAGCGTGCAGCCGGGCCTCGGCACCTCGATGCCGGAGAAGGCGGAAACCACGCACTTCTCGGTGGTCGACAAGTGGGGCAACGCCGTCTCGAACACGTACACGATCAACGGTTACTTCGGTTCGGGCGTGGTCGTGCCGGGCGCCGGCATCGTGCTCAATGACGAGATGGACGATTTCGCTTCCAAGCCGGGCGTGCCGAACATGTTCGGCGTGGTGGGCAGCGACGCGAACGCGATCCAGCCGAAGAAGCGTCCGCTGTCGTCGATGACGCCGACCATTCTCACGAAGGACGGCAAGGTGGCGCTCGTGATCGGCACGCCGGGCGGTTCGCGCATCTTCACGTCGATCTTCCAGGTGATCAACAACAACTACGACTTCGACATGCCGTTGAAGGACGCGGTGGCCGCAATGCGCTTCCACCACCAGTTGCTGCCGCCCAACACGATTTTCTGGGAGCCGTACCAGCCCATCGACGGCGAACTCGCCAAGCAGGTCGAGGCGAAGGGCTACGTGCTGAAGGGCCAGAACTTCAATGGCGACATTCAGGCGATCCGGATCAACGGCGATACGCCCGACGCGGTTTCCGATCCGCGCGGCCGTGGCGTGTCGCGCTTGATCCAGTAAAACCGCGATGCCGATGCGAAACCATACGCCGCGCATGAAAGCTAACCATTTCGCATCGGCAACCTGGCATGGGGTGGCAAAAGTTTGCATGACATGAGCGTTTGTCCTCAAATTTGGGGATGCCACGCCGTTATTCATCGCGTACTATGCAACCTCCGGCGGAAGACAGCCCTTTGCCGGCGTGTGTTTTTCTTGGGGCGGCATTTGCCGCCCCATTTTCTTTTCGGCAGTTCCGTTCCACAGCTACATAGCTACATCGCTTCACAGTCAGACCGCATATTGAATCGTCAGGCGAGGAACACCCAGCTCTGACGTTTGCGCCGCCACGCAAGCGAGGCGCGACCACTTTTCATTGCATCTGAGCATGGACCTGACGAGCCGCGAACTCGCGTTGATCGCCGACGTCTTCAAGCTGCTGGCCGACCACATCTTGCCGGAGGGCGCCTTGCGCCTCGAGGTCGGGCGGCGCCTGCTCGAACTGCTGGCCGCCGATGGCCTGCATGCGGGCGCGGATTTGTTCGTCTGGTCGGGCGAAGAGAAAGTCGATCATCTGCGCATTCGCCGCGGCAAGCGGTGCGAGCCTTTTTCCGATCGCGAACTGGTGCTGTTCGATCTGTTGCGCCCGGCTTTTAACGCCGCGCTGGCACGCTCGCGCGCGCAGACGACGCACGTTCAGCCGGCGCAAGGCGACGTATCCGCCGCGGATAACGAAGCGATCAACCGCTTGACGCGGCGCGAGCGCGACGTGGTCGCGCTCGTGGTGGAAGGGCTGCTCGACAAGGAGATCGCCGAGCGGCTAGGCATTTCCTATACGACCGTCCGCACCCATCTCGATCGTTCGTTTCAGAAACTCGGTGTCACCAACCGCTCGCGCCTCGCGCGGCTCGTGCAGTCGCCGCAGCGCTGAGGCGCGCTGCGTTTTCCTTTATTTCGGCGCGGCTGCCGAAACGTTCTCACTCGCCGCATCGATCAAACCGACGCAGGTTTGCGCGTCGCCGATGCGCTCGATCGCGAGCAGCGCGAAGCGCGCGAGGAAGAGCGGGCCGTTGGCTTCGCCCAGATGGGTCATGGTCTTGCACAGATGCGTGTAGACGGCGTCGAGTTCGCTGTCGGTCATGGCTTTCTCCTTCTTTATTTGATTGCGTCAGCGCTCAGGCGCGCAGCGCGTGGTCGAGAGCGGCGAGCGCTTGCGCGGCGACCGTGATCGCGTCGCCGTGCCAGCGGCCGAGCACGTGGCCGTCCGGGCGCACGAGATAGAGCGCGCCAGGTTGCGCGCCGCACATCTCGAACAGGCGTCCGGTGTGGTCCCAGCCGCTGCGGCGCGGCGTGTCGGTGCTTTGGCGCTGCGCGAGCGGCACCAGTGCGAACGGCAGCGCGCGTGCGGCCAGCGTTGTTTCGAGCGCGGCGATCGGGGCGGGCGTCGCGCCATCCTCGCTGAAGTAGAACGCCGTGAAGCACGGCGCGATCAGGTCGGTCACGTGGCCTGCGCGCGCGCCTGCCTGATCGACGATCGTGAGCGGGCATTCGGGCAGCACCGTGCCCGGCGCCGGGCCGTTCTCGAAGGCGTCCGAGGCCGCATTGAGCGGCGAGGCCGAGTAGGCGATGGCCGAAGTCTGGCGCGGATTGATCAGCGAGCGCACGGCGGCGTGCTCGCGCGCGAGGCTCAGCACGGCGGTGCGCATCAGATCGAAGGCGAACGACGGCGGCGCCATGAACTCCGTGCTCTTCGTGCCGTAGCTCAAGTTTTCGTGCGCGGCGTAGACGCGCTCGTCGGAGTAGCTGTCGAGCAACGTGTCGCTTGCGAGGCCCTTCACGACATAGGCGAGTTTCCACGCCAGATTGTCGGCGTCGTCGATGCCCGAGTTCGCGCCGCGCACGCCGAAGATCGGCACGAGGTGCGCCGCGTCGCCCGCGAACAGCACGCGGCCATGGCGGTAGCGCTCGAGCGTGAGCGCGTTGGCCTTGTAGATCGTGATCCAGACCGGCGACCACGACGCTTTCTCGCCCATCATGTCGAGCAGGCTCTGCACGCGCGGCATGACGTTTTCGGGTTTGATCGCCTCGTCGGCGTCCTCGCCGTCGCGCAGTTGATAGTCGATGCGCCACACGTTGTCGGGCTGCTTGTGGACGAGCACGGTCGAACCGGGATTCGACGCCGGATCGAAATACGCAAGCCGTTCCGTGGGCCGGGCGCTGTCGAGCAGGATATCGACGATCACGTAGCGGCCTTCGTAGCTCGTGCCCTGAAGCTTCAGGCCGAGCGCTTCGCGCACCGTGCTGCGGCCGCCGTCCGCGGCGATGAGCCAGTCGGTCTGCGCGGTGTAGTCGCCCGCGGGCGAGGAAAGCGAGAGCGTGGCGCCGTGCGCGTCGTCCTGCAGGGCCGTCACTTTCGTGCGCCAGCGAATGTCGATGAGGTCGTCGTGCTGTTCCGCTGCATCGAGCAGGAACTGCTCGATGTGGTACTGCGCGAGGTTGACCATCGGCGGCAGCTTCTGGTTTTCGTCCTGCGGCATCGTGAAGTGCAGCACTTCGTCGTTGCGATAGAAGCTGCGCCCGCCCGTCCACGGCAGGCCTTTGGCGAGGAAGCCGTCGAGCGCGCCGAGGCGTTCGATGATTTCGAGGCTGCGGCGCGAGATGCAGATCGCGCGGCTGCCGTAGCAGACCGATTCGTCGGCTTCGATCAGCACCGAGCGCACGCCGTGCTGCGCGAGGCCGAGCGCGATGGCGAGGCCCACCGGGCCGCCGCCGACGATCGTCACGGCGTGGCGTTGGGCTTCACGGCCGCCTTCGAGTACGGGCAGGCGCGCGGCGTACTGCTTCGCCTCGAACGGATAGGGTTTGAATTCGGCGCTCATGGGGAATGCGTCTCCGATACGTAAGTCTTGTGCTTGCCGGCTTGCCCCGAGCGGAGGCGCTGGCGATGAAGGCAGTATGGAGCGCGAGGCGCGGCCCGCTGTCCTCAATTTGGGTACAGGGGGCTTACGGTGGGGAGATGAGCGCTTGCGGCGGTGGCTTAGCCCTGATCCGTCGCCAGACAAAGCGCAAAAAGCTGCCGCTGGCTCGAAATCCCCAGCCGCTGATACGCGCGTTTCTGATACGTCACGACGCTGCTGGGTTTCACGCCCATGCATTCGGCGATTTCAACCGCGCTGCGTCCTTCGAGCACGCCGCGCAGGGCGTCGAGTTCACGCTTGGACAGCGTGGGGCAGAGCCCGCGCAGGCGTGCGAGCATCAACTGAGGAATGCCGAGCTGGCTCTGGCCGCGAATCGTGTAGTGATGCCGCGCCGACTCGCCGATCAGCGGCGCGAGCGATTCGACCAGTTCGACTTCGGCCGGCTGAAAATTCCCGGCATCGCTTTCGCGGTACAGGTTCACGGAAAGCCAGATATCCGCGGCCGGCTGCAGCAGCAGCGAGAGCCGGTCGGACACATTGGGCGTGGCGTAGCACGCGGTGCGGTACCCGTCGTGTGCGATGTCGGCGCTGCTTTGCCAGTGCAGCACGAGCGACGAGCCCGGCTTGTCGGCCGAAGCGCCGGTGACGATCTGCTGATTGCCGTCGAGCGCGTAGAAGAGGCGTGCGTAGGTATCGGCGACGTCGCGCAGAAAGCGCC
Organism: Paraburkholderia acidiphila; assembly: GCF_009789655.1. GTDB lineage: Bacteria > Pseudomonadota > Gammaproteobacteria > Burkholderiales > Burkholderiaceae > Paraburkholderia > Paraburkholderia acidiphila. The sequence goes on from NZ_CP046910.1 coordinate 666,915, forward strand.
CGCCGCGATGATCGGCCACCGAAACCGTGCGCGGCCGGTTGCCGAACTCGTAGGCGAACACGGTGCACTGCGTGACCGACGTCGCCGGACCGAGCATGTTCAGCACTTCGGCGGCGAGCGCGTTGGCGTCGTCGCGGCCGATGGCCGAAACGAGGCTGGTGACGCGCGAGAGGTCGAACTGACCTGTCTGCCTCGGTCGATCGAGATTCCAGTAACGCATGTTTCTTAACGGAAAACGGCTGGGAAAGGCTACTTTTGCGAGATTAGCATCGTTTCGCATCGGCGCGAAAGCGCCAGCAGAGGGGCCGGATCGCGATAAGCGATGCCGTTGTGAGGGTTGCGTCAACGTGAGCAAGGAACGGCACGTTGGGGTAATCTCCACCCTCGGCCGGCGCGGTATACGCGCCATGTTTCCTTACCTGAACATCCCTGCGCGCAGGTTATCTCCCAATGTTGACGCTCCCCACCGCGATTCCACCCGATTTCGGCGCCGGAGCGGTCTTTCTCAGCGTACTCGTCACGCAACTGGGCGTGCCCGTTCCGGCTGCGCCCGTGCTGATCCTCGCGGGCACGATGGCGGCGGGCGGCGAGACCTCCTACGGGAGCCTGCTGGCGGCGGCCGTGATCGCCACGCTGCTCGCCGATTCGCTGTGGTTCGCCGCGGGCCGCAAGCGCGGGCGGCGTTTGCTCAATGGGCTCGTGCGCTTTTCGCTGTCACTGGACACCACCATCCGCATCGCGCGCAATGTATTCGAGCGCTACGGCGCGCCGATTCTCGCGGTGGCCAAGTTCGTGCCCGGTCTCGGCCTGATTTCCGCGCCGCTGCTTGGCACGACGACGGTGGCGGTGCACGTCTTCCTGCTTTGGGACACGGTTGGCGCAGCGTTGTGGGCGGGCACCTGGCTGCTCGGCGGCGCGGCGCTGCACGCCGAGATCGTGCGTTTCGCGGCGTTCGTGCGCGCGAACGGCATGACGATCTTCGACGTGCTCGCCGTGGCGGGCGTGCTGTTTCTTGCCTGGCGCTGGCTGCGGCGCATGCAGTTCCGCCACTGGCTCGCCACGCATCGCATTTCGCCCGACCAGCTCGACGAGATGATGAAGTCGAGCGCGCCGCCCATCGTGCTCGACGCGCGCCCGCACACCGTGCGCGAGAAAGAGGCCTACCGGATTCCCGGCGCGCGGCCGCTGAACCTGGAATCGAACGAAGAACTGTCGCCCGAGCTGATCGGACGTCCGATCGTCGTGTACTGCGTGTGTCCGAACGAAGCGACGGCCAAGCGCATCGTCGATCAACTGCGCAACAAGCACATCTATCATGCGCGCGCGCTCAAGGGCGGCCTCGACGCCTGGGAGCGGCACGGCTATCCGGTCGAGCCGCTGTCCAACGAGTTCCACGCGGCGCATGAACATGCCGAGGAACTCGAAGCGGGCGAAGAACCGGAATACACCGTGCGGGCAAGCCTCTCCAAATGATCGTTGTTTCGCCGCGCGCCGCCCGCCGCGCGGTGTTCCCTAGGCGCGCTGCCTGCGCGAGCCGCCGCCTACGTTCTGTCCCGCATCGCGCGCCATCTGCGCATACCCCCACACCGAAATCAGCGTGAGCACGCCGGCTCCGAGAAAGGCGAGCCGGAAGTCGTCGAGCGTGAACACATGGCCGGTCGTTTCGCCGTTGACGTGCGCGGCCACCCGCAGCGCGAGCGCGCCGAATGCAATGCCAAGGCCGATGGTCATCTGCGCCGCCGCGCTCCAGAGCGTGCTGGCCGCGCTCATCTGCGGCTGTGCGACATCGGCGTAGGCCAGCGTGGCGAGGGTGGAAAACTGCATCGAGCGCGTCACGCCGTACACGAACACGACGATCAGCACGATGGCGAGCGGCGTGCCGGGCGTGAGCAGGCCGCACGCGATCAGCGAGACACCTGCAACACTGACGTCGACGACCGAGACGAGCCGGAAGCCCCAGCGTTCGAGAATGCGCGTCGTGAGCGCCTTCATGCCGAGATTGCCGAGCGCGCTCGCGAGCAGCAGCAGGCCGGACTTGAACGCCGAGAGACCGAAGCCGATCTGGAACATCAGCGGCATCAAGTAAGGCGCCGCACCGATGCCGATACGCGTGAGCGAGCCGGTCACGATCGTGACGGAGAACGTCGGTACTTTCAGCGTGGAAACATCGACGAGCGGATGCGGATGACGCTTCGCATGCACGAACGCGACGACCCCGATCGCCACGCCCGCCGCAACGATCGCCACCGCGCGCCACGGATTCTGGCCGACCTGACTCGCGAGTTCCGCGCCGTAGAGAATGGCGGTCAGCGACGCCCCGCTCAGCACGAGGCCTGTGACGTCGAGCGGCCTGCGCTGTTCGCCGCGCAGGTTCGGCACGATTGCGGCGATGGCCGCGAGCACGGCAATGCCGAACGGCACGTTCAGCAGAAAGATCCAGCGCCACGACGCATAGGTCGTAATGAAGCCGCCGATGGGCGGCCCGACCACGGGCGCGGCGATAGCGGGCCAGGTGATCGTCGAGATCGCCTGCATGAGCTTGCTTTTCTCGGTGCTGCGCACGACGACCATGCGCCCGACCGGCACCATCATCGCGCCGCCGATGCCTTGCAGGATGCGCGCGGCCACGAACTCGTCGACGTTCTGCGAGATCCCGCACAGCACCGACGCGACCGTGAACGTGACCACGGCGCCGAAAAACACGGTGCGCGCCCCGCAGCGGTCCGCCACCCAGCCGCTGGCAGGAATGAAGATGGCGAGTGCGAGCATATAGGCGGTCACGCCGAGGCTCAGGCTATTCGGGCCGATGCCGAACGAGCGCGCCATCTGCGGCAGCGCCGTGGCGATGACGGTTGTGTCCAGATACTCCATGAAGAACGTGGCGGCGACGAGGTACGGCAGCCAGCCGACGCTGGAAGAACGTTGCGCGGGAGCGGTCATTGCGCCTCCGCGCGGGAGAGGGGAATCAACGTCATCGTGGTGCGGATCCTGTGCGGTCTGCGGGCGAATTGGGACGACTCGTGCCGATCGAAAATAGTGCGGACCGGATAGTGAAGCCAAAAGCCCGCAGCGAAAGGCGACAGTTTCCAATACGCAAAAGCATCTGTACAGCCGCGCGGCGGGCGGCGGCGTTGTGAGCGCATTGCCGTGAGAGCTTCACGGCAAGCCCAAATCGAAGCGCGTAGACTCGTGCGCTGTCGGCATCTCATCGTCAACCCCCCTTGATCAATGGAGGATCGGAAATGGAATACCGTTTTCTGGGTGCGTCTGGAATGAAGGTGCCGGTGCTGAGCTTCGGCACCGGCACGTTCGGCGGCAAGGGCGAGTTCTTCGAGGCGTGGGGCGCAACCGATGTCGCCGAAGCGCGCAAGCTCATCGACATTTGCCTCGACGCCGGCGTGACGATGTTCGATACCGCCGATATCTATTCGAGCGGTGCGTCGGAGGCGGTGCTTGGCGAAGCGCTCAAGGGACGCCGCGACAAGGCGATCATCTCGACCAAGGCAACCTTCCGCTTCGACGACGAACCCAATAACGTGGGCTCATCGCGCTTCCACTTGAAGCGCGCGGTCGACGCGGCGCTCAAGCGTCTGCAGACCGACCATATCGACCTGTTCCAGTTGCATGGTTTCGATGCGCGCACACCGGCCGAGGAGGTGCTGTCCACGCTCGATGAACTCGTGCGCGCGGGCAAGATTCTCTATACGGGCGTGTCGAACTTCTCGGGCTGGCACCTCATGAAATCGCTGGCGGTGGCCGATCGCTACGGCTATCCGCGCTACGTCGCGAACCAGACGTACTACTCGCTGATCGGCCGCGACTACGAGTGGGAACTGATGCCGCTCGGGCTCGATCAGGGCGTGGGCGCGGTGGTGTGGAGCCCGCTGGGCTGGGGGCGTTTGACCGGGAAGATCCGGCGCGGCCAGCCGCTGCCGCAGACAAGCCGTCTGCACAAAACGGCGGAGCAGGGTCCGCCAGTGCCGGACGAATACCTCTTTCGCGTGCTCGACGCCATCGACGAGATCGCGAAGGAAACCGGCAAGACCGTGCCGCAGATCGCGTTGAACTGGCTGCTGCAGCGGCCGACGGTCGCGACGGTGCTGATCGGCGCGCGCGACGAGGCGCAGTTGCGCCAGAACCTGGGCGCGGTCGGCTGGAATCTCACACCCGAACAGGTGGCGAAGCTCGACGCCGCGAGCGTCGTGCGCCCCGTGTACCCATACTGGCATCAGGAGGGTTTCGCCGAGCGCAACCCGTCGCCGGTTTGAGGCGATGCTTCGCCCGGTGAGATAGCTTAAGGCTTCAAGCGCTTCAAGCCGCTTCGGCCTGGCGCAGGATCTGGGTTGCGCCTAGATGCAGCGCCAGGGCAATGAACTCGCGTTCCGCGAGGTTGACGGACTTCGCGGCGGCCAGCACGCGGTAATGATCTTCCGGGTGCAGGAACAGCTTGACTTCGACTTTCGACTGACGGTTCTGCGCGGACTCCATGGATGCTTCTCCTTCGGTAACCGGGCGCTCGGCCCGTGACGGGTGCGAAGCCCATTACCGGGCGTCCATACGCGCAAAAGCGCGCGCCGTGTGCCGCGCAATGAGCGGCAGCATGAAACGGCGATGACGCGGAGTGGGCCTTGATAGTTCGCCTGCCTGAACGCGTGCGCGACGGCAGGACACGCGCACTGAACTAGCGCAGCGTGGGACGACGCGATGCGCCGGTAGTGCGATTGAAGCCGGGATGAGACAGGTGATGCGACGGCGGGGCAACGTGCGGCATAAGCGAGCAACCTCCGGAATTCTTCTTCTTGTGCGGCAGGGCGCCGCATGTAGTACGGCCGCCAGTGTAGTCGCGTTTTGTCCTAGGGTAAACCCCTAATTTGAAAAGAATTATTGTGTAAATTGAGAAAATTGCGCGGCAAGATCCGAAATGCTTGGTGGATGCATTTCAATTCATGCGCAATGAATAAGAGGGATTGGATGGGGCGGCGAGAACCGCCGCCCCGGCGCCAGCCTTGAGGCTGGCGTTAAGGCGTGGGCGCGTCAGCGCCCGGCCATTATTCTTCGACGCGCTTGCGCAGGCGCGCGCGCGCTTCGGCCAGCGACAGGAACTTGCCGTGTGCTTCGTCCAGCACGGTGACCTTGCCGTGCCCGATGTCATAGACCCAGCCCTGCAGTTCGAGCTGACCCTGAGCCACGCGAGCCGCCACCGCGGGGTGCGTGCGAAGGTGCGTGAGTTGCAGGCGGACGTTTTCTTCCACGAGCGCCTGGACGATGTGGTCGTCGTCCAGACCGCGGGTCTTCACCACGCTGCGTGCCGCTTCCGCGTTGCGCAGCCACGCCTGCACGGTGGGCATGTTGGCCGTGGCTTCCGCGCCCGAGGCGAGGCCCTTCATCGCGCCGCAGTCGGTATGGCCGCACAGCACGATCTGCTTCACGTTGAGCGCGAGCACCGCGAATTCCACGACGGCCGACACGCCGCCGAGCATTTCGCCATAGGCCGGCACGATATTGCCGATGTTGCGGCAAACGAACAGATCACCGGGCTTGGCCTGCGTGATCATTTCCGGCGAAACGCGCGAGTCGGCGCAGGTGATGAAAAGCGTGTGCGGCGCCTGGCTGTGGGCGAGGCTGTGGAACAGCTCCTTGTTGCCCGGGAAAACGTGATGAGTGAATTCGTCCACGCCGTCGAGCAGGTGTAACAGATCGCAGCCGCACGAATCGGAGTGATCGTCGTGCGAGTGGGTGTTGTCTGGCATGGATGTTTCTCTCTTTATCATGAATCGACACTATCGAATGGCAACAGCGGGAGTTTACGCTGTGCCGACCCTTGGCGGATCGGAAAACTTCGCTTCACGCTGCGCAAGACGGCCGCTTTCCTGGTGGCCATGCGTCGAATCGGCGGGATATGTCGATAAACCGGCCGAAAAGACAGCTAAGTGCGGGAAAGTGGGCTTGCTGTGCGGGCACTTGCGCGGCGTGCGTTTCCGTTCGAAACGAGATTTTCTCACGCCGCGCGCAATTGGCCCACTCGGGGTGTCGCCGGTAGTGTCGGGATCATGAAGAGGGGTGGGACGCGACCGACCAGTCGGTCGGCGCGTTCACCACGCCATGCGCCATTGACCTGAAGAATGGGTCGGGGTGTCGGGCAACACCGTGTCGCCGGGCGATGTCGTTCCATCGGAGAAGTCGGCGAGGATTTCGTCGCGCAACCGCACGAAGCGCGGATCGGCGCGCTCGCGCGGGCGCGGCAATGCCACGTCGACGATGCGACGGATGCGGCCGGGGCGCGGCGCCATCGTCACGACACGGTCGCCGAGGTAGATCGCCTCGTCCACATCGTGGGTGACGAGGATCATCGTGATGCGTTCGCTTTCCCAGATACGCAGCAATTCGTTTTGCAGGCGGCCGCGCGTGAGGGCGTCGAGTGCGCCGAACGGTTCGTCCAGCAGCAGCACGCGCGGACGATTGACGAGGCCGCGCGCAATCGCCACGCGCTGTGCCATGCCGCCCGAGAGTTGATGCGGATACGCCCGCTCGAAACCCTTGAGGCCCACGAGTGCGATGTGCTCCGCGACCGCTTCGCGCTTCTCGCGCGTCGAAAGCGGGGCATTGCGCAGCGCCGCCAGGATGTTTTGTTCGGCGGTGAGCCAGGGAAACAGCCGATGATCCTGGAACACGATGCCGCGTTCGAGCGAGGTGTCGCCCACGCGTTCGCCGCGCATCATGATGGCGCCGCTATAGCCCGCGTCGAGCCCGGCGATGAGGCGCAGCAGCGTGGATTTGCCGCACCCGCTCGCGCCGAGCACGCTCACGAATTCACCGGGGCGCACATGCAGCGTCACGTCGTCGAGCACGTCGAGCGCGGACTCGCCGGCGCCGTAACGCTTGCTCACGTGCAGAATGTCGAGTCCCTCGGGTTCAACGGTGCTCATCGGGTTTCCTCTCTGGTTCATTTGATTGGCAATGCGAATCATTTGGCTGCGATGTGCAACCGTGCCAGCACCGTTCGCTCCACACGGCGTGCGAGCGCATTGAGCGCCCAGCCAATCGCGCCCACGACGACGATACCGAACAGCACGAGGTCCATGCGGAATTGCTCGCTGCCGTCGATCAGCAGATTGCCGATGCCGCTGCCCGCGACGAGCAGATACTCCGCGCCGAGCGTGGCGAGCCACGAATAGATGAGCGCGAGATAGAGGCCCGTGAAAATCGAAGGGAGCGCGGCCGGCAACAGGACGTAGCGGATTAGCTGCAGCCGCGAATAGCGCAACGCCTGCGCGAGTTCGACGTATTTGCGCGGGACGGCGTGAATGCCGTCGCAGGTGTGGGCGGCAACCGGGAGCAACGCCGCGAGCGACAGAAAGACGACCTTCGCGGCGTCGCCGAGCCCGAACCACACGGAAATGAGCGGAATCCACGCGAACAGCGAGATCTGCTTGAACGTGTCGAAGCTCGGCCCAACGATACGCGCGGCGATGCGCGAGAGGCCCAGCGAGCCGCCCAGCAGGAGTCCCGCCGTTGCGCCGATGGCGAAGCCGCAGGCTTCGCGTGCGAGCGATGCCGAAAGCGCGCGGGCCAACGCACCGCTCCCGATTTGTTCGTGAGCGGTGCGAATTACATCGGCGGGACTCACGAGCAGGCCGCTCTTCACGAGATGCGAGGCGCTCAAGGCCCACCACAGCGCAATAGCGACGAGGGGCAGGGCCGCACCCCGTAGATCGACACTTCGCCGTGGTTTGGCTTTCGCGGTTGCCTCGCAGGCGCAATCGGGGCGCGCGGTTTCTCGTGCGAATGAGAATTTCATGGCGAACTTTCCTCTGGGATGCGTGGCTGCCATCAAGCGCGAAACGCCGATGGCGTGCCGCGCCGCAAACGCCGCTCGAGCGCATCGAGCAGCCAGTTGATGACGAGGCCGACCGCGCCCACCACAACCACGGAAGCCATCACGAGATCGAGTTGAAAGAGTTGGCGGCCATACACGATCAGATAACCGAGCCCTTCTGACGACGCCACGAGTTCGACCACGACGAGCGCGAGCCACGCCTTCGTGAAGGCGAGGCGCACGCCGGTTGCGAGCGTGGGAATCGCCGCGGGCAGCACGAGCCTCACGATGCGTTGCCAGCGTGTGTAGGCGAATACGCGCGCGACTTCGTCCAGCGCAGCGGGTGTCTGCCGAAAGCCCTGCATGGTGCTAAGCGTGACCGGCACGAGCGCCGCATGAGCGATGAGCAGATACTTGAGCGGTTCGCCCACGCCGACAAGCAACAGCAAGAAAGGCAGCCAGCCGAGCACGGGGATCTGCACGAGGGCGTTGAAGCTCGGCAGCACCCAGGCTTCGAGCGTGCGCGAGAGCCCGAGCGCGCCGCCGATCAGCAAGCCGAGCACGGTCCCGCCCGCAAAGCCCAGCAGGACGCGTTGCAGACTGATCAGCGTATTGCGCGCAAGCTCGCCGCTCTGGGCGAGGTCGACGAACGTTTCATAAACGCGCTGCGGCGCGGGCAGGATTTGCGGCGCGATCCAGCCATGCGCGCAGCCCACGTTCCATAGCAGGAAGAGCAGTCCGGGCAGCAACCAGGGCGCGAGATGCCATGCGAACGCCCGTAGTGCGGCGCGCCAGCGTGTGTGGGTTGATGCCGCGTCGCTAGTGGGTGCTGCACGCGGCGTGTCCCTGGCAATCGTGATCGCGGTTTCCGTCATGATGCGGTTCCTCTCGCGCGCTCAGCCAAGCGGCTTGCCGGCGGCGTCGTAGCGGGTCCAGTAGTGTTCGAGCTTTTGCGTGCGCAGTGCGTTGTCGAGATAGCGCGGCTCGAACCACGAATCGACGTCCACGGGCTGGCGAATCAGCTTCAGGCGCAGGGCGTCCTGCGCAACGGCCTTGTAACGCGCCACGATGAACGGGTCGATGAGAGGCGAATTGCGATACTTCAGGGGTTGCTCGCCGAATTCGGCTTGCCAGGACGCGTAGCTCACGCCGCTCTTCGCCCACAGCTTGAAGAGCGCGTCGCGGTTGGCCTCGTCGGACGACCATTGCGCCGCTTGCACGAAGACGTTGACTACGCGCTGCACGATATCGGGGTGCGCCTTCTCGAAGCTGTCGAGCACGAGCAGATGCGCCTGGCGCGTCAACTGCGGCCCGTCGTGCTGCGATTCGTAGACGATGCGGGCAAGACCCTGGTCGCGCAGCCGGTAAAGGTGATAGTCATTCACCGAAGCGTCGATGCCTTTCGATGCGAGCGCCGCGAGCGAGCTTGCCGTGTCCAGGTTGATCACGCGCAGCGCGTGTTCGTCGAGCTGGTTTTCGGCCAGTGCGTTGTCGGCCACGAGCTGCAGGTTCGTGCCGCGAAAAATGGCGACCCGCCGGTCCTTGAGGTCCTTGATCGATTTGATGTCCGAGTCGGCAGGCACCCCCACCTTCACGCCGGAACGCACGCCCGATTCGAGCAGGATGCGGGTCTTGAGACCATTGGCGCGTGCGAGGACCGAGGGCAAGTCGCCTTGATACGCGAAGTCGAGTGCATTGTTGGCAATGGCCTCGTTCACCGCCGGGCCCGCGCCCTTGAAGAAGAGCCACTCGACCTTGATGCCGTCGGCGGCGAATTCCTTTTCGAGCAACTGCTGGCCCTGCACTGTGGCCGCGGTCGAGCCGCCGAAGGTAGGCGGATCGCCCGCGCCTTGCTGCGCGACGCCGATACGGATCACGGTGGGCTTTTCGGCGGCTGCATGCAGGGAGACGAACGAGAGCGCTGCGCAAAGCAGGTACTGCAGAACACGATATGAACGCATGGGCAGGTCGGATCCGGGTGACGAAACGGGGTGCGCAGACTGGCGAGCTTGCGTCGCCGTCGTTGCCGTTGGGTCATTCTTTTCCGTGCGTGCCGATCAGGACAACCAATGAATCGAGATTTGCATTTCTCGGCAGAAGCGCTGCGTGTGATGGGAAATGCGAACGGCAGGGCGTCTTCATCATAGTGGTGCGCCGTCCGTGCCGAAGGAAGAAATCGTGCTATCGATGTGAGCAGAAACGCATAGCCGCACCGGGTGTGATGCGGCTTCGCAAAAAAGCGCGCCTTATTGCGTTTCGACTGCGTGTCGCGTCGCGGCGGCGCGCCGCGACGGCATGAAGTACCACACGGCGCAGAGCACTTGCAGGACGACGAGGACCGTCCACACGGTCTGATGCGCGACCGCTGGGTAGTGGCCGTCGAGTGCTGGCCAGTGCGCGAGCGCGGCGCCAATCGCAATCTGCAGAAAGAAGATGCCGATGAAAATGACGAGCGTGAAAGTGGTGTTCACGCGGCCAATCAGGCGCGGCGGAAAATATTCGGCGAGCACGGCGTAGGTGAGGATGCCGGTGCCGCCGAACGCGCCGTACGCGGCCCAAAGCAAGGAGGCAGGCAGCGGCACACGCGCTGCGAGCAACGCTTGCACGAGTACGAAAACGAGCATCGTGACGCCGGAGAAGAGCTGTACGCTCACGCCGCGCCGCTCGAAGCTGCGTGCGAGCGCGCCAAAGCCGATATTGCCGACAATGAACGCGCCGCCCAGCACGGAAACGAGCGAGGCCGCGCGCGCGCCGGCATCGGCGGTGCCGGCCGGCACGACGTCGCGCAGGAACGCGCCGACCCACAGCGACTGCATGGCGTAGAACACAGCCTGGGTCAGCGACGAGAACGTCGCCGTCTTCCAGAACGCATGGCTGCGCAGGATGTGCGCGGTGCCCTTGAACTGTTCGAGCACGCTTGCCTGATGGTGGGTGTCGCGCGTACGCGGCCCGCCCATCCAGATGATGGCGGCCACGAGTACGGTGAGCGCCGCGAGCCCAAGGCTCACCGCGCGCCACGGCGCGATCGAGAGGAGCCACGAGAGCGGGGCGCCCACGGCTACGCCGCCAAGTCCCCCCACGGCCATCACGAGGCCGTTCACGAGGGTGAGCTGCGCGACGGGAAAGTGTTGCGCCGTGGCCTTGAACGCGCCGCCAAGGCACACCGACACGCCCACGCCGATCAGCAGCCGGCCGACCATCATCGCGGCCATGTTGTGCGAGACGCCGAAGATCAGCGCGCCTGCTGCGGCCACGAGCATGACGCACGCGGTGACGCGGCGCGGGCCGTAATGGTCGAGCAGCACGCCGCCGGGGATCTGCGCGCCGGCGAAGCCGAGGAAATAGAGGCTCGTGAGCGTACCGAGATCGGTCGCCGTGAAGCCCATTTCACGCGAAAGAAACGGCGCGAAGCCGAGATTGACGCCGCGAAACAGGTACGAAATGAAATAGCCGAGCGCGAATACGGCGAATACGCGCAGTCTGAGTGAGGTCATGTTGGGACGAAAGCGGATTGAATGCCTGGCTGTCGATTATTGGCGATTGACGTGCGCGAGGCCAGCGAGAGATTTCAGACGGCATTGTGAGTAGAATTTGACGTCATGGCCCGATCTCTCCCCCCTTTGCAGGCGCTGCGCGCCCTTGAAGCCGCTGCGCGGCGGCGCAGTTTCAGCCGTGCCGCGGAAGAATTGCATTTGACGCACAGCGCCGTAAGCCATCATCTGCGCGCGCTGGAAACCGAACTGGGCGTCGAGCTGTTCCGCCGTGCGGGCAGCCGCATGATCCCGACGGCTGCGGGCGCGCAGCTTGCCGAGCGCGTGCGCCGCAGTCTCGACGACCTGCGCGACGCGCTCGACGCCACGCGCCCCGGCGTGAGCGGCGTCACGCGGCTCGAACTGAGCGTGATGTCCGACTTCGCCTCCGTCTGGCTGATTCCGCGCCTGGGCGACTTCTACGACCGCCATCCCATGGTCGACCTTTCGCTGCGCATGCATGCCGACGTCACGCCGCCCGACCCCTATCCCTTCGACATCGGCATCTGGCATCGGCGCGTGGACGAACCCGGCTTCCAGATCCGCAAGCTGCTGGACGACCAGGTGGTTGCGGTATGCAGCCCGGCCTTGCTCGCGCGCCATCCCGGCTTTCGTATCGAAGATCTCGCGAGCATGCCGCTCCTGCGTTTTTCGCGCCGCTCGTGGCGCGACTTCTTCGAAGCGGCGGGCGTGGCCGGCGACGAACCTGAGCGCGGACCGGTATTCGACGACGCGGGCCTGCTGCTGCAGGCCACGGTGGCCGGGCAAGGGGCGGCCACGGCACGCCTGCAGCTCGCGCGCGGTTTCATCGAACGCGGCGAACTGGTGCAGCTGGGGCAGGTCCGTATTCCGGCCTCACTCGACTATTACTTCACGTGGCGCGAAGGGCATCCACGCGAGGCGGCGATTCAGCAGTTCTACCGATGGATAAAGGCGCAATTGGCCAATTGATGCAGCGCCTCTCGTATTGCGCAATGGGTATTCGGGTTAACCGCTGTCCGTAATGTCAACGCTGCTTGTGTGATGCGCGTTGCTGTTTGATTAAAGCGGCTCAATCCCGCTCTGGGAAAAGCGATTAGTGTTCTTATTCATATCGCATGCACCAAAGCGGATCATGGCTGAAGGCATTGCACCGGCGTTTAAAGCGGCAATGAAGCGGCGGTGAACGGACCGTAAAGTGGGCAGGTGAAGCGATTGCAATTGGATGGTTGAGTCGCGGCTTCACTATTTGGACAAGCAACGTATTCGTCTGTGGAAAGCAACAGGAAGTGTGGCGTGGAATCACAGATTGGGCGTGCTACGTGTCAAGAATGAAATAGTTGCGGTATTGTTACTTCCCATCGCCATCTGGCGCGTGAATGTTTTGTAGTCAACGGTGTAGTTAACGGCCCGTTCCAGGGCCTGCAATAAGACTGACAACAGGAGAAACTGCATGAAGGCTATTCAGATGTTCAAGCTGGCCGCAGCCACGGCACTCGTGGCGGCCTCGTTCCAGGTCTATGCACAGGACGCTTCGGCTCCTGCCGCAGCAGAAGCCCCGGCCAGCGGTCCGACGGCCTCTGCCCAGCACAACGTCAATCAATCGAAGGCAGCGCTGCGTCAAGCACGCGCAGCGAACCGTGCGCTCGGCCGCAAGGTTCGTTCGGCCCTCGCGCGTGACCGTAACATCAGCGTCTCCAACATCACCGTGCGTGCGAAAGACGGCGCCGTCATCCTGCAAGGCACCGTACCCGAGCAGTCGCAGATCCAGCGCGCCGGCGATGTCGCCAAGGGCGTGGAGGGTGTGACGTCGGTGCGTAACGCGCTGACGATCCGCCCGGTTGGGACCTGAGCATCGGCTAGCCGGCGTGTGCCGATCGCGCGTGGAGGCGCGGACGGCGACGCCGGAGCGGGTGAATCCAGATTCTTCCTGAAGGCCGCACATGCAGTCCCGTTCGTGGACTGCATGTGCGGCTTTTTGTTGCTTGTCGAGACAGTAGCGTGAGCGGTGCTCACGCCTCAACGTAATGCATTTCCGGCGATTCGCCCATGAGCAGAGGGCGATTGGCGTCGGCGGCCGCGCGCAAATAATCCCAGAGCGACGTGATGCGCCGCAGCTTGCGCAGATCCTCGCGGCTGCATAGCCAGAAGCGCCGCGTCACCACGACTTCGTCGGGCAGGATCGGCACGAGGCGCGGGTCAGGCTCGGCCATGAAGCAAGGCAGGATGGCGAGCGCGCTGCCCTGCAGCGCAGCATGATATTGCGCGATCACGCTCGTGCTGCACAGGTTGGCGGTTACGCTAGGCGCTGTTCGTTCGAGATACAGCAACTCATGGCTGAACGCCAGATCGGCGACATAGCTGATGAAGGCGTGATTGCGCAGGTCGGAGGCCGTGCGAATGCGCGGGTAGCGCTCGAGATAGGCGGGCGTGCCGTACAGGCGCAACCGGTAGTCGCACAGTTTCGTGTAGACATACTGCCCGCGTTCGGGGCGCTCAAGCATGATCGCCAGATCGGCCTCGCGCTTTGAAAGGCTCACGAAATGCGGCACCGGCAACAGGTCGATCGACATGTCGGGATGCTGGCCCGTGAAGCGCGCGAGTTGCGGCGCAAGAAAGAAGCAGCCGAAACCCTCGGTCGAGCCCACGCGAACGTGGCCCGAAAGCGACTGCGCGCCAATCGCGAACTGCTCGCTGGCCGATTGCACGGTGGTTTCCACAGCATCCGCGTAGGCCAGCAGGCGCTGCCCTTCGGCCGTCAGCACGAAGCCACCCGAGCGCGATTTGTCGAACAGGACGGTGCCGAGCGCCGCCTCCAGCTCCCGAACCCGGCGCGCGACCGTCGTGTGGTCGACGCCCAGACGCTTCGCGGCGCCGCTCGCGCGCTGCGTGCGCGCGACTTCCAGGAAGTAGCGCAGATCGTCCCAGTTCAATGTCTCCATGCCGCTCGTTGTGTTTTTTTGCATATCGGATGGGCTTTTTCGTCTCTATGCCGTGGATATTCGAATAACTATACTCGGTGCAGAAGGCGACTGAAACTGACACGGTCGCACGACAACAAGGATGGAGACAGACGATGCAAATGCAGTCGTTCCCCACGCGCTCGCCGCAGGCGGGCCCGTGTTCAGCAGGCCTCTCCTTCACTTCGCCCGGCTCCATTCCCCGCACGCCCGACTCGACTGCATGTGTTCGCGCCAGGTTGTCGCGCGCATGCTGCGATTGAGGACGGCGCGTACGCCGCATATTCCGCTACATCCGGCCATGGCCGGCCCGTTCGAATCCATCAGGGAGAGTTCACGATGAACGCAGTGACCCAGGCATCCAACGCGCATGTTTCGACCGTCAAGCTGCTCATCGACGGCGAGTTCGTCGAATCGAAAACAAAGGAATGGCGCGACATCGTCAATCCGGCCACGCAGGAAGTGCTGGCGCGCGTGCCGTTCGCGACTGTCGAGGAAGTGGACCAGGCTGTGAAGGCCGCGCACGCCGCGTTCGCCACGTGGAAGACCACGCCGATCGGCACGCGCTTGCGCATCATGCTCAAGCTACAGGCTTTGATTCGCGAGAATATGCCGCGCATTGCGCAGACGCTCACCGCCGAGCAGGGCAAGACGCTGCCCGACGCCGAGGGCGATATTTTCCGCGGCCTCGAAGTGGTCGAGCATGCCTGCTCGATCGGCACGCTGCAGCAAGGCGGTTTCGCCGAGAACGTGGCGGGCGGCGTGGACACCTACACGTTGCAGCAGCCACTGGGCGTGTGCGCCGGCATCACGCCGTTCAACTTTCCCGCGATGATCCCGCTGTGGATGTTCCCGATGGCGATCGTTTGCGGCAATACGTTCGTGCTCAAGCCTTCGGAGCAGGATCCGCTTTCGACGATGCAGCTCGTCGAACTCGCGATCGAAGCGGGCATTCCGAAGGGCGTGCTCAACGTCGTGCACGGCGGCAAGGAAGTCGTCGATGCGATCTGCACGCACGAACTCGTGAAGGCCATTTCGTTCGTCGGCTCGACGGCCGTGGGTACGCACGTCTATCGTCTGGGCAGCGAACACGGCAAGCGCGTGCAGTCGATGATGGGCGCGAAAAATCACGCCGTCGTGCTGCCCGATGCGAATCGCGAGCAGGCGCTCAATGCGCTGGTCGGCGCGGCGTTCGGCGCAGCGGGCCAGCGTTGCATGGCGACCTCCGTGGCCGTATTCGTGGGCGCGGCGCAGCAATGGGTGGACGAGCTTGTCGAAAAGGCGAAGACGCTCAAGGTCAATGCGGGCCATGAGCCGAAGACCGACGTCGGCCCCGTCGTGTCGCGCACCGCGAAAACGCGCATTCTCGGCCTGATCGATTCGGGCGTGAAGCAGGGCGCGACGCTCGCACTCGATGGCCGCGACGTGAAGGTGCCGGGCTACGAAAGCGGCAACTTCGTTGGGCCCACGGTGTTCACGGACGTGAAGACCGACATGGACATCTACACGAACGAGATTTTCGGGCCTGTGCTCGTGGTGCTCACGGCGAAGACGCTCGACGAAGCGATCGCCATCGTCAACGCGAATCCGTTCGGCAATGGCGTGGGCCTGTTCACGCAAAGCGGCGCTGCGGCACGCAAGTTTCAGAGTGAGATCGACATTGGCCAGGTGGGCATCAACATTCCGATTCCGGTGCCGGTGCCGTATTTCAGCTTCACGGGCTCGCGCGGATCGAAACTCGGCGACCTCGGTCCGTATGGCAAGCAGGTCGTGCAGTTCTACACGCAGACCAAGACGGTCACCGCGCGCTGGTTCGACGACGCGACCGTGAGCGACGGCGTGAACACGACGATCAGCCTGCGCTGATACGTCGCCCGACATCAACACGGAGTACTGAACAATAACGGAGACAGGCTCATGAAAATCGGATTCGTCGGGCTGGGCCACATGGGCGCGCCAATGGCGCTCAACCTGCTCAAGGCGGGGCATACGGTGGCGGTGTTCGACCTGAGCGCGAGCGCGATGCAAACGCTCGCCGAGGCCGGTGCGCAGAAGGCTGCATCGGCGAAGGCGGCTGCGAGCGGTGCGGAGTGCGTCATCACGATGCTGCCCGCGGCGGCGCACGTGCGCAGCGTGCTCACGGCGGAAGACGGCGTGCTGGCGGGCATCGCAAAGGGCGTGACGATCATCGATTCGAGCACGATCGATCCGGCGAGCGTCAAGGAGTTCGCGAAACTCGCTGCCGCGCAGGGCAACGCGTTTGTCGACGCGCCAGTTTCGGGCGGCACGGGCGGCGCGGCCGCGGGCACGCTCACCTTCATGGTGGGCGGTAGTGCCGAACACTATGAGAGCGTGAAGCCGGTGCTCTCTGGCATGGGCAAGAACATTGTCCATTGCGGCGAGACGGGCACGGGGCAGGTGGCGAAGATCTGCAACAACCTCGTGCTCGGCGTCACGATGGCTGGCGTGGCCGAAGCGATGGCGCTCGGCGAGGCGCTCGGCATCGACCCGAAAGTGCTGGGCGGCATCATGAACACGTCCACGGGCCGCTGCTGGAGTTCGGACACGTACAACCCGTATCCTGGCGTGATCGAGACGGCGCCTTCGTCGCGCGGCTACACGGGCGGGTTCGGCACGGACCTCATGCTCAAGGACCTGGGTCTCGCCACCGACGCCGCAAAAGGCGTGCATCAGCCCGCGTACATGGGGGCGCTCGCGCAACAGCTCTATCAGGCCATGAGCAGCCACGGCGACGGCAAGCTCGACTTCTCGGCGATCATCAAGTTGTATCGCGGCGAGAAAGGTTGAGTTAAAGACTTGCGAGCCGCACAAGGCGCGCTGCGAAGCGCGCCTTTTTTTCGCCCTTATTTTCAGCGCTTGATACGCGCCTCGACACGCGCAACGAGCCGCTTGAACCAGACGCCGAGCAACGCATTCGAAGGCGCGAGCGCGGTGGAGCAGGCGAGAATGCGATAGACGTCGTTGCGCGTGACCTTCGAGGTCTTCGCGGGATCGAGCCAGTCGTCGTTGTCGACGAGGCGCTCGAGCGTTTCGAGGCCGATGAGAATGGGCCACAGGCATGCGAGCCGCAGGCGCACCGAAAGGCGCGGCAGCGCGAACGTATAGTCGATGGCCGCGCGGAAGTGGTCGAGCGCGATGCGCACGAGTTCG
This sequence comes from Paraburkholderia acidiphila, assembly GCF_009789655.1. Taxonomy (GTDB): domain Bacteria; phylum Pseudomonadota; class Gammaproteobacteria; order Burkholderiales; family Burkholderiaceae; genus Paraburkholderia; species Paraburkholderia acidiphila. The sequence goes on from NZ_CP046910.1 coordinate 684,371, forward strand.
AGCATGATCGGCCGCGCGTGCGCGGACGCGCCAGGCTTCAGCAAGTCCTGCGCGCTGAGCCCGGCCTGGGCCAGCATCGAAGCCGGCAGATAGCAGCGGCCAATGCGCAGATCCTTGCCGCAATCGCGCAGCACGTTCACCATCTGCAAGGCCTTGCCGAAGCGGATGCCGCGCGCGTACATCGTTTGTTCGAGCGAGGGCGCGAGGGTGCCCGGCAAGTGCATGTACGTCATCTTCGTCCAGAACTCGCCCACGCAGCCCGCCACGAGATACGTATAGCGGTCGAGCTCGTCCCACGTATTCAGCGCGGCCACCTGGCCCGAGCGCTCGTCGGGGAACGTGCGCAGATCGAATTCCATGCCTTCGGTGAGCGTCGTGACGATCTCGCGCACGGCACGGCGATCGGCGTCGTCGAGCTGCGTGAGCACCTCGAGCGCGCCGCCCAGCGATTCGAGCAGCAGCTTCTCGTCCGATTGCGTTTGCTGGCCCGCCACTTCGCCTGCGAGATCGGCGAGCAGGGTGTCATCGTTCGTCGCGCCGTTCACGCGCTCGCGCAGCGCGAGCAGCAGGGCGAGCCGCCGCTCGGGCGGGATCAGCGCGGTGTCGGCAATGGTGTCGGCGGCGCGCGCGAGCAGATAGGCTTCGCCCACGGGGTCGCGCATGCCGGCGGGCAGCACGCGCATCGTGAGGTAGAACGAACGGGAAACGCCTTTGAGCAACGGGCCCAGCAGGAAGGCCCGGGTAGAATTCTGCATGTCGGATAGGGGCAGCGAGGGACGGATCGGACGCAGCCGCATTGTATCGTGGACGACGGAGATAAGGCCCGGTGAGCCCCAAACGCGCGTTTTACGACCTCCAGGTGCGCTTCGCGCACACGGCGGCGCGCCGCGCAGGCATGCCGCTCGCGGCGGCCATGCTCGACTGCACGAACCTCTATGTGCGTTTTGGCGCCGGGCGCGCCTTCGATCGCACGCATCCCCTCTGGGCAGCGTACTTGCATGGCCTCGATGAGCACGCAAACGTTGAAGCGCAGTGCGAGTGGACGTGGCGTTATTTGCAGCGCTGCCCGACGCATCAGGCGGCGCCTGCGGTTGTCGCGACGGTTGGCTGCTTCTCTTACGCGCATGAACCGCATGGCGGAGCGCGCCTGCACTTCAACGCTCAAACGGATAACGGCATGTCGGCGCTCGATTCCAGGCAACGCGCCGCGCGCAACGGCGAGTTGCGGGCATTAATCGAACAGTTGCACGAATGCGGTTACGCCTCGAGCGACATGCTCGTTCATGGCACTTCCTGGCTCTACAACGTGCCCGCCTACCGGCGGCTCTTTCCCGCGGCCTACGTCGCGAGCGCGCAGCCCGTGGGCCGCCTGCGCGCGCTTTCGCTTTGGGGCCAATTTCTCGACCGTCACGGCAGCGTGCGTAACGAAGCGGCCGCAATGCTTCTCTCGCGTATCGAGCGAGTCAATGCATTCGCCGATCTGCTGTCTTGCTTTCCCTTACAGGCGCTCGCGGTGCATGCGCGCTTCGCGGTGTTTCAAGATTTTTTTGATAAGTGACAGCGGGCGTTCGCCGCGATGCCAGCCACGCGGCGTGCGTTAAAACGCCTGTTTGCCTATCGAAAGCGAACGTAATCGCTACGGTTACCAAAAATTTTTCAAGATAGTCGTGGCCTCGTGCGGTCGAGGGCAAATTGAAAGCCGCTGCATGCGCGCAGGGTATTGGTCTCGCGCAGAAATGGGTGCGTGCGAAACGAACTCAACGCGCCTGCATGCAATATTGATGAAAGTAATCCCTGTAATGACGAGGTAACGCGCGGACCGCGCCCAACGCACTAGACTCCGCCGATGCTTTCGAAACGGAGCGTCGCTCATGCCCTCGTCCCCGGCTCTTGCCATTCATTCCCTGCGCGATTTCGAGCTGACTGCGGACGGCCAGTACCTGATGGTGAACGGCAATCAGCCGGACAGCGTCGCGCTGCATTGTTCGGTGATGCATGAACTGCTCGCCGCGCTTTCCAATGCGATTGGCCGCTCCGAGCGCATCCGCCACAAAACCGCGAGCGTGAAATTCACCATGCCTTGCGAGGCGTGGGAAGTTGGGCGCGAGTCGGGCGACGTGCAGCATCTCGTCGTGAGCTTCCGCTTGCCCGGAGGCGCCGAATTGTCGTTCCGTCTGCATCCCGCGCAAGCCGTGCACATGACCGAAGTGCTTTCGCTCGCAACGGGGCTTGCGAAGATGCGCCTGCCTGGCCGCGCGAGCATGCAATAGGCGCGGCGCGCCGGCGTAGTTTGCCGCATCCGTTTTACACCCTGCATCCGTGGATGCCAGCTGCGCGCTTCTCGCGCCGGCACTGGAGCATTCGGCACTTTCACGGCTCTTTCGTTGCTTCACAATCGACCTCCCGCATGACGGCATCAACTACCACGGCGCGCTATGCACGCGCACTGACTCTCGCCGGCTTCGGCATCGGCGTGACTGCTGCGGCGCACGCCACCGAGCCCTTCGTGGTCCAGGACATCCGTATCGACGGGCTCACGCGCATCGAGCCGGGCACCGTATTCGCCTATCTGCCGATCAAGCAGGGCGAGACCTTCACGGATGACAAGGCCTCCGACGCGATTCGCGCGCTCTACGCAACGAGCCTCTTCAGCGACGTGCGCATTTCCACGCAGGGCACTACGGTGATTGTGCAGGTGCAGGAGCGTCCCGCCATCGGCACGATCGATTTCGCCGGCATCAAGGAATTCGATAAGGATAACTTGACGAAGGCGCTCAAGTCGGTCGGACTGTCGGCGGGCCAGAGCTACGACAAGGCGCTCGTCGACAAGGCGGAGCAGGAGCTCAAGCGCCAGTACCTCACGCGCGGCTATTACGCGGCAGAGGTCACGACCACGGTCACGCCGATCGACCGCAATCGCGTGGGGCTGCTGTTCTCCGTGGTCGAAGGGCCGAGCGCGAAGATCCGCCAGATCAACTTCATCGGCAACAAGACGTTCAGCGACGGCACGCTGCTCGATGAAATGCAGCTGTCCACGCCGAACTGGTTCTCCTGGTACACGAAGAACGACCTGTATTCGAAGGAAAAGCTCACGGGCGACCTCGACAACGTGCGCTCGTACTATCTGGACCGCGGCTATCTGGAGTTCAACATCGACTCGACGCAGGTCTCGCTGTCGCCCGACAAGAAGGACATGTACCTGACGATCGGGATTCACGAGGGCGAGCCTTATACGATTTCGAGCGTCAAGATGGCCGGCAATCTGCTCGACCGTGAGGCGGAATTGCGCAAGCTGGTCGGCGTGAAGCCGGGCCAGCGATTTTCGGCGCAAAAGCTCAAGGACACCACGAAGGCGATCGTCGACAAGCTTGGCGAATACGGCTATGCATTCGCCACGGTGAATGCGCTGCCCGAGATCGACCAGAAGGACCACACGGTCGCGCTCACGTTGCAGGTGGACCCGAGCCGCCGCGTGTATGTGCGCCGCGTGAACGTGACCGGCAATACACGCACGCGCGACGAAGTCGTGCGCCGCGAAATGCGCCAGCTCGAAAGCTCGTGGTTCGACTCGAACCGCCTCGCGCTTTCGAAGGACCGCATCAACCGCCTTGGCTACTTTACCGACGTGGACGTGACCACGGTGCCGGTGGAAGGCACGCAGGACGAAGTGGACGTGGATGTGAAAGTGACCGAGAAGCCGACCGGCACGCTTTCGCTGGGCCTGGGCTACGGCTCGGGCGAAGGGCCGATCATCTCGGCGGGCATTTCGCAGGACAACGTGTTCGGCTCCGGCAACAGCCTTTCGCTGAACGTGAATACGGCCACGACGTATCGCACGCTTTCGGTCACGCAGGTCGATCCGTATTTCACGGTGGACGGCATCAAGCGCATTACCGATGTCTACTACCGCACGACCGAGCCGCTTTACTACTCGAGTACGAACGACACGAGCTTTCGCATCATTTCGTATGGTGCGGATATGAAGTTCGGCATTCCGTTCTCCGAGACCGACATGGTGTATTTCGGCCTCGGCATCGAGCAGGACCGTCTCGACGTCGATGCCAGCACGCCACAGACCTACAAAGACTACGTGAACGATTTCGGGCGCGTTTCGAACACGGTGCCGCTCACCGTGGGCTGGTCGCGCGACAACCGCGACAGCGCGCTGGTGCCGAGCCGCGGCTACTACGCGCAGGCGAACGCCGAATACGGCACGCCAGCGGGCACGCAGTACTACAAGGGCGATGCGCAAATGCAGTACTACTACTCATTCGCGCGCGGCTTCGTGCTGGGGCTGAACTTCCAGGGCGGTTACGGCAACGGCCTGGGCGGCAAGCCGTATCCGATTTTCAAGAACTACTATGCGGGCGGTATCGGGTCGGTGCGCGGCTACGAGTCGGGCTCGCTCGGCCCGCGCGACGCGACGACGAACGATCCGATCGGCGGCTCGAAGATGGTGGTCGGCAATATCGAGTTGACGTTTCCGTTGCCCGGCACGGGGTATGACCGTACGCTGCGCGTGTTCACGTTTGTGGACGGCGGTAACGTGTGGGGCACGGAGGGTAGCAGCACCGGCGCGAATGGTCTGCGGTACAGCTATGGCGCGGGCCTGGAATGGATCTCGCCGATCGGGCCGCTCAAGCTCGATTTGGGCTTTCCTATCGTCAAGCACGCGGGTGACCAGTATCAGAAGTTTCAGTTTCAGATTGGGACGTCGTTCTGAGGTTTTGGGTTGGTGTTTGGGGGGAGTTTCTGGCGCTTTGGGCTTTCCTTGTTTTCGCGGCGGTACTTCAAGCGTTGCCCCTGTGCGGGGCGGCACCTACTTTTCTTTGCAGCGGCAAAGAAAAGTAGGCAAAAGAAAGCCGCTCACACCGCTAGTGCCGGCCACGGTTCACATCGCACCACCCCACTCGAATGGCTCCGGAGCATCTGTCACCTCGCACCATTCCCGTCAGTGACCAGGCGCTCATCCGTTCCCGCTGCTCGCTACGCGCGCAGCGGCCGGGTCTGCAAGGGACACCGGAAAACCGAAGGGTAGCAAGCGCATTCGTGAGAACTCACGCGCCCCAACGGTTTGGGATTATGCCCTTCGGGGCGCGTAGCGCCGCCGGAAGGATGAGCGCCTTGTCACTCAGTTAAGTGGTGCGAGGTCACAGACGCTCCGGAGCCATTCGAGTGGGGTGGTGCGGGGTGAACGGTGGCAGGCGCTGGCGGTGTGAGCGGCTTTCTTTTGCCTACTTTTCTTTGCCGCTGCAAAGAAAAGTAGGTGCCGCCCCGCACAGGGGCAACGCTTGAAGTACCACCGCGAAAACAAGGAAACGCGAATTAAAGAATAACCCAACCAAAACTCATATCAACAACTCAAGCGAGTGATAGAGCCGCCTGCGCTCAGGATTAGCCGAAGCCTCACCTGCATGAATGGCCTCCTTGAGGCACTCCAAAAAGCATTCTGCCGCAGCGGAGAGCGGCACGCCACGACGTGCAACGACGCTCACCACGGTCCGATCCACTTCCTCCTGAAGCGCAAGCGCGCGCAAGTTATCACGCGCGAAGCGCGTTTCCACGAGCGGCCACGGGAAAATACTCACCATATCGGTATTCATGATGAGCCCCATCGCCACCACGAACGAGTGCGCGAGATGCACGCTTTTCGGCATTGGCAGGCCATGCCGCAGGAACACGTCGTCGGCGATCATCTCCTTGCTGGCCGGGTCCCAGTTGAGTAACCATTCGCAATCCTGAAGTTCCTTAAGCGACTGCGCATGCGAGAGCGGATGGTCCTTGCGCACCACCACGGCGGACTCGGTCGCAAAGATCGGCGTTTGCGTGAATTCCGCATGCAGCGATGCGGGCCCGGGCTTGCCTAGCGAGAAGTCGAGCGAGCCATCGCGCAGCCGCGGCATCACGATATTGAGCAGGCCTTCGTAGAACTCCAGCTGCATGCCGGGCATGCGCTCGCGAAACAGCGTAACGGCGTCGGGCAGGAAGGAAAGGGCGAGCCACGGCGTCACGCCGATCGCGAGCTTGCCGCCGCCGCGCCCGCGCCGCGCGTCGAGTTCGTCCTGGGCGCGCGACATCTGGTGCACGACGAGCCGCGCATGCACGAGCAGCGCCTGGCCCGCTTCCGTGAAGGCGATGCCGTTCGCGTTGCGCGTAACGAGCGCGATTTGCTGCTCGGCTTCCAACTCGCGTACCGCCTTCGTCGCCGCCGCCGGCGAGATGCCAAGCTGACGCGCGGCCGCGCGAATGCTGCCGGTATCGGCCATGGCGACGAGCGCGCGGAACTGGTGGAACTTCATAAGGGATAACCCGAGTGCGCACTTCTGGTTGGCGGGCCAACTATTTTAGGGCTGTCGGCAGATAAGAGACGTCATTATTCTCAAGCGAATTCACACTCACGCCCGCCCAGGAGGGAATTCGTATGAACACGATGGCTATCCCGGCCGCAATCGCCGCGATCGAAGACGAGATGATCGCGCTGCGCCACGAGATCCACGCGCATCCCGAACTGGGCTTCGAAGAATTCGTCACCAGCGACCTCGTCGCGCAGCGCCTCACGGAGTGGGGCTACGAGGTGCGTCGCGGGCTGGGCGGCACGGGCGTCGTGGGCACGCTCAAGGTGGGCGAAGGCAACGCGCGCCTAGGCCTGCGTGCCGATATGGACGCGCTGCCGATCCACGAGAGCACGGGCCTCGACTACGCGAGCCGTATTCCGGGCAAGATGCACGCATGCGGCCACGACGGCCACACGGCCATGCTGCTCGCGGCCGCGAAGCATCTTGCGCAGTCGCGCAATTTCAGCGGCACGCTGCACCTCATTTTCCAGCCTGCCGAAGAAGGCCTGGGCGGCGCGAAGCGCATGCTCGACGAAGGCCTGTTCGAGCGCTTTCCCTGCGACGCCGTGTTCGCCATGCACAACATGCCCGGCTTCCCCACCGGCAAGCTCGGCTTTCGCGCGGGGCCGTTCATGGCTTCGTCGGACACGGTCATCATCGACATAGATGGGCGCGGCGGTCATGGCGCGGTGCCGCACAAGGCGATCGATCCGGTCGTGGTGTGCGCCAACGTCGTGCTCGCGCTGCAAACCATCGTGTCGCGCAACGTGCCGCCGCTCGACATGGCGATCGTCACCGTGGGCGCGATCCATTCGGGCGACGCCCCCAACGTGATTCCGCAAACCGCCCAGATGCGCCTCTCGGTGCGCGCGCTGCGCCCCGAAGTGCGCGACTTGCTGCAGGAGCGCATCACGGCGCTCGTGCACGCGCAGGCAAGCGCGTATGGCGCGACGGCGCGCATCGACTATCAGCGCCGCTACCCGGTCCTCGTGAACGACGTGGCGATGACCGAGTTCGCGCAGGACGTGGCGCGCGACTGGCTGGGCGAAGAGGGCCTGATTCATGACATGGCGCCGCTCACCGGCAGCGAGGACTTCTCGTTCCTGCTCGAGCGCTGCGCGGGCAGCTACCTCATCATCGGCAATGGCGACGGAGAGGGGGGCTGCATGGTGCACAACCCCGGCTACGACTTCAACGACGACTGCCTCGCCACCGGCGCGGCATACTGGGTGCAACTCGCCGAACGCTTCCTGCGCGGCTGAAGCAGCGCACCTACAGGCGCACCAGCAAGCGCCACGATACGAGACACGAGACACACGAGGAGACACCCGATGAACGCCACGTCGATTCAGGCGCCGGCCGCAGCCGCCCAGGCTTCCACGCGCCGCTCGCGCGCGAAGGCCATCTTCGCGATCACGCTCGGCAACGGGCTCGAGTTCTTCGACTTCACGGTCTACAGCTTCTTCGCCTCGATCATCGGCTCGCTGTATTTCCCGGTGCATGGCTCGCTGAACCAGCTGATGCTCGCCGTGGGCAGCTTCGGCGTGGGTTTCGTCGTGCGTCCGATCGGCGGCATCGTGATCGGCGCGTTCGCGGACCGCGTAGGCCGCAAGGCCGCCATGACGCTCACGCTCTGGCTCATGGCGCTCGGCTCGGCGCTCATCGCATTCGCGCCCACCTATGCGCAGATCGGGCTCGCGGCGCCCGCGCTGATCCTGATCGCGCGTCTCGTGCAGGGCTTCGCGGTAGGCGGCGAAGTGGGCGCCTCGACGTCGCTTCTGCTCGAATACGCCGATGACCGCTCGCGCGGCTTTTACGGCAGCTGGCAGTTCGTGAGCCAGGGGCTCAATACGGTGTGCGGCGCGCTGATCGGCGTGACGCTTTCCACGACGCTTTCGCAGGCCGCGCTCGAAAGCTGGGGCTGGCGAGTGCCGTTCGTGATCGGCATGCTGGTCGTGCCGGTGGGCGTGTACATTCGCCGCCATCTCGACGAAACGCTCGCGCACCCCGTCGAAGTGGAAGACACCGAACCCGTGGCCGACATGGCGCGGCCGCTGCGCGAGATTTTCGGGCGTCATCGCACGTCACTCGTGGCAGGCGTCGTCACGACCATCGGCGGCACGGCGGCGAACTATATCGTGCTGTTCTACATGTCGACGTATGCCATCAAGATTCTCGGCCTGCCGATGTCGGTCGGCATGAGCGCGGCGCTCGTCGCCGCGCTCGTCACGGCAGTGTGCTCGCCGTTCGCCGGCTCGCTTTCCGACCGGCTGGGCCGCAAGTGGGTGATGGGCGTCTCGCGCGTGCTGCTGATCGCGGTGATCTATCCGGCGTTCATGCTCATTCATGCCATGCCTACCGTCACCACCGTGCTCGCGGTCGTGGCGGTGCTGGGCGCGATCGTCGCGTTCACGGCGGTCCCCAACATCGTCATGCTGCCCGAACTCTTTCCTCAGTCGATTCGTGTGACGGGCATGTCCGTGGTGTATTGCGTGGGCGTGTCGATCTTCGGCGGCTTCGCGCAGTTCTTCGCGACCTGGCTCATCAAGCTGCTCGACAACCCGCTCGCGCCCGCCTGGTATCTGATTGGCTGCGGGGCGGTCTCGCTGCTCGCGCTGCCGCTCATTCGCGAACCGGCGGGCCGTCCGCTCGATTGAGTGTTGTATTTGGCCGCTACGCACTTTTAGCGGCCATGCAGTGTTTATTTACCAGACGTTTACGCGGCGCTGCCTAGAATCGGTTCGTGTTCAACTCAAGCACGCCGGCCGCAACGGCGGCGTGCGCACAACACGTATGCCGTCTATCGTCTCACAGGGCCCGGTTTCCCGAGGCTCCCGCTCCGCCGCCGCGCCGCGGCCCGTCCTTTCACTGCGCAACTCGCGCAAGCCGCTTCAGCCTGCAACCCAACGCACAACGGTACAACTGGTCGTGCGCGTGCCTACGAGCGAAGCGCAACTCGCGCGATGCACGCTGCATGGTCTCGTTGGCGACGCGCTCGGCGTCCATACAATCGATATCGATCGCCGCAGCGACCTCGCTTGCCTGCACGTCGAACTCGATCGCCGCCGCGTGGCCGAGGCCATGGCGCTACTCATGCGCACGATTTCGTGTGCGGAGTTCGGCTCGGTGCGCCGGCTCGATCGCGCCGCCTGATTCGCAACGCGTGGCGCAACCGCCTCCGCGACGGTTGCGCCACGCCTGAATCGTTGCCCGTCCGCTGTTCACGCGACGCATGCTTCCAGCGTCCGCATCCTTCTCTTCCCCTCTCCATATACGCAAGCCGTTGCGCATATCCGTACTAATGTTAGCGAACGACTCGCTTACCTTAATTTCGGATTTCGAAACGAATTGCGTCACTATTGCCTCGTGAGTGCCGGTGCCGTTGTCACGTGGGATATTTTGGCCATCCTGATTCTGCGTTGTCTCGAAAAACAGTAGTATCTGTTCGAGCACCAAAGTCAGTGGCGGTGATACGACTCGATCGCCCGCGCGCGTCTGATTTGGTTTCGTCGGTCCAGCGCAGATCGTCGACAACACGGAGAACAGCATGACTCACGGTATTCGGGTGGCCAGCTTGTGTCTGTCGTTGGGATTGCTGGTAAGTGTCGTTGGATGTCATGAAAACAAACCTGCTGCTGAAACGCGACCTGCTGCCAACGTCGACGTGATCAATGTTGCGCTGCGCGACGTGCCTGTGGTTTTCGAGTACGTGGGGCAGACAGAGAGCTCGCAGCAGGTCGAGATTCGCGCGCGCGTGAACGGCTTCCTTGAAAAGCGCGTGTATACGGAAGGCTCGTTGGTCCATGCAGGCGACGTCATGTTCGTCATGGACCGCAAACCGTTCGAAGCCACGCTCGCCGCCGCGAATGCCGAGCTTGCGCAGCAAAAAGCGCGGCTCCAGACCGCGGAGGCCAACCTCGCCCGCGTGCGTCCGCTGGCCGCGAAGAACGCATTGAGCCAGAAGGATCTCGACGATTCTATCGGCCAGGAGCAGGCGGCCGCCGCCGCTGTCGAAGGGGCGAAGGCGGATGTCATTAGCGCTTCGCTCAATCTCGGCTATACGACGATCACAGCGCCGGTGACCGGTCTATCGAGCTTCGCGAAGAGGCAGGACGGCTCGTACATCGATGCGAGTAATAGCCTGCTCACTTACGTGGCCAAGCTCGATCCCATGTGGATCAACTTCTCGCTCTCCGAGAACGAGATGCTCGATCTGCGCACGCAAACGCAGAACGGCACGCTCAAACTGCCGCCGGTGGGTAAGCTCGAAGCGGTGATCGTGCTGGCGGACGGCACCATCTATCCGGAGCGCGGCCACATTGCGTTTACCGACGCCTCGCTTAGCTCGGAAACCGGCACCTACCTGATTCGCGCCTCCATGCCGAACCCGACGGGGTCGCTGCGGCCCGGTCAGTTCGTGCGTATCAAGCTGCTGGGCGCGCAGCGCAGCTCGGCGGTCGCCGTGCCGCAGGCGGCCGTGCAGCAGGGGCCGCGCGGCGCGTATGTGTGGACCGTCGACAAGGACGGTAAGGCGCAGCAGCGCGTGGTGGAAACGGGCGAGTGGAACGGCAATGCCTGGGTGATCAAGTCGGGCTTGCATCCGGGCGATCACGTGATCATCGACAATACGCTGCGGCTCATGCCCGGTGCGCCGGTCAAGGCGAATCTCGTGCAGACGCCGCCCGCGGACGTGAATATTGGCGGTGAGGCAGCGGGGCAAGACAGCGGAGCAGGCGGCGGGGCGCAGGCGGGCGCGGCTGGGGCTTCCGGTCCGGCTGCGGCGAACGCGAACGCCCAAGCCAAGCCGGCCGCCGCCGCAAGTGAGCCCGATGTGTTGGGCGATCACACCGCAGTCTATTTCGCCACGGGCAGTTCGAGCCTCGACGCTCAGTCGGCGGACGCGCTCGCGGGCGTGGCGCGCCGTCTCGCCGCCGAGCCGGGCTTGCGCGTGGCGATTTCCGGCTACACCGATTCGACTGGCTCGCAAACCGCGAACGCACGCCTGGCGGCCGCGCGCGCGGCCACCGTGCGCGCAGCGCTGGTGGTAGCCGGCGTGAAAACCGAGCGCATCGAGATGCGCAAGCCGGCGCAGATCGTCGCCAATGATCCGCCCGACAAATCCCGCCGCGTGGACGTCACGTTCTCGCCCGCTGCGGGAGGCTGAACAATGAAGTTCTCCCATTTCTTCATTGACCGGCCGATTTTTGCGTCGGTCCTCTCGATCGTGCTCGTCGTCGCGGGTCTTGTGGCGATGTTCAACTTGCCGATCGCCCAGTTCCCGGACATCGCGCCGCCCACCATCACGGTGAGCGCTACGTATCCGGGCGCGAGCGCCGATATCGTCGCGCAGAACGTGGCCGCGCCGATCGAGCAGCAGGTGAACGGCGCGGACAACATGATGTACATGAACTCGTCGAGTTCCTCGACGGGCAACATGACGCTCACGGTGTACTTCAATATCGGCACGGATCCGTCGCTCGCCCAGGTGGACGTGCAAAACCGCGTGAACCTCGCGTTGCCTTTCCTGCCCGATTCGGTGACGGCGCAGGGCGTGTCGGTGCAGAAGCGCTCCTCCGCGTTCATGATGGTGATCGCGATTTATTCGCCCGATAATGCCTACGATGCGGCCTATGTGGCGAACTATGCGAACGTCTACGTGCTCGACGCGCTCAAGCGTATTCCGGGCGCGAACCAGGCGTCGATCTTCGGTTCTGCCGACTATGCGATGCGCGTGTGGCTCAAGCCCGACCGCATGGCGAAGCTCGGCATTACCGTGACCGACGTGCAGAACGCCATTGCGCAGCAGAACCAGCAGTTCTCGGCGGGTCGCCTCGGCGCGGCGCCGACCAACAAGCCCGTGAACCAGACGTTCCCGGTGACGACGAAGGGCCGTCTCACCGAGCCCGCCGATTTCGACAACATCATTCTGCGCGCGGCGTCGGGCGACGCGGCGATCGTGCGCCTCAAGGACATCGGTCATGCGGAGCTCGGGGCTAAAGACTACACGCTGCGCGGCCGGTACAACGGCAAGACGGCCACACTGCTCGCCGTGTATCAGCAGCCGGGCGCGAATGCACTGCAAGTGGCCAAGCAGGTGCGTCAGACACTCGAGCAGCTGAACAAGAGCTTTCCACCCGGCCTCAAGTATGAAGTCGCGCTCGATACAACCGAATTCGTGCATGAGTCGATCAACGAGGTGGTCCATACGCTGCGCGATGCGGTGATTCTCGTGATCATCGTGGTGTACATCTTCCTGCAGAGTTTCCGGGCGACGCTCGTGCCGCTGCTCGCCGTGCCCGTGTCGATTATCGGCGCGTTCATCGGCATGTCGGCGTTCGGCTTCTCGATCAACATGCTTACCTTGTTCGGCATGGTGCTGGCCATCGGTATCGTGGTGGACGACGCGATCGTGGTGATCGAAAACGTCGAGCGCAACATGACCGAGTTCAAGCTGCCGCCAAAGGAAGCGGCCAAACGCGCGATGGACGAAGTGAGCGGACCGGTGGTGGCGATCGTGCTGGTGCTGCTCGCGGTGTTCATACCGGTGGCGTTTCTTTCGGGCATCACAGGGCAGCTCTACAAGCAGTTCGCTGTGACGATCGCGGTCTCGGTGGTGCTTTCGGGTATCGTCGCGCTCACGCTTTCGCCCGCGCTCGCGGCCATCCTGCTCAAGCCGGGCGAGCACAAGAAGAACCGCTTTTTCCGCTGGTTCAATGAGAAGTTCGACAGCCTCACCAATGGCTATGGCAGCTGGGTGCAGACCGCGATACGACGCGTGGTGCTCTCGATCGGTCTGATCGCCGTGATGATCATCGCAACGGTCGGCCTGTTCAAACATATTCCGTCGTCATTTCTGCCCGTCGAGGATCAGGGCTATCTGTTCGGCGCGGTCGTGATGCCCGACGCGGCGAGTCTGGACCGCACAGGCGACCTCTCGAAGAAAGCGGAGGACTGGTTCGCGAAACAGCCGGCCGTGAGTTCGGTGGCGGCGCCGATCGGCTACAGCCTGATCGACTCGCAGTACAAGTCGAACGCAGGCACGCTGTTCGTCACGCTCAAGGGCTTCAAGGATCGCGGCGAGAACGGCACCGCGCAGGATCTGATCCGCGACGCCACCAAGGAATTCTCGACGTTCAAGGACGGCGTGGTCGTGCCGCTCAATCCACCGTCGATCCCAGGACTCGGCACCACGGGCGGCTTCGAGTTCTGGGCGCAAAGCACCGGCGACGGCACGTATCAGCAGCTCGAAGACAAGGTGCGCCAGATGATTGCGAAGGCGCGCCAGAACCCGGCGCTGCGCGGCGTGAATTCCACCATCAACACGAATTCGCGCCAGTTGCTCGTGGAAGTGGATCGCGAGCGTGCGGAAACGCTCGGCGTCCCGGTTCAGGATATCTACACTGCACTCCAGACGATGTTCGGCTCCTTGTACGTGAGCCAATTCCCGAAAGGCAGCCGCCTTTTCCAGGTGATCATTCAGGCCGAGCCGCAATACCGCTTGACCCCGGACGATATCCAGCAGCTCTATGTGCGCAACCGCAACAACGACATGGTGCCGATCAAGGCCGTGACGACCTCGCGCTTCGTACCCGGACCTGACATCGTGAACCGCTTCAACAACTTCCCGGCGGCGAAAATCACCGGCGACGCGGCGCCCGGCCACAGTTCGGGCGAGGCGATCGCGGCGATGGAGCAGATCGCCAACGAGGTGCTGGGCGAGGGCTACAGCTACGAGTGGAGCGGCCAGGCGTACGAAGAGAAGAAGGCCGGCTCGACAGCGGCGCTCGTGTTCGGCTTCGCCCTACTGATGGTGTTCCTCATTCTCGCGGCGCAATACGAGAAGTGGTCGCTGCCGATCGGCGTGCTGCTCGCCGTGCCGTTCGCGATCTTCGGGGCGCTGGTGGGCATCTTGTTGCGGGGCATGGAAAACGACGTGTATTTCCAGATCGGCCTGACCGTGCTGATCGCGCTCGCGGCGAAGAACGCCATTCTGATCTTCGAGTTCGCCGTGGAAATGCGCGAGAAGGAGAACATGTCGCCCTACGAGGCCGCGCTGCACGCCGCGAAACTGCGCTTGCGGCCGATCATCATGACCTCGCTCGCGTTCATTCTGGGCTGCGTGCCGCTTGCCATCGCCAGCGGCGCATCGGCCGCGAGCCGGCGCTCGCTCGGCACCGGCGTGATCGCGGGCATGCTCGGCGCCACGGTGATCGCGCTCTTCTTCATTCCGATGTTCTTCTGGGGACTGGAAACGCTCTCGTCGCGCAAGAAGCCGGACGCCACGCCGCATGCCAGCACGCCCCCTGCGGCGCCGCCTTCGCAGGAGGGCTGAGCGATGAAGACACGTTTGAATTTGAAGCACCGCGCGTTGCGTCCATTCGGGCTGATCGTCGCGACGGCATGTCTTGGCGCCTGCGCGGTCGGGCCCGACTATCACCGTCCGGCGGTCGAGACGCCATCGACGTTTCGCTATGCCTCGCCGCAGGCGGAACCCGTCGACACTTCGCTCGACTGGTGGACGCAGTTCAACGACCCGGTGCTCAACGATCTCGTCGCGAAGGCGCTTGCGCAGAACAAGGATCTGCTGATTGCGTCGGCGCGCGTCGAGGAGTTCTACGGGCGTTACGTCGTGACGCGCGCGGGACTGTTCCCGCAGGTTTCGGCGAATTTTGGCGCTTCGCGCAGCCGCGGCGTTCCGGCGCCTGGCTTCCCGCCCGTGGTCGGC
The DNA here is from genome assembly GCF_009789655.1 of Paraburkholderia acidiphila. Taxonomy (GTDB): domain Bacteria; phylum Pseudomonadota; class Gammaproteobacteria; order Burkholderiales; family Burkholderiaceae; genus Paraburkholderia; species Paraburkholderia acidiphila. The sequence continues at coordinate 699,431 of NZ_CP046910.1, forward strand.
AACCAGGTGCAGTTGAACGGGGCGGTGTCATGGGAGCTGGATTTGTTCGGTCATTTGCGCAGGCTCACTGAAGCGGCGCGCGCCGACTATATGAGCACGCAGTCCGCACAGCAGGCCACACGCATTGCCATCATTGCGAACGTGGCGACGTCGTATCTGCAACTGCGCGACTTCGACAATCAACTCACCATCGCGCAGGACACGCTCGAAAGCCGCAAGGGCGCGCTCGATCTCTTCAACGAGCGCTATGCGGGCGGCGTCGTTTCGCGGTTGCAGGTGAGCCAGGCGCAGTCGGAGTATCAATCGGCGCAGACCTCCGTGTATTCGATCCAGCAGGAAATCGCGACGCAGGAAGACGCGATTTCGCTACTGCTGGGCCAGAATCCGGGGCCGATTCCGCGCGGCAAGTCGATCACCGAGTTGACCGCGCCCGCTATTCCCGCAGGCTTGCCGTCGACGCTGCTGGAGCGCCGGCCCGATATTCTGCAGGCCGAACAAACGCTCATTTCGGCGAACGCGTCCATTGGCGCCGCACGCGCGCTGTATTTCCCGCAGATTTCGCTCACGGGACTGTTCGGCGCGGCGAGCACGGCGCTCTCGGGGCTCTGGACCGGCCCCGCGCGCGTCTGGTCGTTCGCGGGCGCGATCACGCAGCCGATCTTCGAGGGCGGCGCGATTGCGGGTGGCGTGCACCAGGCCGAAGCCGTACAGCAGGAAGCGCTCTTCAGCTACGAGCAGACGATCCAGCAGGCGTTCGCCGATGTCGAGAATGCGCTCGTTGGCGTGGCGCGTACGCGCGATCAGCTGGATTCGACGACGCGCCAGGTGACGGCACTCACGGAATACACGTCAGTTGCGCGCGATCTCTACGAGGGGGGCTACACGAGCTATCTGGAAGTGCTCGACGCGGAACGCAGCCTCTTCAATGCGCAATTGCAGCAGTCTTCGCTGCAGGACCAGGAACTTGCGCAGATCGTGAACCTGTATAAGGCGCTCGGTTACGGCTGGACGCCGGCAGCGCCGCCGCCGGCCGCGGACAGCGCGAAGCCGTCGCAGTCTTGAACCGCGACGGCCACGCTTTGAGGCGGAGTGGCGAAAGGCGAACCTGGCGCGGGCGCGCCGGTCGTGTCATGGACTTTCCGACATCAGCCAGTGCAGCGACTGCGGAGCAGGCTTGGAGGCTTTAGCGGTTTGCGCGCCTTTGGGCGCCGGTTTCGTGACTTTCTGCACCTGGATGGGCCGGGCGGCGTTGAGGGCGGTGGTATGGCCGGCGGTTTGCGCGAGCGCGACGGGGCCAGCCGACGCGAACACGAGGAGCGCGGCGGCGAACGTCAGGGCGTGGGGGCGAGTCATCTGAGTTCTCCCGCATGAACGAGCGGCAGGCGTTGGCTAAAAGGCCAGCGCTGCAAGCGGAAGTGTGTTCTGACGATAAGCACCACGCGTCCATCATTTGATGGAGAAACACGTGGCGTATGTGGCGAACCCCGCTTAACGGGACCGCAAACGGGACCGCATTCAGTCGGCGGGGCGGCGGTCGGCGAGCGCTCGCTCGCAGTCCTTGAGCACTTGCAGGACGAGCTTGGCCTGGTAGTTCAGGTCGTCGGTGTCGAGAATCTCTTCGACGGCGTCGCGCGCCCAGACCGCGTCGACGAACCACGCGTGCTGCTGCGCGATGTCCTGCGCCATGGCGGCGAGGCGCGCAATGGCGAGCCAGTCGGCCTCGCGCGCGTGACGGTCGAGCCACTTGTGCGCCGCCTGGACATGGAAGGCCGCGTTGGGCCAGGATTCGTTGAGGTAGTAAGCCCCGAGGCTCCCGCAGGTGAGCCAGCAGAGCAGCTCCACGCGATCGCGCGGACTCAGATGGTGGCGTACATCACTCATGGCGACGCTCGCGAAAGTAACAGAGTTCGATTGACGGGTGCGTGCAGACTTTTCGAATCCGATGACAAAACGATATCACGGCTCGTAAAAAATCGCCTGCCCCGCACTGACGCTGCACGCACGGGTGTTACATGAATAGCGTGGCCTGGCGGCGCGTTGTATGCAAACCAGGAGTGACACCAGGAAGGCGCCCGCCGTTATGCGCGTTGCAGCGTTTTGCGTGCCTGCTTCCTGGCAATTTATGGGGCGCTCGATTAGACCCCTTGAGTGACAAACGCTACGCGCGCCTGGCGCCGCCCTTCGCGGCGAGTTGGGCGGCCGTGTCCACGGCGCCCATGGCGTTCGCCACGTCGAGCGCCGTGTTGCCCGCGGCGTCGTGCGCCGCCGGGTTCGCGCCGCGCGCGAGCAGCAGGTCGACGATATCGGCGCGGTTGAACATGGCCGCGATCATCAGCGCCGTGCGCCCGTCGGGGGACGCGCCTTCCACGTCCGCACCGCTTTCCAGCAGCGCGCCGATCACGTCGACGTAGCCCTTGAAGGCCGCGCCCGCGATCGGCGTTTGCCCGTTGTCGTTGCGCAGGTTGGGATCGGCGCCGCGCTGCACGAGCGCGCGCACGGCGGCCGCGTGACCGTGATAGCTGGCAAGCATCACGAGGCTGTCGCCTTTTTCGTTGCGCAGGTTCGGCGGCAGGCCCTGGTCGATCAGCGTGGCGAGCGTGGCGGCTTCGCCGCGGCGCGCGGTGTCGAACACCTGACGCGCGAACTCGACAAAACGCGGATCGAGTTCGCCGCCGTCTTCGCCGGAACCGGATGACGAGGAAGAAGGCGGGGAAGGCGGCACGCTGGCGGTCATGGCAGTCTCCTGGTTCGGATCGCCTGGCGATTCGGCGCGGCATGCCGCCGTCGAGGCTTACGCATTGTCGCCGATCTTCGAGAGCCGCGAGGCGAGGGCGTCGTGCCTGCGCGCCATGAAAAAGGCGCTGCCGGAACCGCTAAACAGTGGCTGGGACAGCGCCTGCCCTCGTGCAGCAACCGCGAACGCTCAGGGCACGAGCCAGAGCGCGACAGCGTAGATCACGAGCGACACGGCGAACGTCACGGCGGTATAGCCCATCACGCGCTGAATGCGGATGCCCGCGATCGCGACGATCGGCACGGCCCAGAACGGCTGCAGCATGTTCGAGACGTTTTCGGCCATCGCCACGCCCATGGCGGTGCGCGGCACCGAGGCGTGCAGGCTCAGCGCGGCCGGCAGCACGAACGGGCCTTGCACGGCCCAGTGGCCGCCCGCGCTCGGCACGAGCAGCGTGATGATGAGCGAGCTCAGATAGCTCCAGAGCGGCAGCGAAAGCGGCGTGGCGATCGTGACGAACGCCTTGGCGATCATCGAGGCGAGGCCCGTGCCCTTCATCACGCCCATGATGCCGCCGTACACGGGGTACTGGAGCAGCATGGAGCCGGTCTGGCGCGCGGCGCGGCGAATGGCGTTCGCGTAGGCGATGGGCGTGCGCTGAAGCGCGAGGCCGATCAGCAGGAAGATCAGGATCGTCGTGTTGATGTCGAGATCGAAACCCTTTTCGCTCCATTCCATCGCGAGATAGCCCGCGCCGAGCGCGATCAAGAGCAGCGTGCCGAGCATCGACTGTTCGAGGCGCGAGGCGAACGAAGGCGTGCCGTTGCCGACGCGCGCGTGCGGATCGTCGCTGGCGCCGGCATCGCTCGCTTCGGCATCGGCTGCCTGGCTGAACGGCGCCACGTGCTCCGGCTTCGGATGCATGCGGATGAAGATGAACGTCATCACGACCACGACGAGCACAGTCGGGATGAAGACGAACGGCGCGAACACCGTCTCGCTGAGCGGAATCACATGGCCGGTGGCCTTTTCCACGAGATTGAGCGCGTTGCCATGCGAGGCCTGCGAAAGGGCGATCGAGCTGGAGAGCCCGCTATTGCAGATCGACCATGCGGAATAGCTGCCGGCCACGAGCCACGCGAAATCCACGTTCACACGTTTGGCAATCTCGCGCGAGAGCAGTGCGCCCACGATCAGCCCGAGACCCCAGTTCAACCAGGCCGCGATGGCGACGACCGGAAACACCAGCAGCGCGGCGCGCGCCGGCGTTTGCGCCTTGGCCGCGAGCGCGCGCAACACACGCTGGATCACAGGCGCCTCGGCAATGGCGTAGCCCGTGGCGAGGATCAGGATCATCTGCAGCGCGAAGCCGAGAATGCCGAACGTGCCTTCGTACCAGGAACTGAGCAGCGTGGGGAGGTTGCCGTGCGGCGCGATCAGCAGTGCGAGCACCGCGACGAAGAAGGTAAGACAGATGGACAGGACGAACGGGTCGGGCATGACCCGTTCGAAAACGTACACGAGGGCGGCGACGACACCCTGGCGGGAATCGCGCGGTTCAGTCTGAAGGTCTCTTTTCATGCTCTTTGCGCTAGGTAGCGGATGGCTACTGGCTGGCCGGAGCGGACTGGATCGGCGTGACTGCGGGTGGTCCCGGCACTGTGCGGCTGGCGAGCCAGGCGCGTGGTGGACGGGGAGGCAGGTGTGGCTCCTCCATCAGCGAGAGGCGATGCCGCCCCGGCGCAGCGGGTTCATATCACGCCTCGCACGCGCGGTTTTGCGCGGCAAGACGGCCAGCCCGTTCTTGTTATTGTGTGTTCGAAATACGAACACCATTTCGATTATCGAACGACGCATTATTCGCTTCATGCCAAGTGGATGTCAAGGCTGCAATTTGGTGCCGGTGCTGTGTTTTAGCGAGAAATACGGGTGAGATGCATTCAATTTGTAATGAAAATGAAATGGTAAAGAATTTGCATGGGCGTCACGCGAACTACCTAAAATGCAGAAGCGGGAAGCACTTTTCGCGCGCACGCAGACCCCTCTCGAGCTGTAAATCACTGCATTCAGGAGACTGAAGATGACGATTCGAATTGGAGAAGAGGCACCCGATTTCACCGCGGAGACCACCGAAGGCAAGATCAACTTCCACGAATGGATTGGCGACCACTGGGCCATTCTGTTTTCGCACCCGAAAGACTTCACGCCCGTATGCACGACGGAACTAGGCTATATGGCGAAGCTCAAGCCTGAGTTCGACAAGCGCAACACGAAGATCATCGGCCTGAGCATTGACCCGGTGGATGATCATGCGAGGTGGGCGAAGGACATCGAGGAAACGCAGGGTAGCGCCGTCAACTATCCGATGATTGGAGACAAGGACCTGAACGTTGCCAAGCTCTACGACATGATTCACCCGAACGCGAGCGGCGCAAGCCCGCGAACGGCGGCCGACAACGCCACGATACGCGCGGTGTTCCTCATTGGGCCGGACAAGAAGGTGAAGGCAATGTTCGTCTACCCGATGAGTTCGGGCCGTAACTTCGACGAGGTGCTGCGCCTGCTCGATTCGCTGCAGCTCACCGCGAAGCACACGGTGGCGACACCGGTGAACTGGAAGCCGGGCGACGACGTCATCATCCCGACTTCGGTTTCCGACGACGCGGCGAAGCAGAAGTATCCGCAGGGTTTCAAGACGCTCAAGCCGTATCTGCGCACGGTCGAGCAGCCGAAGTAATCGGGGTTCCATTCAGGCTTCAATAAAAAAACGCGGCGCACGCGGAGTGCGCCGCGGACCACGGGCCAGCAAGGCTTGCGCCTCACGCGGCCCGGACAGGGGAACCGGCAGAATCAGTTCGAAGGCGTAGGGCGCCACTTGAGCAAACGATGCTCGAGCGCGGTGAGCAGATAGTCGGCGGCGAGCGCGACCACGGCAAGCACGATCATCGCGGCGAACACGCCGCTCGCGTTGAACGCGCCCTGCGCCGTCGAAATCAGCAAACCAATGCCTTGCTTCGATCCCAGGAATTCGCCGACCACGGCGCCCACCAGCGCGAAGCCGAAGCTCACGTGCAGGCTTGCGAGAATCCACGAAAGCGCCGAGGGAATCACGACCGAGGTCGTCACCTGGCGGCGCGACGCGCCGAGAATCTGCGCATTGGCGATCATGTAGCGGTCGGCTTCGCGCACGCCCTGGAACGCATTGGCGAACACCACGAAGAACACCATGACCACGGCAAGCGCCACCTTCGACGCCATGCCGAGCCCCAGCGCGATCACGAACACCGAACCGAGCACCACGCGCGGAATCGAGTTGGCGATCTTGATGTAGAGGCTGAACACGTCGGAGAGCAGCTTGTTGCGGCCGAGCACGATGCCGCAGAACACGCCGGCCACCGAGCCGATGATGAAGCCGAGCCCCGTTTCTTCCAGCGTGACCCAGACCTGCGTGAGCAGCGGCCCTTGCGAGGTCCCGTTCACGAACCAGTCGATGATCTGGTCGAAGATGGCCGTGGGCATCGAGAAGAAGAACGGATCGATCCATTTCAGGCGCGCGGCGAGCTCCCAGCCGCCGAGCACGACGACGAGCACGAGAATGCGCAGCGAAATGACGAGTGCCTGGCGCTGACGAATGCGCTTTTGCGCGGCGCGTTCGACGGCGTCGAGCGAGGCGGTATCGAGGCCTTGCGGCAGGGTTTGTTGCGGGGTGGACATATCTGGACGGCTCCGGGGTTTAGGCGATCTGCACTTCTTCGCGCAGGTCGTGCCAGATCTGGCGCGACAGTTCGACAAAGTGCGGCGCGTAGCGGATTTCGGACGTCACGCGCGGACGCGGGAGATCGATCTCGTAGACCTTCTTGAGCGTGGCCGGGCGCGCGGTGAGCACGAACACGCGGTCGGCCAGGGCAATGGCTTCTTCCAGGTCGTGCGTGACGAACACCACCGACCCGGTGCCGCCCCACAGCTGCAGCAGCTCGTCTTGCATGAGCGTGCGCGTTTGCATGTCGAGCGCCGAGAACGGCTCGTCCATCAGCAGGATTTCGGGCTTGTTGATGAAGGTCTGCGCGAGCGCCACGCGCTTTCTCATGCCGCCCGAAAGCTGATGCGGATAGTGCTTGCCGAAGTTCGCGAGGCCCACGCGGCGCAGCCATTCGTTGGCTTCGTCGTAGGCCGCCGACTTCGAGCGGCCGCGATACAGCGGGCCGGCCGCCACGTTGTCGAGCACCGAGCGCCACGGGAACACGGCGTCGGCCTGGAACACGAAGCCGATGCGCGGATCGATGCCGTTCACGGGGGCGCCCATCACGCGCACTTCGCCCGTGGTGGGTTTGAGCAGGCCCGTGATCATGCTGAGCGTGGTGGACTTGCCGCAGCCCGTGGGCCCGACAATCGCGACGAACTCGCCGCGCGCGACCGACATGCTGAAGTCGCGCAGGGCGACGGTCGCCTTGCCGTCCGGTGAAATGAAGCGGCACGACACGTTGCGCAGCTCGATGGCCGGCGTGCCTTGGGAATGGGAGGAAGTCATGGTCTCTGTGGGCAGAACGTGGGGCCGGGGTTTAGCCGATCAGGCGGCTTATTTCGACGCCGTGGCGGTCGTCGCCGGCAGGTAGTCGTTCGAGTAAGTCTTCGCGAGGTCGATGTGCTTGCCCTTCACCGAAGGGTTGAACGCCGAAAGCACCTTGAGCACCGTATCCGGGCCGTCCGCGGGCATGCGGCCGTCCTTGGTGAACATCGGCAGCGAGGACTTCAGCGCGGACACATAGAGGTCCTTATTGTTGCCGTAATAGTCCTTCGGCATCTTCGCGGCGATTTCGTCGGCGCTGTGCGTGGCGATGAAGTTGAGCGTGCGCGAGAAGGCGTGTGCGAGCTTCGTCGCGTCGTCCTTGTGCGACTGCGCCCAGGCGCGCTGCACGTAGAAGCTCGAAGCGGGGTAGGTGCCGCCGAGCGCGGCGCGCGTGCCTTCGAGCGTGCGCATGTCGACGAGCACCTTGGCGTCGCCGGTTTGCAGCAGACGCGAAACGGTAGGCTCCGTGGTCATGCCCGCGTCGATACGGTTCTGCTTGATCGCCGCGATAAAGGTGTTGTCCGCGCCCACCGGCAGCAGCGTGTACTGATTGGCGGGCACGCCCGAGCGCTGCGCGAGGTACTGCGTGAGGAAGCTCGTCGATGAGCCGAGGCCCGTCACGCCGAGCGTTTTACCCTTCACGTCGGCCATGCTCTTGAGCGTGCCAGCCGCGCCGTTCGAGACCATTTCCACTTCGCCCGGCACCTGGCCGAACACCACGAGCGTTTGCACTTCCTTGCCCTTGCTCTGCAGGTCGATGGTGTGATCGTAGAAGCCCACCACGCCTTGCACCGCGCCCGCGAGCAGTTCGTTCTCCGCATCGACGCCGGCCGGCTGCGACTGCAACTCGACGTCGAGGCCTTCGTCCTTGAAGTAGCCGAGCTGTTCGGTCAGCTTGGCGGGGAGATAGATGATCTTGGTTGCGCCGCCAACCATGATCGTGATCTTTTCCGCGTGGGCAGCCGTGGAGCCGGCAGCAAGGGCGAACGCGACACTCGATACGGCGGCGATCTGGCGCAAGGTAGGCATCGTGGAGTCTCCTGAAGGAAGTGCGCCGTGCATGCGGGCGCTTTTTGATGGATGGAGCCGATTATAAAAACTGTAAGCCTTCTGCCAGCCTTCTAGCGCCGTGCAAAATCGTCCGTGTTAACCCGCAGGGCGGCGACGCGCCGGCAACGGCACAATCGATTCCCCCGCAACCCTCGCCTCTCGCACGCGCCGCCCATGAAGTTGCTGCTGATCGAAGACAATCCCACGCTTGCGCACTGGCTCGTCAAGACGCTGGAGGAGCAGGCGTTCGCCTTCGACGCCGTGCAGGACGGCGAAGCCGCCGATCAGTTGCTGCAGTCCAATCGCTACGACGTCGTGCTGCTCGACCTCAATTTGCCGAAGCTCTCGGGCAAGAACGTGCTGCGGCGGCTGCGCCAGCGCGGCGACGCGACGCCCGTGATGGTGCTCACGGCGAGCGGCTCGATCGACGAAAAGGTAGAGCTGCTCGGCGCGGGCGCCGACGACTATCTCGTCAAGCCCTTCGAGGTGCGCGAACTGGTGGCGCGCATCAAGGTGCTGATTCGCCGGCAAACGCCCGCGCGCGCGAATGAAATCGGCTGCGGGGACCTCGTGTTCGACCTCAATACGCGCCAGTTCACGCTGAAGGGCGCACCGCTGAACGTCACGCCGCGCGAGCGCACGGTGCTCGAAACACTGGCGCTGCGCCTCGGGCAGACCGTGTCGAAGTCCGCGCTCGTCGATGCGATCTTCACGCTCGCCGACGAACCCAGCGAGGACGCCATCGAAATCTACGTCTCGCGGCTGCGCAAGAAGCTCGAAGGCAGCTCGGCCGTGATCGTGACGCTGCGGGGTCTTGGTTATTTGCTGCGCAGGAAGGATGAAACCCTATGACGGGTAGCCTGCGTATTCGCCTGTTGTGGTGGATGCTCGTGCCGCTCGCGCTGTACGTGAGCTTCACGGCGACTTCCGAGTATCGCGCCGCGCGCCATACCGCCGATCTCGTGCAAGACGGCCGGCTGCTTTCTTCCGCGCGCATGATCGCCGGTTCCGTGCAATGGGCCGATGGCGCGTTGCGCGCCGACGTGCCGCCCGCCGCGCTCGAACTCTTCGCCTCGCCGCAGCAGGATCAGGTGTTCTACAACGTGCGCGTGGAGGGCGGTTCGCTGCTCGCGGGCATGCCCGATTTTCCGCACGCGGCCTCGCCGCCCGCCGTCGATTCCCCCGTGTCGTACGACGCCGAGCTGCGCGGCCAGGCCGTGCGTGCCGTGAGCGTGGTGCGCTCCATGTACGACAACGGCCGCATCTGGCGCGTGCGCGTGTCGGTTGGCAAGACCGAGCGCTCGCGCGACGCGATGGTGGAGGCGTTGTGGCGTCCCCAGCTTTATCGCCAGATCGGCATGGTCATGCTGGCGGTGGCGTTGGCCTGCATCGGCCTCACGATCGAGCTGCGTCCGCTCATGAAGCTCAAGAACGACGTAGCCGATCGCGATCCTTCGCACCTCGAACCGATCCGCGCCGAAGGGCTGCACGTCGAACTGCGGCCCGTTGTGGACGCAATCAATCAATGCATTGCGCGCCTCTCGGCGCAGACGGCGGCGCAGCGCCGTTTCATTGCCGACGCCGCGCATCAGTTGCGTACGCCGCTCACGCTGCTGGGCACGCAATTGCAATACGCGCGTCAGCAAAAGGCCGTCGATCCCGCGCTCGATGAAGTGCTGGCGGCCATGCACGTGAGCAATCGCTCGATGGTCGCGCTCACGAACCAGTTGCTGCTGCTCGCGCAGGCCGAAGCGCTGGACCCCGCGCAGTTGCCGGCCGCGCCCGTCGACATGGCGCAGCTCGCGCGCGAGGTGGTGGAGGCGCTCGCGCTGCTCGCGCAGACGCGCGGCATCGACCTCGGCGCGGAGCTGCCGGGCGGGGCGGGCGAGGCGGTCGTGCAGGGCCATCGAGAGCTGTTGCGCGCCATGGTCAGCAATCTCGTGGACAACGCGCTGCGCTACACGCCGGCGGGCGGGCACGTGACGGTGTCGGTCCGTGCCGGTGGCGAGACGGTCTCGCTCGACGTGCTCGACGATGGCCAGGGCATTCCCGCGGAAGCCCGTGCGCGCGTGTTCGAGCCTTTTTTCCGGGCCGCTGTACAGACGGAGGGCACAGGCCTCGGACTTGCGATCGTGCGCGAGATTGCGCAGTCGCATCGCGGTGCGGTGAGCTTGAGTCCCGGGGCGGACGGGCGCGGCGTGCGCGCCAGCGTGGTGCTCGCGCGCTGGCAGCCGGCGCTGGCGGCGGTGCCCGCATAGCAGGCGGCGCGGCGTATCTCGGCCAGGTCGTGCAGCCTCGCAGCCCGCACGCGGCCGTGCTTTAAGGGGCGGTACAATGTGGCCGCCCGAAGCCGCTGCGCCGCGTCGCGCCGCGCAGGTTCGCTCTGGCAACCACCCGTTCATTCGAAGATCGAGACCATGCAAAAGAAGACGGTCGGCAGTGCCCCGTTGCCCGCCTATGAGCAGATCAAGCGCCATGTGCTCGCGCAGATCGAAAGCGGCGCCTTGCGGCCCGGCGACGTGGTGCCTTCCGAAACGGAACTGGTGAAAGAGTTCGGTGTGGCGCGCATGACGGTGTCGCGCGCGCTGCGCGAGCTGATGGCCGAAGGGGTGCTCAATCGCGTGCGCGGCTCGGGTACTTACGTGGCGCCGCGCCAGTACGAATCGACCGTGCTGCAGATCCGCAATATCGCCGACGAAATCGCGGCGCGCGGTCATCGGCATGCGGCGCGCGTGCTGGGGCTCGAAGCGAGCGACGATCCGAACGCGATCGCCGCGCTCGAACTCGGCGCCGGGCCGGTGTTCCACTCGCGCATCGTGCACAGCGAGGAGGGCGAGCCGATCCAGTACGAAGACCGCTACGTGAACCCCGAGGTGTTTCCCGACTACCTCGCCCAGGACTTCACCGTCGAAACGCCGAATCACTACATGGTGCGCCTCGCGCCGATCCAGCGCGCCGAATTCCGCATCTACGCGCAGAAGCCCGACGCGCGCGTGCGGCAGTATCTGGAGATGGAAATCGGCGAGCCTTGCCTGCTGTTGCTGCGGCGCACGTGGGTAGGGCGGCATGTGGCGACCTCCGTGCGCCTGTGGCATCCGGCTTCGCGGTTTCATCTGGCGGGTACGGTTTGAGGCGGTAGCCGCTGTTCGTTCCCCGTATTGCATAGCCTGCCGTTCGCCCTGCGTTAGAGGGCGCTTTGCCGCTTGAGGCGTAGCCAGCCCTCCCAAATCCGTTTTTCCTCGAACCCTCCTTCTGGTCCGTGCGGGGCCGCCCGGCCGCGCCGATACGCCTTGCGCCACCGCCAGGCGTTTGCTGTCGTCTTGTCTAGGCAACACGCCTCGCGATCCACTTACCGATTGGTTGCGCCAAATCCGGATATTCGCGCAAATACGCCAGGGTAACTACTAACCCGTGTTTGATCGAAACGAGTTGTATATACAACTTGGCGGCGTTAGACTTAGTCCACGTTGCAGCGCTCATTCCCCCTGCGCGGGCGCGGCCCTTCAGCTTGCTATCCAGACTCGACGGACTCGAAAAAACGCCATGAACCACCCGAACTTCACCGATCCCCGCCTCGACCCGACCCGCACGATCCGCGCGCCGCGCGGCAGCGAGAAGGTTTGCAAGACCTGGCTGGCGGAAGCCGCCTACCGGATGATCCAGAATAATCTGGACCCCGAAGTCGCCGAGCATCCGCACGCGCTCGTGGTGTACGGCGGCATTGGCCGCGCCGCGCGCAACTGGGCGTGCTTCGACCAGATCCTCGCCTCGCTCAAGGACCTGAACGAAGACGAAACGCTGCTGATCCAGTCGGGCAAGCCCGTGGGCGTGTTCCGTACGCATGCGGATGCACCGCGCGTGCTGCTCGCGAACTCGAACCTCGTGCCGCACTGGGCCACGTGGGAGCATTTCCACGAACTGGACCGCAAGGGCCTCATGATGTACGGCCAGATGACGGCGGGCAGCTGGATCTATATCGGCTCGCAGGGCATCGTGCAGGGCACGTACGAGACGTTCTATTCGGTCGCGAACCAGCACTTCAACGGCAACCCGAAGGGCCGCTGGATTCTCACGGGCGGTCTTGGCGGCATGGGCGGCGCACAGCCGCTCGCGGCGACGATGGCGGGCTTCTCGATGATCGCGGTGGAGTGCGACGAGACGCGCATCGACTTCCGCCTGAAGACGCGCTACGTGGACCGCAAGGCGAAGACCATCGACGAGGCGCTCGCCATCGTCGAGGAAGCGAAGCAAACGGGCAAGCCGGTTTCGGTGGGCCTGCTCGGCAATGCCGCCGACGTGTTCGCCGAGTTCGTGAAGCGCGGCATCACGCCGGACTGCGTGACGGACCAGACGAGCGCGCACGACCCGATCAACGGCTATCTGCCGCAGGACTGGACGGTGGCGCAGTGGCGCGAAGCGCAGAAGGTTGCGCCCGAAACGATCGTGAAGGTCGCGAAGGAATCGATGGCGAACCAGGTGCGCGCGATGCTCACGCTGCAGGAACGCGGCGCGGCCACGCTCGACTACGGCAACAACATCCGCCAGATGGCACTGGAAATGGGCGTGGAAAACGCGTTTGACTTCCCGGGCTTCGTGCCGGCGTATATCCGTCCGCTGTTCTGCGAGGGCAAGGGGCCGTTCCGCTGGGTGGCGCTCTCGGGCGATCCTGAGGACATCTACAAGACCGACGCCAAGGTCAAGGAGCTGATTCCCGACGATCCGCATCTGCACAACTGGCTCGACATGGCGCGTGAGCGCATCGCGTTCCAGGGCCTGCCGGCGCGTATCTGCTGGGTAGGCGTGAAGGATCGTTATCGTCTGGGCCAGGCGTTCAACGAAATGGTCAAGAACGGCGAACTGAAGGCGCCGATCGTGATCGGCCGCGACCACCTCGATACCGGCTCGGTCGCAAGCCCGAACCGCGAAACGGAATCGATGAAGGACGGCTCGGACGCGGTGAGCGACTGGCCGCTGCTCAACGCGCTGCTGAACACGGCGGGCGGTGCGTCGTGGGTCTCGCTGCACCACGGCGGCGGCGTGGGCATGGGCTTCTCGCAGCACTCGGGCGTGGTGATCGTGGCGGACGGCACGCAGGCGGCGCACGAGCGTCTGGGCCGCGTGCTGCACAACGACCCGGCCACGGGCGTGATGCGCCACGCGGATGCCGGCTACGAACTCGCGCAGCAGACCGCGCGCGAGGCCGGCCTCAAGCTGCCGATGCTTGGCCGATGAGCGGCGCAAAAGTGGTAGGCGGTGCTGTGCAGGCAGCGAGGCTCACGCTGCTGCGTGGCGCGGCGCTCGTGGCGTCGCCGTGGAAGAACGGCGGTGGCGTTACGCGCGAAATCGCCGTGGCGCATGGGGTCTCGCACGCTGGCGCGTCGCTCGACACGTTCGCGTGGCGCGTGAGCGTGGCCGATGTCGCGCAGGCGGGGCCGTTCTCGCGTTTCGACGGCGTCGATCGTACGCTGGTGCTGCTCGAAGGGGCGGGCATGCTGCTCGACGAAGCGGGCCGCACGCATGCGCTCACGCAACCCCTCGACGTCGCGCGATTCGCGGGGGAAGCCGAGATCGACGCGCGCCTCGTGAACGGCGCCACACGCGACTTCAACCTGATGGTGCGCCGCGGTGCGGCACGCGGCACGCTCGAAGTGTGGCGCGAAAGCGGCCGGCGCAGCCTGCATGCGCAAACGGTATTGCTGTACTGCGCGCAAGGCGGGCAGGACGTGCGCGTGGATGCTGAGCGCCACGTGCGCCTCGAAGCGGGCGACACGCTGCGCATCGATACGCACGACGCGCAATCGCCCTTGCACATCGAAACGCGCGGCGCGGGCGCTTTGCTCGCCGTAGCGCTGGATGTGCTGGACGCGCCACAGCAAGACACTACGGAAACGGCATCGCGCGATGCTGTGCACACCTGATGAAACGCACCCTCTGGCAAAACCTCAAACTGTGCCCGCATGGCGACCCGGGTCACACCGTCGAGCACGCGGCGATTGCCGTGGAAGACGGCAAGATCGCGTGGCTCGGCGCCGCCGCCGAGTTGCCCGCGCAGTTCGCCGAGTGGCCGCGCGAGGACCTGGGCGGCGCCTGGGTCACGCCCGGTCTCGTGGATTGCCACACGCACCTCGTTTACGGCGGTCAGCGCGCCGATGAATTCGCGCAGCGTCTCGCAGGCGTGAGCTACGAAGAAATCGCGCGCCAGGGTGGCGGCATCGTCTCGACAGTGCGCGCCACGCGCGCAGCCGATGAAGCCACGCTGTTCGCGCAGTCGGCAGCGCGCCTCGAAGCGTTGCTCGCCGAAGGCGTGACGGCCGTCGAAATCAAGTCGGGCTATGGCCTCGATCTGGCGAGCGAACGCAAGATGCTGCGCGTCGCGCGTCAGCTTGGCGAACGCTATCCGGTCACGGTGCGCACGACGTTCCTCGGCGCGCATGCGTTGCCGCCCGAGTTCGCGGGCCGCGCCGACGACTATATCGACGAAGTGTGCGAGCGCATGCTCCCCGCACTCGCCGATGAAGGGCTCGTGGACGCCGTCGACGTGTTCTGCGAACGCATCGGCTTCTCGCTCGCGCAGAGCGAGCGCGTGTTCGAAGCGGCCGCGCGGCGCAAGCTCGCGGTCAAGATGCACGCCGAGCAGCTTTCCAATAGCGGCGGCGCGGCGCTCGCCGCACGTCACGGCGCGTTGTCGGCCGATCATCTGGAGTTTCTCGACGAAGCGGGCGTTGCCGCCATGAAAGAAGCGGGCACGGTGGCGGTGCTGCTGCCGGGCGCGTACTACTTCATCCGCGAAACGCAACTCCCGCCGCTCGATTTGCTGCGGCGCTACGAGGTGCCGATCGCCATTTCCACCGACAGCAATCCCGGCACGTCGCCCACGACCTCGCTGCTGCTCATGATGAACATGGCGACCACGCTGTTCCGCATGACCGTGCCCGAAGTGTTGCAGGGCGTGACGCGGCACGCCGCGCAGGCATTCGGCGACGCCGGGCGTCATGGCACGCTCGCGGTTGGCCGTCCCGCGGACTTCGCCGTGTGGACGGTGCAGTCGCTTGCCGAACTGGCCTACTGGATCGGGCGTCCGCTCTGCGCACGGGTGGTGCGCGGCGGCGAGACCGTCTTTGAGCGTCGCGCATTCGAGCGTCGCGTTTGAGCGCTATTTTCACGCATGAATCACACCATCGAAACGAATCCGACTTCACGCGCGCTCTTCGCCGGGCACGCGTATTTGCCCGACGGCTGGCGCCGCAACGTGCTGCTCGAATGGGACGCGGCGGGCACGCTGCGCAGCGTGACGCCTGATCTCGCGCAGGCGCCTCAGGGCGTCGCTCGTGCGGCAGGTCCGATTACGCCTGGCATGCCTAATCTTCATTCGCATGCGTTTCAGCGCGCCATGGCGGGTCTGACCGAATATCGCGCGAATCCCACCGACAGCTTCTGGAGCTGGCGCGATCTGATGTACCGCTTCGCCGCGCGCATCACGCCCGACGATCTCGGCGCGATCGCGCGCTGGCTCTATGTCGAGATGCTGAAGGCGGGTTACACGTCCGTTTGCGAGTTCCACTACGTGCATCACGGCAAGGATGGCCAGCGCTATGCGAGCCCCGCCGAACTGGCGCAACGCGTGGTGGACGCGGCGGACGTGAGCGGCATCGGCATGACGATGCTGCCCGTGCTCTATCAGTACAGCGGCTTCGGCGCGCAGGCGCCGCGCGACGATCAGCGCCGTTTCATCAACACGCCGGAACAATTGCTTGGCATCGTCGAGTCGCTGCGCGAATGGCGTCCCGAGCATGGCGCATTGCGCTACGGCGTCGCGCCGCACTCGCTGCGCGCCGTTTCGCACGATTCGTTGCGTACGCTACTGGAAGGTCTCGACCGCACGCTTCCGGGCGCGCCGGTGCATATTCACATTGCCGAGCAAACGGCCGAAGTCGAGGCATGCCTCGCGACCGAGGGTGCGAGGCCGGTGCAATGGCTGCTCGACCGTTTCGACGTGAGCGCGCGTTGGTGCCTTGTTCACGCTACCCATGTCGATGCGCGCGAGACCGCCGCGCTTGCGCGAAGCGGCGCGATTGCGGGCCTGTGCCTCACGACCGAAGCGAATCTCGGTGACGGCATTTTCCCCGCGCGCGAGTATCTCGATGCGGGCGGCGCGTTCGGTGTGGGCTCGGACAGCCATATCGGCGTGGACTGGCGCGCAGAGCTTCGCTTGCTCGAATACGGTCAGCGGCTCGCGCGGCGCGAGCGCAACGTGCTGGCCGCGCCGCATCAAGCGCAAGTGGCGGACCGGCTCTTCGATGGCGCGCTCGCAGGCGGCGCGCAGGCGACCGGGCGCAAGGTCGGTGCATTGAAGGAAGGCGCGCGCGCCGACTGGATCGTGCTCGACGCCGAGCATCCGAATCTGGCTGGGCAAAAGCCGCTCACGTGGCTTTCGTCGGTCGTCTTTTGCGAGCATGGCGAAACGCCGGTGCTCGACGTCTACACGGGCGGCGTGAAGGTCGTGGAGGCGCGCCGCCATCGCGATGAAGCGCGCCTTTACGCAGACTATCGCGCGGCGCTCGCCAGACTGCTGGCCGAGGATTAAACGCAGACCCGAAAGCACACGCCATTCACGAGACTACTTTCGATGACCGATATCTTTTCGCTGGAACGCGGCACGGCGCCGCTTATCATTTCGATCCCGCATCTGGGCACGCACATCCCCGCCGCGATGCACGGCGAGTACACGGACGTGGCGCTGACCGTCGCCGATACGGACTGGCATCTCGATCGCCTTTACGCGTTTGCGAAGGAACTGGGCGCGACCGTGCTCGGCGCGCGCGTGTCGCGCTATGTGATCGACCTGAACCGGCCGCCGAACGACGAGAGCCTCTATCCCGGCCAGACCACCACGTCGCTGTGCCCGACCGAAACGTTTCGCGGCGAGCCCCTCTACCGCGAAGGCTGTGTGCCCGACGCGGCGGAACGCCAACGCCGCGTGCAGGCATTCTGGCAGCCATATCACGATACGCTCGCCGCTGAACTGAAGCGCCTGCGCGCAGCGCACGCGAATGTGCTGCTGTGGGAGGCGCATTCGATTGCGAGCGTGCTGCCGCGTCTGTTCGACAACAAACTGCCCGACCTGAACATCGGCACCCAGGACGGACGCACGGTGAACGCCGCAGTGCAGGCGCGCGCGGAACGCGCGGCGGCGGCAAGCGGCTATACGTGGATCGCGAACGGCCGCTTCAAAGGCGGCTACATCACGCGCCATTTCGGCGCGCCGCACGACGGCGTGCATGCGATCCAGCTGGAGATGTGCCAGTCCGTCTACATGAACGAAGCGGCGCCGTTCGATTACGTTCCCGCGCTTGCGCAGAAAGTCCAGCCCGTGCTGCGCGAGATGGTGGGCGGCGCGCTGGAGGCCATTCAGCAGATGAACGACGCTGCGGTCTGACGTTCGCCGCAGCGTATTGGGCTCGATGAGGGAAAGGCGGCGCTTTGCGCCGCCTTTCTTATTCCTGCTCGACCGGCAGGATCAGGCGTTCGGGAATCACCGCCGGCGTGAGACGCATGGCGACGTAATAGAGCGCGCCCGGCACGATCAGGCCGAGAATCCACGAGATGTCCGTGCCGCCGAGTGCATCGACGAAGGGCCCCGTATAGAAGCTCGTCGAGATGAACGGCAGTTGCACGAGCACGCCGAGCACGTAGATGCCAATGGCCTTCACGTTCCAGCGGCCATAACGGCCATCTGGGTTCGAGAGCGCCGGTACGTCGTAGCGCGAGCGTGTGAAGCAATAAAAGTCCACGAGATTGATCGCGCTCCACGGCGTGAAGAACGCCAGCAAAAACAGGATGAACGCCGTGAACTCCTTGAGAAACGAGTGACGGCCCGCGAGTGCGACGAGCGTCGAGATGCCGACCATGCCGACGATGTAGACGAAACGATGGCGCGTGGAGATCGCGCGCTTCGCGCGAAACGCGCTCACGATCGTCGCCATCGACATGAAGCTGCCGTACGCGTTGAGCGTGGTGACGGTGAGCTTGCCGAAGGCGATGCTGAAGTAGAGCATCGCGGCCACGGCGCCGCTCGCGCCAAGGCCGACGATATAAGCCACTTCGTGATGCGCGAATGCGTGGCCCGCGAGTGCGGCGGCGAACACGCCGAACACCATCGCGGCCTGCGCGCCGATCACCGAGCCGAGCCCGACCGCGAGGAACGTGCGCGCGGGCGAAGTCGAGCGCGGCAAGTAGCGCGAATAATCGGCAACGTAGGGGCCGAATGCGATCTGCCACGACGCCGAAAGCGACATGGAAAGCAGGAAGCTGGCAATCGAAAAATGGCGGTTGGCCAGCAGTGTGCCGACGTCGTGGTGCGCGAAGAGCTGCGCGAACATGAACATGAACGCGAGCACGCCGATCACGCTGGCAACGCGGCCGACGAAATGAATCGAGCGATAGCCAAGCAGCGTCAGCACGACAATGAGTGCCGCGAACAGGCAGATGCCCGCCGTATCGGAAACGTTGAGCAATTGCGCGGTGGCCTGACCGGCGAGCACCGTGCCGCTGGCGGAAAAGCCGACGTACATGATGCAAACCAGCACGATCGGAATGGCCGCGCCGTAGACGCCGAATTGCACGCGGCTCGAGATCATCTGCGGCAGGCCGAGCTGCGGACCCTGCGCGCCGTGCAGCGCCATGACCGCGCCGCCGATGAGTTGTCCAATCAACAGTGCGATGAGCGACCAGAAAACATCGCCGCCGAGCACGACGGCCAACGCGCCGGTAATGATCGCCGTGACTTGCAGGTTCGCGGAAAGCCAGAGCGTGAACTGGCTGAACAGACGACCGTGGCGCTCCGCATCGGGGATGTAGTCGATCGAGCGTGTTTCGAGGATCTTGCGGCCATCGGTTTCGAGGCTGGCGACGGATTCAGGCATGGCCACGGACGGCTCCGGATAAGGGGGATGTCCGCATCATGTTGAATAGACAACTTTGACGAAATAGGGGATAACCCTCTCGATGCCGATGCGTCGCCGGCCGTGACCTGGCCTGCCTACAACAGCCACTCGATAGGCAGGATGGAGAAGAACCAGACGGTCAGGCGCTGGTTCCATGCGGTGTTCGGCTCGGTGTCGTAGCGAACGACCGTCTCGCCGTCAAGGCGCGTCCAGTAGAGCTTGCCGTTTTCGTCGAGGTGCGCCTGATAGGCGAGCTGCGGCACGCGCGTCCAGAACGCTTTTTCGATCTGGGTGGCGAGCACGGGGCTGTCGATTACGAGCCCGAGTTCGGTATTGAGGTTGGCCGAGCGCGGGTCGAAATTCACCGAGCCGACGAATACGCGCTCGGCGTCCACCGCGAAGGTCTTGGCGTGCAGGCTCGAGCCCGAACTGCCGAAAGGACCACTGCCCGCGGCTTTGCCACTGTATTTACCGGTGCCGGCCGCGCGCCGCAGTTCGAACAGCTCCACGCCGCCTTCGAGCAGCGCCACGCGGCGCCGCGCATAGCCGGAATGGACGGCGGAAACGTCGGTGGCTTCGAGCGAGTTCGTCAGCACGCGCACGGTCACGCCCTGCGCGGCGAGCTGGGTGAAGTATTCCGTGCCCACTTTGCCCGGCACGAAGTACGGCGAAACCAGATCGAGTTCACGATGCGGATCGCCGACTATCTCGTGGAGCTGGCTCAGGATGAGCGTGTCCTTGGGCGCCGTGCCTAGCGCTTTCGCCGGGTCGTCGCTGACCAGTTGCGTCTTCGCCCATTCGAGCGGCAACGTGCCGTCCAGCAGGCGGCGCACGTCGGTGGTCTTGCGCAGCGATTCGATGTATTCGGCCGCGGCAGGATCCGTGCGCGCGGCAAGCGCTGCGCGATCGAGCGTCGCGAGCGCATCGGGCGCCGTGTACGGCAGGATTTGCGACGCGGGGTATGACGAGGCGCTCGCCCAGTAGCGGTCGAAGTCGTGCGCGACGTCGGTGGCGGCGGGACCGATGGCCAGCACGTCGAGATCGGCGAACACCACGCCGTCGGTCGCGCCATAATATTCGTCGCCGACATTGCGGCCGCCCAGAATGGTCGCGACGCCGTCCGCCGTGAGCGACTTGTTGTGCATGCGCCGGTTCAGGCGCGAGAAGTCGGTAACGAAGCCAATGTATTTAGGCCTGCGCGTGACGAACGGATTGAAGAGGCGAACCTCGATGTTCGGGTGCACGTTCAGCGCGGCAAGCGTAGGGTCCAGCGAGGACGGAATACCGTTGTCGTCGAGCAGCAGGCGCACGCGCACGCCGCGGTCGGCGGCCTCGCGCAGTTCTTCGAGCAACAGCGTGCCGGTGAGGTCGTCGCGCCAGATGTAGTACTGGACGTCCAGCGTACGCTGGGCGGCGCGCACGAGCGCCACGCGCGAAGCGAAGGCGTCGAGCGGGTTCTGGAGCGGGTCGACGCCGGTGAAGTCGGGATGGGTGGCGAGTTCGGCCGCTACGGCGGCGCCAAGTTGAGTCGACCGCGCTTGCTCTGCCGTGAGCGCCGTGGTTTGCGTGCGCTCGCCGAGCGGCGGCAATTCCTGACACGCGGCAAGACACGTGGCCAGCGCGACGGCGCATAGCCGCAACATCATGGCGCTCAGTTCCGGCAATCCGTTTGCAGCCACAGCGATGAGCGATCTTTGCATGGAGCGTTCGCTTTTCCGTGTCGATCCCGCTTCGAGGCGCGAAGCGCGAGGCTTCGCGAGTGAGCGTGCAACGACGTCAGCTTACGCGATTGGCGTGGCAGGTCGCAGCAACGCGTTCTGTCACCGACGCAACATGTCTGCAATCGTTTGTGTCAGCAACGTTGGCTTGTGCGCTTTCCGGTGAATCATGCCCACCGAGCGGATGAATGGCCGGCCAGGCAGCGGCACGAGCCGCAAGTTCGGATCGCTTTGCCATTTGCCGCCTTGCAGAACGGGCAGCACGCTCACGCCCACGTCGTTGCGCACCAGCGAGACGATCGTTTCAATCGAGTTCAGCTCCAGATATTCGAGCGGTTCGATGCCTAGCTCGGTCAGTGCGTGGTCGATCACGACGCCAGTCGGCACGCGCCGGTCGAAGCGCAGGAAGCTGCGCTCGCGCAGGATGCGGCGCGCATCGTCGCCGGACGTGGCTCGGCTCGTAACGAGCATCAGCGGCTCTTCGTAGAGCGGCGTCCACGCGAGCGATTCATGCAGCGAGCCATCGGCACTGCCGACCACGACGGCGAGGTCCACGTCGCCGTCTTCGACCATGCGCGCCAGTTCGTTCGAACGCGCCGAGGTGAGGCGCACTTCGAACTCCGGGTGGCCGGTTTTCAGATGCGCGACGGCCAGCGAGAGCGCACCGATCACCGACACCACCGCGCCGATGATGACCGAGCCGCGCAGCGTGTCGCCGGCACTGGCGGGCAGTTCGTCGATCAGCGCCAGAATGTGCTCGACCTTCGCGCAAATCTCGCGGCCTTCGCGAGTGAGCACGACCTGGCGCGCGCGGCGGTCGAAGATCTGGCGGCCGAGCGCCTCTTCGAGCCCGCGCATCTGCAGGCTCACGGCGGCCTGCGTGAGCGCGGTTTTCTCGGCGGCCGTGGCGAACGATCCACTGCGCGCGACGGCCTGCAGGGTGCGCAGCATGCGTAGGGTGAGCATGTAAATAAAACTTAAGTATCGACAATAAAATATTAATATTTTTTTGCCTGATCCTTCAAGATAATCGATAGATCGGCATGAGTCGTGCGCGCCGCAACTGAGTGCGGCGGTGCGCGCGCCGCTGCTTTCGTTCATCACCGGAATTCGAACTCCCATGACGCGCTTCAACTGGCAAAACCCCTATCCGACGCCGCGCCTGCCGGTGTTCGCCCGCAATATCGTTTCGACCTCGCATCCGCTCGCCGCGCAGGCCGGACTGCGTATGCTCTGGAAGGGCGGCAATGCCGTCGACGCCGCCATTGCCGCCGCCGCCGCCATCACCGTGGTCGAGCCGGTCTCGAACGGGCTTGGCAGCGACTGCTTCGCGCTCGTGTGGGACGGCGCGAAACTGCACGGCCTGAATGCGTCGGGCAATGCGCCGGCGGCGTGGAGCGTCGATTACTTCCGCCGCAAGTACGGCGAAGAGAATGGCCTCGCGAAGCAACCCAAGCGCGGCTGGGATACGGTGACCGTGCCGGGCGTGATCGCGGGCTGGGAAGCGCTGCATATGAAGTTCGGCAAGCTGCCGTTCGCGGACCTCATGGAGCCGGCCATCGAGATCGCGGAGCGCGGCCATGCGGTGGCGACCATCGTCACGCGCAAATGGCAGGCGGCGATTCCCGAGCTGCACAACCAGCCGGGTTTTGCGGAGACCTTCATGCCGCGCGGCCGCGCGCCTGAAGTGAGCGAGCGCGTGTGCTTCCCCGGCCACGCCGCCACGCTGCGGCGCCTCGCGAAACATGGCCCGCGCGACTACTACGAAGGCGAACTGGCCGAGCGCATCGCCGCGTTTGCGCGCGAAGGCGGCGCGGCGCTCACGCTCGACGACCTGCGCAACTATCGTCCGGAATGGGTCGAGCCTATCGGCAAGAACTATCGCGGCTACACGGTTCACGAGATTCCGCCGAACGGGCAGGGCATTGCCGCGCTCATCGCGCTGGGCATTCTCGAGCAGTTCGATATGGGCTCGCTCGCGCTCGACAGCCTCGAATCGCAGCATCTGCAAATCGAAGCCATGAAGCTCGCGTTCGCCGACGTCTATCGCTACGTTGCCGACCCGCGTTCGATGGAAGTCACGCCTGAGCAGATGCTCGACGACGCCTACCTCAAGGAGCGTGCGAAGCTGATCGACCCGAAGCGCGCCACGCAGTTCGACTTCGGCATGCCGCGCTCGGGCGGCACGATCTATCTCTCCGCCGTGGACGAGCACGGCATGATGGTGAGCTTCATCCAGTCGAACTACATGGGCTTCGGTTCGGGCGTGGTCGTGCCGGGCACGGGCATCGCGCTGCAGAACCGTGGCTGCGGCTTTTCGATGGACCCGGCCTCGCCGAACGTCGTCGAAGGCGGCAAGCGCCCGTTCCACACCATCATTCCGGCGTTCCTCACGCAGCAGGTGGACGGCCGCCAGGAGGCGGTGATGAGCTTCGGCGTGATGGGCGGCGACATGCAGCCGCAAGGGCATTTGCAGTCGGTCGTGCGCATGCTCGATTACGGCCAGCAGCCGCAGGCCGCGTGCGACGCGCCGCGCTGGAAGGTCAACCGCGACTTCACGCTCGACATCGAATCGACCTTCAACCCGCAAACGGCGCGCGCGCTACAAGGGCTCGGCCACGAGATCAAGGGTATCGACGATCCGTACATGGACTTCGGCTCGGGCCAGTTCATCTGGAAGCTCGACCGCAACGATCCCGAGCGCGGCTATGTGGCCGCGAGCGATACGCGTCGCGACGGGCTCGCAGCGGGCTTTTAAGCGGCGAGCAACGTGTGCCGCGAGTGGGAATGTCTCGCTCGCGGTTCACGACTAACAATGAGTAGACCAAATAAAAACGGAGGAGACTGACATGGAGACCGCTTCATCGGCTTCGAGAACGCCGCTCAGCCGCGGCATGGTGCGCCGCATCGTGTTCTCCTCGTCGATCGGCAATGCGCTCGAGTGGTTCGATTTTCTCGTGTACGGCTACTTCGCGCCGATGATCGCGAAGCAGTTCTTTCCCGTGCACGATGAATGGCTCTCCACGCTGCTCGCGGTCGGCACCTTCGGCATTTCCTTCCTCATGCGTCCGCTCGGCGCGATCGTGCTGGGCATCTACGGCGACCGCAAGGGCCGCAAGGCGGCGCTCACGCTTGCCATCGCGCTCATGATGGCCGGCACGCTCGCCATGGCGGTCATGCCGCCGTATGCGTCGATCGGCATCGCAGCACCGCTGCTGATCCTGCTCGCGCGACTCGTGCAGGGCTTTGCGGTGGGCGGCGAATTCGGCAGCGCGACGGCCTTCATGGTCGAGCACAGCTCAGCGAAGCGTGGCTATTACGCGAGCTGGCAGTTCGCGAGCCAGGGCGCGGCGGCGATTCTCGCGGCGTCGTTCGGCGGCGTGCTCGCATGGTGGCTGCCACCCGAACAACTGCAGGCGTGGGGCTGGCGTGTGCCGTTCTTCTTCGGGCTCGTGCTCGGCCCCGTGGGCTGGTACATCCGCTCGCATCTGGACGAGACGCCCGAATTCGTCGCGAATCAGCAGGCGCAAAGTACACAAGATGCGCGCGCAACGAAGGAGCCTGGGCTCGGCCGCCAATGGGTGAATCTGCTGCTCGCGGTGGGTATCGTCGCGCAGTCCACCGTTGGCGTGTACATCCTCCAGCTCTATATGCCGATGTATGCGGTGAAGCAGTTGCATATGGCGGCGGCAACGTCGTTTGGCGTGGTCGTGCTCAATGGCGGCTTGCAGTTCGTGCTCTCGCCGGTCATGGGTGCGCTCTCGGACCGCATCGGGCGCATTCGCATCATGCTGACCACGTCGATCCTGCTGGCTTCGCTGACCTACCCGATGTTCGCGCTATTGCAGCGTCACCCCACGCTCGGCTGGCTACTCGTGCTCCAGGGCGCGGCGGGCATCTTCAAGGCGGCCTATTCGGGTCCGATGCCCGCGTTGATGTCGGAAATCTTTCCCGTGCGCGTGCGCTCGGCGGGGCTTTCCATTGCGTACAGTCTGGGCGTGACGCTCTTTGGCGGCTTCGCGCCGACGATTGCCGAAGTGCTCATTCACACGACAGGCGATACGCTCGCGCCCGCGTATTACGTCTCGGCCGCCGCCGTGATCTCGGGGGTATCGCTTGCGATCGTCGGTTGGCGCACGATGCGGCAGGCTTCGATGCGGGCCACGCTCGCGAGCTGATGCGCAGAAGTCCGAACTGACCCGATTGCGGTTGCGCTCGCAGAATCGCCCGTAAAAACAGGGCGTGAATGCGGGCGCGGCGTTTTTTCGTGAATGCTTCATGACTTCTTGCGGACCTCGCTGAAGCGTCACGAAAGAGGTGATATAGTCGCCCCCTTACCGCCGTCCGGCGGGGCGAGCATTACGTTTTGTCAGGTTTCAGGAGAAGTATATGGCAGTCGAGTATCGTGGCTTTCGAGTCACTGTCGATGCGAAAGCAGACGCGACGGACACGCAATGGCTGTGCCGCGCGGTGATGGAAGGGGTCGATGCACAAGTGGAAACGGCGAAGCTGCCTTCCGTGGAGCTTGCGATTCCCAAGCTGAAGATCGATGTGCTGATGGCGCTCAGCGTGGTCGAGCAAAACGCGAAGCAAGCCGTCGACGAATACTGGCACGCGAAGCAGCCGGAAATGGCCTGATGTTTCAGGCGCAGGCAACCCCGCTGCGGTTGCCGCGCCTTGCGCTCAACGCGCAGTGACCATCGCGGTCACATTGTTGCGCGGCTTTCCTTCGTAAAACGCCGCAATGTTCTCGATCAGTTGATCCGCAAGCGCCTGCATGGCTTCATCGCTCGCCCACGCAACGTGGGGTGTGAGGATGAATGCCGGATGCGAGACGATGGCCTGGAACGGATGATCGGCAGGCAGCGGTTCCTGCGTCACGACATCGAAACCCGCGCCTGAAATCGCGCCGGATTGCAGCGCATCCACCAGCGCTGCTTCGTTCACGAGTCCCCCACGCGCCGTGTTGATCAGCAAGGGGCGTCGCTTCATGCGCGCGAAGGCCGTTGCGTCGATCAGATCCCGCGTGTCCACGTTGAGCGGACAGTGCAGCGTGATGATGTCGCTGACTTCCAGCAGCGTTTCGAGGGGCACGTAGCCCGCTCGCGCATCGTTGCGCGTTTTGCGCGCGGCGAACAGCACGCGCAGGCCGAGCGCGCGCCCCATTTGCGCGACGGCTTGTCCGAGTGCGCCGTCGCCAATGACACCGAGCGTCGAACCCGCGAGATTGCGGATCGGATAATCGAAAAAGCAGAACTGCCCCGATTCGAGCCAGCGGCCAGCGCGCACGGCGTCGCGATACGCGGCCAGGCCGCGGCGCAGCGCGAATATCAACGCGAACGTATGCTCCGGCACGCTGTTGCCGGCGTAGTCGCGCACATTGCTCACGACGATGCCGCGCGCCGCGCACGCAGCCAGATCGACGTTGTCCGTACCTGTGGCCGCGATGGCGATCATGCGCAGGCGCGTCGCGCCGGCCAGCGCCGCTTCGGTGATGCGCGCCTTGTTCGTGATGACGATATCGGCGTTGCGGATGCGCGCGGCAACCGCTTCGGGTGCCGTGCGCTCGAACGTTTCCAGCGTGTGATCGAAAGGCAGCGGACGAAGCTGCGTCTGGGGCGCGAGTGTGGCGCGATCGAGAAAAACGACGTGCATGGGTTTCTGGCCTGAGCGAAAGAGGGGCAGTACGTCTATTGTCGCCTGCGGCGCCTAAGGGTGGTTTGCCCGTTCCGCCAACTGACTTTCCGATGCGGAAATGCGTAGTGACGCCGCACAGGATGCGAAACGCGTGAACATGCCGAGCGTTCTCCCAGCCTTTCCATTTGCTCAAGCCAGATTGAGCAAGCATCGATTATCAAAGGGTGCGGTCGGGTTCATCATGTTTCCCATAGTCAGTCGCAGACAGTGAGGAGACACAGCCATGCCACGACCACTCGAAGGAATCCGCGTGCTGGAGCTCGGGCAGCTCATCGCGGGTCCGTTTGCCGGCCGCATGCTCGCCGAATTCGGCGCGAGCGTCATCAAGGTGGAGCCGCCCGGCGTGGGCGATCCGCTGCGCAAGTGGCGCCTGCTGCACGACGGCACGTCCGTTTGGTGGGCCGCGCAGTCGCGCAACAAGGAATCCATCACGCTCGATCTGCGCACGCCCGAAGGGCAGGACGTGATTCGCCGGCTCGTCGCGCAAACCGACGTGCTAATCGAAAATTTCCGCCCGGGTACGCTCGAAGGCTGGGGCCTCGGCTGGGACGAACTCAGCGCGATCAATCCAGGCCTCATCATGTTGCGCGTCTCGGGCTATGGGCAGACGGGCCCGTATCGCGACCGGCCTGGGTTCGGCGTGGTCGCCGAAGCGATGGGCGGCCTGCGCCACCTGAGCGGCGAGCCCGAGCGCACGCCGGTGCGTGTGGGCATCTCGATCGGCGATTCGCTTTCCGCGCTGCATGGCGTGATCGGCATCCTGCTCGCGCTGCGCCACCGCGAGCAGCAGGGCGGACGGGGCCAGGTCGTGGACGTCGCGCTCTACGAGTCGGTCTTCAACATGATGGAAAGCCTGTTGCCCGAGTATTCGGTGTTCGGCGCCGTGCGCCAGCCGGCGGGCAGCAGCCTCCCTGGCATCGCGCCGAGCAACGCCTACCGCTGCAGCGATGGCAAGTACGCGCTGATTGCGGGCAACGGCGACAGCATCTATCGCCGCCTGATGGACCTGATCGGGCGCGCGGATCTCGGCAACGATCCCGCGCTCGCGCAGAACGACGGACGGGTCGCGCAGGTCCAGCGCATCGACGCCGCCATCGGCGAGTGGACCGCGCGCCAAACGCTCGACGAGGTGCTCGCGGCGCTCAACGACGCGCGCATTCCGGCGGGGCGCATTTACGATGTCGCGGACATCGCGGCCGATCCCCATTACCATGCGCGCGAGATGATCGTGGACGACACTTTGCCCGATGGCACAGCGGTCCAGGTGCCGGGCGTGGTGCCCAAGCTGTGCGGTACACCTGGCACGATCGAGCGCAGCGCGCCGAAGCTCGGCGAGCATACCGACACGGTGCTGGAATCGATAGGCGTGGACGCCGCGACGCGCGCAGCATGGCGCGAGCGCGGCGTGATCTGAACGGAGAGCGGCAAGATGAGTACCGGAACTAAAGAACACTTCAAGGGCAAGGTGCTGTATCTCAACGAAGTTGCGACGCGCGACGGCTTCCAGAACGAAGCCGCGTTCATCGACACCGACGAGAAGATCGTGCTGATCGACCGCCTGAGCGCTTGTGGCTACGCGAAGATCGAAGTGACCTCGTTCACGTCGCCGAAGGCGATTCCCGCACTGCGCGACGCCGAGGCGGTGATGCACGGCATCAAGCGCGTGCCGGGTGTCGTCTACACGGTGCTCGTGCCGAACGTGCGCGGCGCGGAGCGCGCGCTGTCGTGCAACGTGAATGAAGTGAATCTCGTGATGTCGGTGAGCGAGACCCACAATCGCACCAACTTGCGCATGACGCGCGAGCAGTCGTTCGCGCAGTTGCGCGACGTGATCGATGCGGTGCGCGGCACGGGCGTGGCGATCAATGTTTCGCTCTCCACAGCAATGGGCTGCCCGATGGAAGGCGACGTGCCCGTCGAAGACGTGCTCGGCTGGATGCAGCGTTTCGCCGAACTGGGCGTGCAGGGCGTCACGCTTTGCGACACGACAGGCATGGCGCACCCCGCTCAGGTGCGCGCGCTGTGCGAAAGCGCTGCACAGGCGTTTGGCGCGCTCGAGCTTACGCTGCACTTCCACAATACGCGCGGCATGGCGCTTGCCAATACGCTCGCCGCGCTCGATGCGGGCATCGTGCGCTTCGACGCCTCGCTCGGCGGCCTGGGCGGCTGTCCGTACGCGCCGGGCGCGAGCGGCAACGTGTGCACGGAAGAACTCGTGCACATGCTCGAACTCGACGGCTACGACACCGGCGTCAATCTCGCCGCCGTGCTCGATGCCGCCGCG
The DNA here is from genome assembly GCF_009789655.1 of Paraburkholderia acidiphila. Lineage (GTDB taxonomy): Bacteria > Pseudomonadota > Gammaproteobacteria > Burkholderiales > Burkholderiaceae > Paraburkholderia > Paraburkholderia acidiphila. The sequence continues at coordinate 728,424 of NZ_CP046910.1, forward strand.
CTGCTGCCTGGCCTGATCGGCCACGACGTGCCGAGCCAGATTCTCAAGGCCGGCCGCCGGCTCGACCTGCACCCGGTTCCCGAACTGGCGCAAGGCATGCCCGTACAACGGGCGTTCTCATGACAAGGAGCGAAGCATGGCGTTGATCGACCACCTCGACCATCTGGTGCTGACCTGCGTGGACCCCGAGGCCACGAAGCACTTCTATACGGAAGTGTTGCAGATGGAACTGGAGACCTTCGGCGCGGGCCGGCTCGCGTTTCGCTTCGGCAACCAGAAGATCAATCTGCATGTGCGCGGCGCGGAATTCGAGCCCAAGGCGCATGTGCCGGTGCCGGGCGCGCTCGATCTGTGCTTCATCGCCTCGGTGCCGCTCGACGCGGTGATCGCGCAGCTCGCGCAGAAGAACTGGCCGATCGTCGAAGGTCCCGTCGAGCGCACGGGCGCGACGCAGAAAATCCGCTCCGTTTATGTGCGCGACCCGGATCTGAATCTCATCGAGATTTCCGAGCTGATTTAGGCCGGTTCATTTATCTCGCCAGCTTTCGCCGTTGAACCGGGGGGCGCCGGCGCAGCGGCGAGCACGCCGGCCCGAACGGCCGGTACGCGGACGTCCATGACAGGACGTCCGCTTCTCCACGCTCCGATCCGCACTTCCTCCCGAGCCCGCGATGCAGGACAATCGTCTCTCGCGCGGCCTTGCTCCCTTCATCATGGTCAATCCACTTCACTTCGATCTGCAGTCGCTGCGGGTCTTTCTGCTCGTCGCTGAACACGGCAGCCTTACCAAGGCCGCCGAGCACGGGCAACTCACGCTTTCGGCCGTCAGCAAGCGCATTGCCGAGCTTGAAAGCGTGACGGACTGCGCCTTGTTCCTGCGCCGCGCGCGCGGCGTGGAGCTCACGCCCGCGGGGCACGCGCTGCTCGGGCACGCTACGCGCGTGGTCGATCAGGTGAATCGCATGGCCACCGAAATGAGCGATTACGCCGCCGGCGTACGCGGGCATGTGCGCATGTGGGCGAATACGTCGGCGATCGTGCAGTTCCTGCCCGTCGATCTCGCGTGCTTCCTGAATGAGCATCCGGGCATCAAGGTCAGTCTCGAAGAACGGCTGAGCCACGAGATCGTCGAAGCGCTCGGCGCAGGCAAGGCCGACCTCGGCGTGTTCGCCGACAACGTGCCCGCGCCTGGCATCGAGCGGCGGCTCTATCGCCGGGACGAACTCGTGCTGCTCGTACCGCGCAATCATCGCTTCGCCGAACTCGACATCATCCGTTTCGCGGATACGCTCGACGAAGACTATGTGGGCCTGAGCGACGGCAGCTCGCTGCTCGCGCGCATGACGGACGCGGCGTTCGCCATCGAGCGCTCGCTCAAGCTGCGCATCCAGGCCTCGAACTTTGACGGCGTGTTTCGCATGATCGAAGCGGGGCTCGGTATCGGCGTGCTGCCGCGCGACGCCGTGAGCGACGAGCGCGGCAAGGCGGGCGTCGTCAAGATCAAGCTTGCGGACACGTGGGCCACGCGTACGCTATGGATCGGCATGAAGTCGGATAGCGCGCCAAGTTCGGACATCGTGAGCCTGTTCGACTACATGTCGGCGCGCGCGGCGCAATGAAAACCGGGGCGGCCCCGCATGACGCGGCGGCCGCCCCGATGATCGAGGGACGCGCGAGGAATCAGCCGGTCAGACCGGATTGATTTCGTCCTGGCTGCGGCGCGTAGTGAGCGGCCCGAGCGCACGCAGCGTGACGGCGACGACGGCGAGCGCGGCGGAGATCACGCCGAACATCGCAATGGGGCCGTGCTGCGTGAGCACCGGCAACAGGATGAATGGCAGCGCGCTGCTCATGATGCGCGAGAGCGAGTATGTGCTGCCGATGGCGGTCGATCGTACGCTGGCCGGGAAAATTTCGGCCTGGTACACGTGATAAGCGTTGCTGAACACATTCGACGCACAGGTCGTCAGCACGCCGAAGCAAACGATCAGCGCGGCCTGCCCCGAATACGCGAAGCCAAGACCAAAGATCGCAATGGAAACGAGCGAGGCGATCACGAGTGTGCGGCGCTCGATCCAGTTCAGCAGCGGCACGGAGAGCAGCGAGCCGATCGGGTAGCCGAGAAACGAGAGCGCGACGAACAGCGTGCTGCCCGTTACGTCGATGCCGCGGCTCTTCACGACCACGCCTGCGAGCGTGCCGAAGCCGTAGTAGCCGAAGGCCTGAAACAGGTGAAACACGACGAGCATGAAGTAGCGCTTGTCATACGGTGCCCGCCGCAGCACGGCAATACGCTCGGAAAGGCGCAGCGGGTGCTGGCGCGTTTTCGGCTCGGCAAAGTGCTTGGGCATCTGCGCGCCGGCGCTTTGCGCGAAGCGGCCCAACATCGCATAGGCTTCGTCGGCGCGGCCTTGCGCGAGCAGCCAGCGCGGGCTTTCGGGCAGGCGATGCTGCACGGCCAGCACGAACAGGGCGCCAAGGCTGCCGATGGCGAGAATGATGCGCCATCCCGCGATACCGCCGAGATGCAGCGGGTTGAGCCAAACGGCGAGGAAACCGACCAGCGGCACGGCGACATACGACGTGGTATAGGCCCACGCGGCGAGCCGGCCGCGTTTTTCCTTCGGCAGAATTTCCGAGAGGAACGTGTCCGCCACGGGATAGATCGCGCCGACGCCCACGCCGGTCAGAAAGCGGCAGACCACGAGCATGGTGGCGTTCACGGAGAATGCGGCGAACAGCGAAAACGCGCTGTACCACACGAGCGTGAACAGGAAGGCGCGCCGCCGGCCGATGCGGTCGGCGAGACTGCCGAGAAAGAGCGAGCCGAAAAACATGCCGACGAATGCCGAGGCCAGCAGCAGCTTGAACGCGAGGCTGTGCGCGTCGAGGCCATACTCGTTTTGCAGCGCTGCCCCGATCGAGCTGACGAGAAAGATCTCGTACATGTCGAAGAACAGGCCAATGCCGATCACCCACACTACGAAGCGATGCAGCGCACCCACCGGCATGTCGTCCATGAAACCGCTGAGCGTGACGCCTTGGGGGCTTTGAAACGCGGTTTGCGCGGTTAGCGGGCGCCGCGGCGCTTCGCCCGGCGCGCTGCCGCCGAGGTCCAGGGGATGGCTGTTCATGCTGTCTCCAGAATTTTTGATGCCGCGCCATGAGCCGCGGTCGGGGCGCAAATCCATACGGACAGTACGGAAGAGGCGTGATGTAGAGTGTGGGAGATTTTCGCGAGCGCGAAAATTGAGGATGTGTGAAGCGTGCTTTCCCGCGGGGAAAGGCTGATGAGAGGGGCGGCGCCCTCTCATCCATCAGCAACGGGATCGATCAATCCCGAACGCAGCGAAATCCCGCATAAACGTACTGGTAACGCGGCTGGAACCAGTTGCGGAACGTGGGCCGCAACATGCATTGCGCGGTGCGCGGCGAGCCGCCTTTCATTGCGTAGTGCTGACCGTCGAAGAAATTTGCCGAGTACCCCTCGTAGAACGGGAACGCCTTGAAACCCGGCAGTGGCCCGAAGAGCGTGGAAGTCCATTCCCAGCCGTTGCCGTACAGGCCTTCTACGCCCCATGTGCTGGCGCTGTGCGGCGTGGCGTCGACGGCCACCGGGTTCCAGTCGCGGAAATCGAAGTTGTCGGTGTGGCTGGGCAGCGCGCCGTGTGCCGCGCGTTGCCACTGCGCCTCGCTTGGCAGCGCCATGCCGCGCCAGCGCGCAAAGGCGCTGGCTTCGGCGTGACTCACGTACACGGGCCACGCAAGCGGCAAGGCGATGTCTTCGAACATCGTGCGGAGCCGCCAGCCTTCGGGACCGCGCGACCAGAATACGGGGTGCGCTACGTGCTCGCTTTCCTTCCAGGCCCAATCGGCATCATTCCAGAGTTCGCGCCTGTGGTAGCCGCCGTCCTCGATGAATGCGAGAAACGCGCCGTTCGTCACCATGTAGCGGTCGATCTCGAATGCCGGTACGTCGACCTGCTGTTCGCCGAACTCGTTGTCCCAACCGAATAGCCCGCGCTCGACGGTCATACCGAGTTCCGTGCGGCCCGCGGGCACCTGAACCGTCCCGGCCTCGACCTTGTGGAGCGGATTGGCGCGCGTGCCTGGTGCGGCGGGCACCTGCTTTTGCTCGAACGGCAACTGGTGGAGCATGTAGGCGAGCGTTTCGACATGCATGAGCCGGTGTTCGATCGCGACGTTCAGCAACTGCCCCGGCGTGTCGTGATTCGAGGCATCGGGCGGCAGGTCGAGCGTCGCGAGCTGCGCGTCGATGCGGCTGCGCGCATCGCGTCCGTAGGCGAGGACTTCGGCGAGATCGGGCCAGTCGGCGGGCGTATCGGTCGGCAGACCGCCATCGACGGGATCGATGCCGAAAGCGAACAACTGGTCGAGGCGCACATCGGCGGTGGGCAGGTCGAACAGGCGTTTGTCGAAGAGGTTGCGGTCAAATGCTTCCAGATGACCGATATAGAACACGATGCGGTGGCGCTCGCGAATCGGCCGCTCGTAGAGAAACTCGGGCTTGACGACGTTGAAGAGCGCGTCGCTGGCGGTGCGCGCCGCTTCGAGGCGGGCAGCGAGCGTGGGGGATTGCGGGAGATGCATTTCGGCGACTCTCCTTGCGTGGGCGTAGAACGAGACTTTAACGCTGCGCAGGAGTTGTGCCAACGGAGATGCCGCGCCGATGCGGCGCGGCATGGGAAACCCGGGGCGGGCGGCACGTCCGGGGTTTGCCGTGAATTACAGATGCCGCAGGCCTTCGAGATCGATAATGCGGATCAGTTTGCCCTGTGCGTCGATCAGGCCGCGCTTTTGAAATCTCGACAGGGTGCGGCTCACCGTTTCGAGCGTCATGCCGAGATAGCTGCCCATGTCCTCACGCGTCATGCGCAGGTTGAACTCCGCATGTGAGTACCCGCGCTGGCCATTGCGTTCGGAGACGTCCAGCAGAAAGGCGGCGACGCGTTCGTCGGCGGAAAGCGAGCCGAGCACCATCATTTGCGACGATTCGCGGATAAGCTGCTCGCTCATGAGGCGGTGCAGCCGGTCTTGCATGGCGCCGGTTTCGCGGCACAAATGCTTGAGCGCCGAGTAGGGAATGATGCAGACCGAGCTGTCTTCGAGCGCCACGGCGCTGCAGGTGTGGAAGCCGGTGCTGATGCCGTCGATACCGAGCGGGTCGCCGGCCAGACGCAGGCCGGTGACCTGCTCGCGGCCGTCGCGGTGCGCCATGACCGTCTTGAGCGAGCCGGAGCGCGCGACGTAGAGATTGTCGAACGCGTCGCCGGCGCGGTACACGGCTTCGCCGCGCCGCACACTGCGCGCGGAGCAGATCAAGGCTTCGAGTTTGGGCAGGTCGTCGAGGGTGAGGCCCTGGGGCATGCACAGGTGCCGCATGGCGCAAACCGAACAGCGCGTGGACGTGCGCGGTGCCGCCACGGGCGTGCGATTGCTGCGGCGCACAGTGGTATGGGAAACGACGGTAGGATTCAGCATCGACAGTGCTCCTTTGATCTCTGTCCAGGCATTGTCTACCGGGGTCGAATCTCAGATTGGTGGCAAAGTGACGCGCATTTGAGATGCTTGGTGTTGAGCCTTGTCAGAAGGCGCTTGCGCGCCGTCTGACGGAGCGCAAGCGACTCTTTAATAACGTGCCAAACTGCATGCACTGAATGCGACTACTCTTCGGCATTTCCCGCGGCTGACGGGATGAGGAGCACGGGCAGGGTGGACTGCCGCACGCAGCGCTCGGCCACGCTGCCGAGAATGAGGCGCTGGAAGCCGCGGCGGCCGTGCGTGCCCATCACGATCAGATCGGAGCCTTCGGTCTTCGCGGCGTTGAGCACGAGCGTCGGGACGTCGTCGAGCGAGGACGCTTCGCCCGTGAGCATGGCGCCTTGCACGCCTCGCTCGCTCATGGCCTTGTTCATGTCTTCCGCAAGTTCGTTGCCCTGCGCGATCATCTGGTTGCGCAGGATCGACGGATCGTAGCCGGGCGCGTCGAAATACATCGGCGTGTTCTCGATCACGTAATACGGCTGCAGGGTCGAGCCCATGGCCTTCGCCAGGTCGAGCGCGGCTTCGAAGGCGCGGCGCGATGTGGCGCTGCCGTCGACGGCGACAAGGATGCGTTTATACATAAGACCTCCTCTTTGGGTGGGATCGAGAATCGCGCGGTCTCGGGCGATGCTGCTACGAGACGGGCGCGGCGCGTCGTGACTGGCGAAGAGCTTAATGGATCGCAAGTAAAGATGCAGTCGGACTGTATGAAATGTGGAAGGAGCGCGAAGGAAGATCAAGGGGGTTGCGTCGGAATACCGCGGGGCCGCCAGAACTTCTGGCTTTTTCGTCATGTTGCACGCGCACCGTCATACCGCTATCGTTGCCTCTTTTTCGCTCCGCGCAGTCTTCCCCTCCCGTGAAACCTTCCTCCGCTAACCTGCCGTTTCGCGACGCGCTGCTGGCCATGCTCGGCATCGGCCTCGTCAACATGCTCGTCGCACTCGATCAAACCGTTGTCAGCACCGCTTTGCCCTCGATCGTCGCCGAACTGCACGGCTTCGAGTTCTATGCGTGGATCGCGAGCGCCTACCTGCTGGCCTCGGTCGTGACGGTGCCCGTATTTGGCCGGCTCGGCGACTACTTTGGCCGCAAGCGCTTCGTCATTGCCGCCGTGATCGTGTTTACGGTGGCCTCCGTGCTGTGCGGGCTCGCGACCGACATGCGCTTTCTCGCAGCGGCGCGCGCGCTGCAGGGCATTGGCGGCGGGATGATGGTGGGTACGGCGTTCGCCTCGATTCCCGATCTCTTTCCCGACCCGCGCGCGCGGGTCCGCTGGCAGGTCGTCATGGCGGCCGCCTACGGCATCGGCACCGCGGCGGGACCGTCGCTGGGCGGCTGGCTCAGCGAGCACTTTGGCTGGCGCTCGACCTTTCTCGTCAATCTGCCGGTTGGCGTGCTTGCCCTTTATTTCATCTGGGCGCATCTGCCGCGCTACCAGCCGGCGCGCACCGGCGAAGTGCGCATCGACTGGACGGGTGCCGCGCTCGTCGCGCTGGTGCTGGGCGCTTTCCAGACCTTGATCGAGGCGGTGCCCAAGAGCGGCTTGACGACCGGCAACGCCATGCTGGCAGTGGCGGTACTCGCGGGCGCGGCGCTCCTGCTCGCCTGCGAACGCCGCGCGACGCACCCGATCATCCCGCTTGATCTGTTCCGCGACCCGCAGCTAGTCACGTTGTTTACGCTCTCGACGCTTTCGGGCTTCGTGATGTTCTCGCTGATCTTTTTCGCGCCGCTGCTCCTGCAGGGCGGTTTCGGCCTGTCACCGCAGCAGGCGGGCTTGCTCGCCACGCCGATCGCCGCCTGTATCGCGCTAGGCAGCCTGATCAATACGCGTATCGTGATCCGGCTGCGCAAGCCCACGACGATTCTGACGGTCGGCTTCAGTCTGCTGGTCGCGGCTTCCGCCGGCCTTGCCTTCGCGTCCCGAAACACGGAGCACCTCTGGCTCGAGCTGGCGATGTCGGCCGTGGGTATCGGGCTCGGCTTCATCCTGAACAATCTGAACGTATTCGGCCAGGAGATCGCCGGGCGGGAGCGTTTCGGCATCACGACCGCCTTGCTGCAATCCACGCGCATGGTGGGCGGCATGCTCGGCACCAGCGTCGTGGCGACGATCGTCAACCATCGCTATGCGGCTGGCGTGGGGGACGCGCTGGCGGTGATCGGCGCGCCGCTGCAGCAGCGCTGGCAACCTCAGCTCGCCGACCCGCGCGTGCTGATCGACCCGTCGCTGCGCGAGGGCCTCGTTGCGCAGATGAAGGCGGCGGGGCTCGACGGCGCGGCGCTGATCGATGCCGTGCGCCACGTGCTGGTGGACGCGATCCATCTGGGGATCGGCCTGACCGGCTGCGCGGCGCTCGCGGCGGCGCTGTGCGTGGGGCGGATTTCCCACATCCGCTTCGGGCGTAGCGCTGCGGCGGCGCAGAAAAGCGGCGAAGCGAGAGCCGGCGAGGTCAAGGCCGATTGAGGCCCACTAAGGCCCATTAAGGCCCATTAAGGCCGGCCGCGCTCGGGTCCAGGCGGTCGGCGCAGATTATTGGTTATTATTTGTCAGACAAAAACAACAGTACGCCAGGCTGAGCAGGGAACCCACCGCATTGGCCAGCGCCAATCCGCTCCCGCGCGGCTGCGCGCTCAAGCGGCGTGCGCCATCGCCCCGAACAGCGCGTGGTGCGTTTGCTGGCTCATCGCGATTTCCAGCGCGACGGCATTTTCCACGCCAATACGCATCGGCGCGCCAAGCCGCGTCAGCTCGATGCCCGTGCGGCGCAGCAGGCGCTCCATCGGTGTCGTGGTGACCGTCACATAGCTGCTGATGCCCGAGCGGTCGGCGAACGAGACGACCGCGCGCATCGCGCTCATGGTCACGTCGGCGAAGCCGAATGCCTGGTCGTTGCCCGACTCGATGGCGAAGCGGCTCAGTTCCCAGATGTTGCGGGCCGTGGGCGCGGCCTTGCCCTGCAGCAGTTGCGGGAAGGTATCGCGCAACATGTTGGGGCCCTCGGTGGGCATCATGCGCCAGCAGCCGCGCACGTGGCCAGCGCCGTCCTGAATCAGCATGTAATGGGGCCCGAGCGCGTCGTAGCCGTCGATTTCCATCCCTGCGATGGTGGGAATGTCCCAGCCCATGCGGTCGCGGAACACGCGCGCGCGCAGCCGGTACATCTCGTTGATGTCCTCATTGTCGAAGTCCTGTCTCTGTCCGATCCGTATCGCAGCTTGCATGACAACTCTCCCGATTTGTGTGGAAGCGCGGCAGTACGGTTCGAAAGCTATGCGTTATGAATATAAAAAAACACCTATCTAGATAGGTAGGTGCGCAGATAGGGCCTCTTAAGGAGAATCAGTTCCGCGGCAGTCACTCATCAGGCATATCTGACAGCGAGAGTCATCATGGAACTTATGAGCAATCAATGGCACTCGGGTGCGAACACCATGTCGTCCTCCGGAGATCTGTCTTCGGTCGTCGACCGCGTCCTGATCATTGCTTATCGGAAGAAGAAGAAAGAAAGCCAGCGCCGCTTCTGGGCGCGTTTCGGCGTGACGCAGTCGCGCGGCAGCCGGTTCGAGTCGGGCGCGGAGATTCCGCCGCCGGTGTCGATCCTGCTCGGGCTGTATTTCAACAAGACGATTTCGGACGGCGACCTTGGCCGTGCCGAGCGCGTGTTGCGCGGCGAAGCACCGATGGTGCTTAGCCCGGGTCAATAAGACCCATCTGTGTCGCAATCACGGCGGCCGCCCGCCGTGAGTTGACGCCGAACTTCCCGCGAATGTTCTTCATGTGGAAGTTCACGACGGCCTCGGAGCAATTCAGGATGTGAGAAATTTCCCAAGTGGACTTGCCTAGCGCAGTCCACTTGAGGCATTCCTTTTCCCGTGGCGTGAGCTTGGGAATCAGCGACTGGGCGTGGTCGTTCAGGTGCCGCTGACTCGTGTCCAGCACGAGGTCGCGCAGCAGCACGAGATTCGGCAACGCGCGGTTCACGTCGTCCCAGAAATGGTCGGTGGGATTGGCGTCGTTGACGAAACACAACATGCCGACTTCCTGGCGCGGACCATGGATCGGCAGGGTAATGCCCGCGCGCAGCCCGTACGAGCGGGCCTCCTCATACATCGATTGTTGCTGCTCGGTCGCGAAAAGCTCCGGCGACCAGATGAGCGGCGCCGAACGCGTTGTGCAATGCGACACGGTAGGGTCGAAGTAGGCCATGCCGTGGTCGTTGTACGTCTGCCGCCAGGCGGCCGAATAGTTCGTGCGGATGAACGCGTCCTCGAGCCTCATGCCCGGGCGCGGCAAGATAGCCAGCATGAGCTGGCTGAATCCCCACGAACTGGCGAGCTTCGCCACCGCGTCGAACCACGCTGCCTCTTCGGGCGCGTCGAGCACGGGCGACATCTGCTCAATAAAATGTAGAGGCACGTTCAACACTCTCCATCAGCGCTGGGCGAGATCGCGGGGCAAGCCCTCACACACTCGCGCCTCGCTTCTTATGATGTAAGAATTTATCACTAAATTCCTATCCGATCCCCCCTCGTCTGCAATCCTTCCTCATTGTGGGGTCATTTCTGTCGGATTTCGGTGACATTGGAGAGAATTTCTGCATTTCCTGAACAAGCGCGCCGATCAGCCCCCAGTGTATTGCACCGGCCTGAAATAAAGCCGGACGGCATTTCAAAAGCGGAAAAAGCGCGCGACTTGCCGGGATAATGCCGTCGATTTATCGGCTTTCAATTATTTTCAGGCTTTTCATTTCGACTTTTAACTGCACTCGACTGAATACTGGCTGAATCCGCCAGTGCGGCGATATCGCCTGGATAATCGCAAATGGTTCGCCGCAGCACGGGCGGCGAACCACCATTCAGGGCTTGCGCAGCAGCTCGATCACGCGCGTCGGCCGCAGGTGGTTGAGCGCGAAATGCAGGCGCCCCGGGCTGCGGCGCACACCCGCTTCGCGCTCGGCGTCACGCTCCCAGTCGAAGAAGTCGTTGGGCGCTTCGGGCGCGCTCATGCCGAGGTCGACGAGTTCGTACCCGGACTCGAGCGCGATCGGCAACCGGTGCACGTCCTTGCGGCTGTCGAAGCCCGCCAGGCCGTCCCCGGCTTCGGGCACGCTGTTGACGAGCGTCGCGTTGCTGGTCGTCACTTCATCGGGGCAGATGTAGCCATCGCCCGCGAGGCGCGCGGCTTCGCGGTTCTTGCCGTCGGTGTCGACCGAGCTATCGTGGGTGCGGTCGTTGTGGAGTTCGGCGCTGCGCGGCCGTGACGGCGACGCGCTCACATCGCCTATATTCGCTTTATGCATGTCGTCGGGACGATTCATGATTCTTCCTCCTTGGAAGATCGGGGTGCCTGCGTTCAGCAGGCAAGTCCGCAAGCGCTGTTCCGCTGCAGCGCCGCACCCTTGATTCGGGGTGAAAAGCAAGCCGGTTCGCCAGGAGAACGCCTCCAGCGATTTTGCATTTTTTTCGTTGGTTTGGCCTTTTTCCCAGGAGTATGATCCTCTTTCAACGAGTTGGCGCGCTTTCGATTAATGGGCCGGGCGAGGGCTCATGCCGTGGCTTTGCCGCACGATCCTGAATGCACGCGCCAGATAAAACAGACGAGGCAGTCAGGGCGGGTGACACACATGCACTTCGACGCTGCATTTACGCATCGTGGCTATTTGCTGAATTGCGCACCGGCGCGTGCCGGTGACGGCACGTATCAACCGTATGTGGTGATTTCGCGCTCGAGCGACGGCGAACTCGTTGCCAACCGTTTTTTTCCTGCTGAATTGCGCTTTTCCGACGAGGCGGCCGCCATCGCCCATGCGCGCGACTGGGCCGTGCGCTGGATCGACGCGAGCACGGTCACGCTGTGAACGCGCGCGCCCCGCGGGCGTCGCCGGCCGCAGAGGGCGCTTCGGCGAACTCGCGCAAAACGCGGTAATCTCTGGGGTCGATTCACTCACTCCTGCGCAGACCTTGCGTCTGCTGCCGCATCACCATGTCCAAAGCTGCTTCCCCCGACTGGGGCCTGGAACAGATCGTCGCCGATCTGCGTGCGTCGCGTGAAGAACGGCATCGCACGCGCCATCCACTCGGTATCCGCGAATTGCCGTCGCGCGATGCGGTCGTCAACATCGTGGCCGGCCTGCGTGCCGCGCTCTTTCCCACGCATTACGGCGCGCCCGACCTGACCGACGAAAGTATCGACTACTACGTCGGTCACACGCTCGACAGCACCTTGCGGCTGCTGGCCGAGCAGATTCGCCGCGCGTTGCGCTTCCTGCCGGAAAACTCGCAGGCCAGCGACGACGAACTGCGCATGCGCGCGTTCGAAGTCGCGCGCGAGTTCGGCCGGCAACTGCCCGATATTCGCGCGCTGCTCGTGAGCGACATTCAGGCGGCGTTCACGGGCGATCCGGCCGCGCAGCACATTACCGAAATCCTGCTGTGCTACCCAGGCGTGTGGGCCATGACGCATCATCGGCTCGCGCATGCGTTGTACCGCCTCGGCGTGCCGCTGCTCGCGCGTTTCATCAATGAGATCGCGCACTCGGCAACGGGCATCGATATTCACCCGGGCGCGCAGATCGGCTCGAGTTTCTTCATCGATCACGGCACGGGCGTCGTGATCGGCGAGACGGCGATCATCGGCGAGCGCGTTCGCGTGTATCAGACCGTGACGCTCGGTGCGAAGAGCTTTGCCGCCGACCTCGACGGGACGCTCGTGAAGGGCAACGCGCGCCATCCGATCGTCGAGGACGACGTGGTGATCTACGCGGGCGCGACGATTCTCGGCCGCGTGACGATCGGGCGCGGCTCGGTGATTGGCGGCAACGTGTGGCTCACGCACAGCGTGCCGCCGGGCAGCAGCGTGCGCCAGGGCAAGATTCGCGAGATCGAGCGGGGCGACGAAAGCCCGATGAAGTGAGGGCCGAACGGGACATGACGTCCCGTTCATTTTCTGCGTGCGGGGTCTTCAGGTATTCGCGACGCTCATCGAGCTCGTATTGCCGACGATCGCAAGAAACTCGCGGCGCGTGGAAGGATCGGTGCGGAACGTGCCGAGCATGCGCGACGTCACCATCTCCACGCCGGCCTTGTGCACGCCGCGCGTGGACATGCATTGATGCGCCGCTTCGAGTATCACGCCCACGCCCTTGGGCTGCAGGATTTCATTGAGCGTGTCGGCGATCTGCGCGGTCATCTTTTCCTGGATCTGCAGGCGCTTCGCGAATGCGTCGACGAGACGCGCGAGCTTCGAGATGCCTACCACGCGATGCTCGGGTAGATACGCTACGTGCGCGCGCCCGATGATGGGCACCATGTGATGCTCGCAGTAGCTCTCGAAGCGAATGTCCTTCAACACGATCATTTCGTCGTAGCCGTCCACCTCCGAGAAGGTGCGCGACAGGATCTCGCGTGGATCGACCTGATAGCCCGCGAAGAACTCCTCATAGGCACGCACGACGCGGCCCGGCGTGTCGATCAGCCCTTCGCGAGCGGGGTCGTCCCCGGCCCAGCGCAGCAGTACGCGCACGGCGTCCTCGGCTTCGGCGCGTGACGGGCGCACCACGGTTGAGTTCGTTGCGCTCTTGCGTTGCCTGGCTTTTCCGGCTTTTTTTTCTTCGCTCATGCATGGGCTCCTGTCATGTGGAAGGACGCCGCTTTGGCGTGCTCCACGAGCGCACATTGTTTCATGTTTTCTCGCACCTGGCGCGAGCAGGCCTCATTTCGGCCATTCGTCCATGGCGTCGTTGAAGAGTTCCGCCACGACGCTACGCAGCCATTCGCCGCGCGGCGCGTTGTGATACTTGCGATGCCAGTGCTGCTTGAGATCGAAGCGCGGCAATTGCAGCGGAGGCTCGACGAGCGTGATCGATGCGTGCTCGGACACATAGGCGAAGCCGATCGCATGCGGCACGGTCGCGATGAGGTCGGAGCGCGTGAGAATGAACGGCAGACTCATGAAGTGAGGCGTTTCGAGCACTGCGCGGCGGCGCATGCGCCGCTTCTCCAGATACTGCTCCAGCACTTCCTGGCTGCGCCCTTCGGCGCGCACGACGGCGTGGCCCATGGCGAGAAACTGCTCGATCGTCATGGCTTTGCCCGCAAGCGGATGTCCGCTTCGCATCATGCAGATGAAGCGGTGCGTGAAGAGGCGCTGCTGGAAGAAGTTGTTACCACCGAGATCGGGGAAGTAGCCGACGGCGAGATCGATGTCGCCCGACTCGAGACCGCGCTCGACCTGGCTTGGCGGCAACGACACCGAACGCAGGTTCGCCTCCGGTGCGCGCTCGGCGAACACCTGCAGGAGGCGGGGAAGAAACACGATCTCGCCGACATCCGAGAGTGCGATGGAGAACGTGTGCGTGCTCGTGGCGGGATCGAAGTCCTGCGCTTGCAGCATGCCCTTCTCGATACGCACCAGCGCGTCGCGCGCGGCGGGAATGAGGCCGAGCGCGCGTGGCGTGGGCTCCATGCCGCGCGAGGTGCGCACGAAGAGCGGGTCGCCGAAATACTCGCGCAGCTTGCCGAGCGCCGTGCTCACGCGCGGCTGGCTCACGCCGAGTCGCTCGGCGGCGCGGCTCACATTGCGCGTTTCCTCCATGGCCACGAGAAAGGGAATGAGATTCAGATCGAGGTCTTGCATGAAGGCGTGGGCGGCACTATGTCGAAATCAGATAAAGACTAGTCGACGAATTGCAATTCCGGATATTGGGGTATGTGCCCACGGCCGCGCCTGTCCTGAAAGCGCGGCAGGAAGTGCGACCGTGCACGGATCCGCGCGTACCGGCGCAGACATGAAGTAGATTGCCTGTGTGGGTAGACCCGCCTTGACAAGCGCTTGATTCCACTCCGATAATGCGCTGGACGTTCGCTAAACGAATCAGTGTTCGTATATAGAACTTTTTCGCGATCGAGTGACGTGGACCTTCCGCGATGCGCATCGCTTTCAGGAACAGGCATGATCAACAAGATTTTCGACTCGCTTCAAGCCGCCGTGGCCGATGTGCATGACGGCGCCAAGGTGATGATCGGCGGCTTCGGCACGGCCGGTATGCCCGCCGAACTGATCGACGCGCTCATCGAGCAGGGCGCGCGCGACCTCACCATCGTCAACAACAACGCAGGTAACGGCGACATCGGCCTGGCCGCGCTGCTCAAGGCGAAGCGCGTGCGCAAGATCATCTGCTCGTTCCCGCGCCAGACCGACTCGTATGTGTTCGACGCGCTTTATCGCGCCGGCGAAATCGAGCTCGAACTCGTGCCGCAGGGCAATCTGGCCGAGCGCATCCGCGCCGCGGGCGCCGGCATCGGCGGCTTCTTCACGCCCACGGGCTACGGCACGAAGCTGGCCGAAGGCAAGGAAACGCGTCTGATCGACGGCCGCCACTATGTGCTCGAAGCGCCGCTGCACGCCGACTTCGCGCTCATCAAGGCGTATAAGGGCGATCGCTGGGGCAACCTCGTCTATCGCAAGACGGCGCGCAACTTCGGCCCGATCATGGCGAGCGCGGCGAAGGTCGCCATTGCCCAGGTTTCGGAAGTCGTGGCGCTCGGCGAACTCGATCCTGAAGTGATCGTGACCCCCGGCATTTTCGTGCAGCGCGTCGTGGAAGTGCCGCAAGCGGCCCATCAAGCGCACGAGCAGCATGGCGGCCAGGCAGCCTGAAGGAACGGAGAGAGGCAATGAAACGACTGAATCGCGATGAAATGGCCCAGCGCGTGGCCGCGGACATTCCCGAAGGCGCATATGTGAATCTCGGCATCGGCGTCCCGACGCTGGTGGCCAACCACCTCGATCCGAGCAAGGAAATCTTCCTGCACAGCGAGAACGGCCTGCTCGGCATGGGCCCGGCCCCCGCACCCGGCAGGGAAGACGACGAACTCATCAACGCAGGCAAGCAGCACGTGACGCTGCTCACCGGCGGCGCCTACTTCCATCACGCGGACTCGTTCGCGATGATGCGCGGCGGTCACCTCGACTACTGCGTGCTCGGCGCGTTCCAGGTGTCGGTGGGCGGCGACCTCGCGAACTGGCACACCGGCGCGCCCGACGCGATTCCGGCAGTGGGCGGCGCGATGGACCTCGCACTCGGCGCGAAGCAGGTGTTCGTCATGATGGAACTGCTGACCAAGCAAGGCGAAAGCAAGCTCGTGAGCGAATGCTCGTACCCGGTCACGGGTGTGGGCTGCGTGGGCCGCATCTATACGGACCTCGCCGCGTTCGACGTCACGCCTGAAGGCCTCGCCGTGCGCGAGATCTATTCGGACATCGATTTCGACGCGCTGCAGAAGCTCGCCGGCGTGCCGCTGATCGACGCGACGCAAAACCGTCGCGCAGCGTAAACTGTTTGTCGACGTGCGAATGATTCGCACGTGCGTGGCGCGGCAACCGTCGGCATTCGTCGACGGTTGCCGCGCCCGCTTCGTTCCATCTGCCTGCTTTTGTCTACGCACCACACTTCATGATTGAACGCCTCACGAGCCTGATCTGCGGGACCGAGCCGATGAATGCGCTCTGGTCTCCCGAAGCCACGCTGCAGCGCATGCTGGACGTCGAAGCGGCGCTCGCGCGCGCCAGCGCTGCGCATGGCGTGATTCCGCAGTCGGCCGTGGCCGCGATCGTCGAGGCGTGCGCGGCGGACCAGCTCGACGCGCCGGCGCTCGCACGCGACGCCGCGCTGGGCGGCAATCTGGCGATCCCGCTCGTCAAGCAGCTCACGGCGCGCGTGAAGGCCGCCGACCCCGAAGCCGCCAAATACGTTCACTGGGGCGCGACGAGCCAGGACATCATCGATACGGCCACCGTGCTGCAGTTGCGCGACGCATTGGCGCTGATCGAGCGTGGCATCGATGCGCTCTGCGCGACGCTCGCGGACCTCGCGCGCACGCATCGCGCGACGCCGGCAGTGGGGCGCACGTGGCTCCAGCAGGCGCTGCCGATCACGCTCGGCTTGAAGTTCGCGCAATGGCTCGACGCCATGCTGCGCCATCGTGAACGCCTCGCCGCGCTGCGCGAGCGCGCGCTCGTGCTGCAGTTCGGCGGCGCGGCCGGCACGCTCGCGAGCTTGCGCGACGCCGCGCCGAAGGTGAGCGCCGCGCTCGCGCAAGAACTCGGTCTCGCGTCGCCTGCCTTGCCGTGGCACACGCAGCGCGACCGCATCGCCGAAGCCGCGTCGTTCTTCGGCATGCTCATCGGCACGCTCGGCAAGATCGCGCGTGACATCTCCCTGCAGATGCAGACTGAAGTCGGTGAGCTGGGCGAGCCGGCAGCGGCGGGCAAGGGCGGTTCGTCGACCATGCCGCACAAGCGCAATCCCGTGGGTTGCGCCGCCGTCCTGACGGCTGCCACGCGCGCGCCCGGCCTCGTCGCGACCGTGTTCGCGGGCATGGTTCAGGAACACGAGCGCGCGCTCGGCGGCTGGCAGGCGGAGTGGGACGCGCTGCCCGATCTCGCGCGTCTCGCTGGCGGCGCGCTCGCGCAGATCGAGCAGATCACCGCCGGGCTCGAAGTGCGGCCCGAGCGTCTCGCGGCGAATCTCGACATCACGCACGGCCTTATTCTCGGCGAAGCCGTGATGCTCGCGCTCGGCGACCAGATCGGGCGCCTGGACGCGCACCATCTCGTTGAGCACGCATCGAAATCGGCGGTGCAAAGCGGCCGCACGCTGTACGAAGTGCTGGCGGCGGATCCCGCCGTTACCCGACACCTGGACGAAGCGCGCCTCAAGGCGCTGCTCGATCCGGCCAACTACGTGGGACAGGCGCACGCTTTCGTCGACGCGGTAGTCGCGTCGTACGAAGCGAGCGCCGGGCAACGCACGTCCCACTGATCATAGAAGACACACGAGGAGTAACACGCATGCCTTACGCAGCCGTTAACGACACGCATTTGTTCTACCGCATCGACGGGACGGAGAACCGCTCGGCGCCATGGGTGGTTCTGTCGAATTCGCTCGGTAGCGACGTGTCGATGTGGACGCCGCAAATCGCCGAGTTCACGAAGCACTTCCGCGTGCTGCGCTATGACACGCGCGGCCATGGCCATTCGGCGGCGCCGCAGGGCCCGTACACGATCGAGCAGCTGACCGGCGACGTGATCGGCTTGATGGACCAGCTCGGCATCGAGCGCGCGCACTTCGCGGGCGTTTCGATGGGCGGCCTGACCGGCGTCGGCCTCGGCGCGCGCTACGCCAACCGCATCGATCGCCTCGTGCTGTGCAACACGGCCGCGAAGATCGGCTCGCCGGAAGTGTGGGTGCCGCGCGCGGCGAAGGCACGCAGCGAAGGCATGCTCGCGCTTGCCGACGCCGTGCTGCCGCGCTGGTACACGCCCGAATTCATCGCGAACAATGCGCTCGTGATGTCGCAAGTGCGCGATGTATTCGTGCATACCGACAAAGACGGCTACGCTTCGAACTGCGAAGCGATCAACGCCGCCGACCTGCGCGGCGAGGCGCCGTCGATCAAGGCGCGCACGCTCGTGATCTCGGGCACGCACGATCTGGCCGCGACGCCCGTACAAGGCCGCGAACTGGCCGAATCGGTGCCTGGCGCGCGCTATGTCGAGCTGAATGCCGCGCACATCTCGAACGTCGAACTGGCTAACGAGTACAACAAGATCGTGGTCGATTTCCTGTTGGGGGCGTGATGAACGACGAAGAACGCTATGAAGCGGGCATGAAGGTGCGCCGCGCGGTGCTGGGCGACGCGCACGTCGACCGCTCGCTCGCCAACCGCACGGAAGTGACCGAGGAATTCCAGAACTTCATTTCGCGCTATGCATGGGGCGAGATCTGGACGCGCGATGGCCTGCCGCGCCACACGCGCAGCTTGCTGACGATCGCGATGATGGTCGCGCTCAACCGCAGCGAGGAACTCGCGCTGCATCTGCGCGCCGCGCGCAACAACGGCGTCACGCGCGACGAAATCAAGGAAGTGCTGCTGCAAACGGCGATCTATTGCGGCGTGCCGGCGGCGAACTCGGCGTTCCATCTCGCCGACCGCATCTTCCGCGAGCAGGACGCCGAACAGGCCTAAGCAGCCCGGTTGAACGCGACGCGGGGCGCTCGCCCCGCGTTCAGTCGAACACCGGCGACTCCACGCCGAGCACCTTGTGCAGGCGCGTGCTGGTCGTTGTGTACTGCAGATGAATTTTCTTCTCGGGAAACACATGATGCGCCGCGCCGAATGCGGCGAGTGCGGCTTCGTGAAAGCCTGAAAGAATCAGCTTCTTCTTGCCCGGATAGGTGTTGATGTCGCCGACAGCGAAGATGCCCGGCACGCTCGTTTCGAAGCGCGCCGTGTCCACCGGCAACTGCTTGCGCTCGATTTCAAGGCCCCATTGCGCGATCGGCCCGAGTTGCGGCGACAAGCCGTAAAACACCAGCAGGTAGTCGAGATCCAGCGAGCGCGTGACGCCGTCGCCGCCCGTTACCTTGATGCGCGTGAGCTTGCCGCCTTCCTCGTCGAAGCCGGTCAACTGGCCGACGATCGACTGCATGCGCCATTCCTCGCATAGCGCGTGCATTTTCGCGACCGTTGCCGGCGCCGCGCGATAGCCCTCGCGCCGATGCAGCAGGATCACGCTCTGCGCGACATCCACGAGTTGCAGCGCCCAGTCGAGCGCCGAATCGCCGCCGCCGCACACTACGATGTCCTTGTCGCGAAAGCGTTCGAGATCGCGTACGCGATAGAACAGCTGCGTGTCGCGGTATCGCTCGATGCCGCTCAGCTTGAGCGTGCGCGGCTGGAACGAGCCCACGCCCGCCGCGATGAACACCGTCTTCGCAAGAAACTGCGTCCCCTTGCTCGTTTGCACGAAAAAGCGGCCGTCCGCGCGCGGCTCGACGATCTGCACTTCCTGGCCAAGATGGAACGTTGCGCCGAACGGCTCGATCTGCTTCATCAGCGCATCCACGAGTTGTTGCCCGGTGCACATCAGCACAGCAGGAATGTCGTAGATCGGCTTATCGGGGTAAAGCTCGGCGCACTGGCCGCCGACCACGGGCAGTGAATCCACCACGTGCGCGTGTATTTCCATCAGACCGAGTTCGAACACCTGGAAGAGTCCTACCGGGCCCGCGCCGATGATGAGCGCGTCGGTTTCAATGAGCTGCGGGAAGTGATCGTTGCGCTCGTTCATCGGCGCGCTCTCCTTGCAAGAGGCTGGGAATGATCAAGAGTCCTATTCTTCTGGCTGCACGTCGGCCACATAGCGGCGCAGGCAGGCGAGCAGCGCGGCTTCCTCAGCGCGGCTCGCGGCGTCGCTGGCCGAACCCGCGTCGCGTTCTTCGCCGAACATGGCTGCGGGCGCGGGGATCGTATCGACCGCATGGCCGTCGCGGAACACGCGGATTTGATGCGTTGCTTCGACATATTCGGCGATCCAGTGGATGCCCTCGATATGCGTGCCGATACGGACTGGCATCTTCATGAGATTCCCTCCTGGCGCAGCGCACGTCGTTCGATGCGCGCTCGCCGCAATCGCATTGACTGGCGGATAGGGCAACGATACGCCGATGGTGCGTTCCGTGCTTGAACCCGGTCCGTGCGCGTATGCCCGCGCAATCCAACGGCAGAAAAAGAAAAGGCGGCCCGAACCCGGGCCGCCCGTGCGGCGTATTACCAAATGAAAGCCGGCGCGAGCAAAGGCTCGCGCTTAGCGCCTTACTGCACCGTGGCGAGCACGTCGCGCACCGTGCCGAACAGGCGCGCGATTTCCTCTTCGGTCACGATGAGCGGCGGCGAGAACGCGAGAATGTCGCCCGTGAAGCGGATCAGCACGCCTGCCTCGAAGCACTTCACGAAAACCTCGTAAGCGCGCGCGCCCGGCGCGCCGTCGCGCGAATCGAGTTCGATGCCGGCGACGAGGCCGAGGTTGCGCACGTCCTTCACGTGCTTTTCGCCGCGCAGCGCATGCGCTGCGGCTTCGAACTTCGGCGCGAGTGCGTTGGCGCGCTCGAACAGCCCCTCGCGGCGATACAGGTCTTGCGTCGCGATCGCCGCGGCGGCGGCGAGCGGGTGCGCCGAATAGGTGTAGCCGTGGAACAACTCGATCGCGCCCTGCGCGCCAGCGTTCACGATCGTGTCGTGAATCGTGCGGCTCGCGGCCACGCCGCCCATCGGCACGGCGGCGTTGTTGATCGCCTTGGCCATCGTGATGATATCGGGCGTGACGCCGAAATACTCGCTGGCCGTGGCCTTGCCGAGGCGGCCGAAGCCCGTGATGACCTCGTCGAAAATCAGCAGGATGCCGTGCTTCGTGCAGATGTCGCGCAGGCGCTGCAGATAGCCTTGCGGCGGAATCAGCACGCCGGTCGAGCCCGCCACGGGCTCGACGATCACGGCGGCGATGGTCGAGGCGTCGTGCAGCGCGACGATGCGCTCGAGGTCTTCGGCAAGGTGCGCGCCCCAGGCCGGCTGGCCCTTCGAGAATGCGTTGTGTTCAAGATCGTGCGTGTGCGGCAGATGATCGACGGCCGGCAGCAACTGGCCCGAAAACGCCTTGCGATTCGGCCCGATGCCGCCCACCGAGATGCCGCCGAAGCCCACGCCGTGATAGCCGCGCTCGCGGCCGATCAGCTTGGTGCGCTGGCCTTCGCCGCGTGCGCGATGGTAGGCGAGCGCGATTTTCAGTGCGGTATCGACCGACTCCGAGCCGGAATTCGTGAAGAACACGCGGTCGAGCCCGGCCGGCATGATCTCCGCAACCTTCTGCGCGGCTTCGAACGCGAGCGGGTGGCCCATCTGGAACGTGGGGGCGAAGTCGAGCTTGGCGGCTTGCTGGGCGATCGCCGCGACGATTTCCTCGCGCGCATGGCCCGCGTTCACACACCAGAGGCCCGCGCTGCCGTCGAGCACTTCACGGCCGTCAGTCGTGCGGTAGTACATGCCCCTGGCCGATTCGAGCAGGCGCGGCGCGGCCTTGAACTGGCGGTTGGCGGTGAATGGCATCCAGAACGACGAGAGATCGTCGATGACGGGGCGCGAAGTCATGCGTGCTTCTCCTCAGGTGGGTTTGGCTCAACTGTAGCGCCGGGGCTTGAAGCGCGGCATAGACAGTCTCTATACTGATCTGCAAACCGTGCTGGACAATTCTCGCCAACTGTATTGGTCGGCGCCCGAATCGTTCGGGTTTTCCCTCGCACTATACGCTTGCTTTTCCGATGATCGAACTCGAACTGGAGCGCGGCCGCGGCGCAGCGACAACGCTCGTCGAGCAGCTCGTACAGGGCTTCACGCGCGCCATCGATGCGCAAACGCTGCGCGCCGGGGCGCTGTTGCCCTCGGTGCGGCAGCTCGCGCAAACGCACGAGCTATCGACCTATACAGTGACCGAGGCGTACAACCGTCTCGTTTCGATGGGCTTCGTGGTCGCGCGACGCGGCTCGGGCTACCGCGTGGCGCCTCGCAACGAGTCGGCACGAGCGAGCGCGGCGGGCTGGCAGCTGCCCACGCTCACGGCCACGTGGCTGCTCTCCGACGTGTTCGCCGATCATTCGGTGCCGATCAAGGCGGGCTGCGGCTGGGTGCCGGGCGAGTGGATCAACGAAAGCGGCCTGCAGCATGCCTTGCGCGCCATGAGCCGGGTGCCGGCCGTGCGTCTGGGCGACTACGGCCACCCTTACGGCTACGCGCCCCTGCGCGAGCGCATTGCGGCGCAACTGGACCGCCAGGGGTTGCCTGTCGAGGTGTCGAACGTGCTGCTGACGCAGGGCGCGACGCAGGGGCTCGACCTGATCGTGCGCACGCTGCTGCGGCCCGGCGACACGGTGCTCGTGGAAGACCCCGGCTACTGCAATCTGCTGCAGATCCTCAAGCTCGCGGGCCTGACTGTGCACGGCGTGCCGCGCACGCCGGCCGGGCTCGACATCGAGGCGCTCGAGCGCCAGGTTGCCGCGCATCAGCCCAAGGCGATCTTCGTGAACACGACGCTGCAGAATCCCACCGGCGCGACTTATGCGATGTCCAACGCGTTCCGCTTGCTGCAGATCGCCGAGCGCCAGCGCATGTGGGTCGTCGAGGACGATGTGAGCCGCGAACTTGCGCCGGCGGGCGCGCCGCTGCTCGCCGCGATGGAGGGCCTGCAGCGCGTGGTGTACGTCAGCGGTTTTTCGAAGACGGTCACGCCCTCGCTGCGTTGCGGCTACGTGGTCGCCGAGCGCGATGTGCTGCGGGAGCTGGCGCGCGCGAAGATGGCGGTGGGGCTCACGTCGTCGTCGACGATCGAGCGCATGGTCGACAAGGTGTTGCTCGAAGGGCGCCATGCACGGCATGTCGAACTCGTGAACGAACGGCTGAAGGCCGCGCATGCGTGCGTGGAGGAGCGGCTGGATGCGCTGGGGCTCGAGATATTCCACCGGCCGCGCGCGGGACTCTTCGTGTGGGCGCGCCTCGCGATCGAACCCGAACGGGCCGGCACGATTGCCACAGCGGCGCTGCGCGACGGCATCTGGCTCGCGCCCGGCTCCTATTTCCGGCCCGACGACGAACCGAGCGCGTGGTTCCGCTTCAACGCGCCTTATTCGACGGACGATGCGCTGTGGCGGTTCATCGAGCGTGCGCGGTAGGGCGCGCCTTCAAATGAAGATGCACAATAAAGTCTGCACCTGAAATTGCATCGACGAGAAGGACAATTAAGTTTGTACTTTTCGTTGCTCGACCTGGTGGTCCCCGCCTCGAACGGTTGCCCGATAAGGCTCCACGGAAATGTGCATGAAATGAGAGCCGATCGCAGGCGCTCCGAATCACTGGTTTGTAGAGCGTGTGTATAGACAGGAATCCAAAATATAAGTCTGTACTTCTGCCGCCGGTCGCACATCTGACCGTATCGGCACGATTTTCGCTTGTCTACTGTAGTCAGGCGAAAAGCAACCATATGTTGACATGTAGTGCTGCCGACAGCTTCGCAACACCGCTCAACTTCCCGCCAGCTAGTCCCATCTCCATGAGATGAACATACTCCGAACCCAAGCCGGCTCGCCGGGCGAGCTCCGAGTGGAATATGTGTTGCATTCGTCGATATACTTCTACTCGTCCGAAGACATGGTTGACCAGCTCCTCCTTCGTGAACGAAATGAACGGGAATTCACAATCGACGAAAAGTGACGCGGGATGAACCTTGAGGGTCCCGCTCGCGCGGGCGATGAATTCGAGACGGGCATCTGTTTCTGCACTTTCTACATTCTTGACAGATTTGCTGGTTGCCCATCCTTGACGCGCAAAGTCAGTAAGCGACAAGCCGCGAGCCGTTCGAAGCTCACGAAGTCGACGGGCTAGGAGAAGCTGTGCTTCACGGAATGCAGCATTCGACATTTACGACCCTCGGAGCTACTCCCTGCAGAGCGAACGCTCCCTAGCTAGTTGGTCCTGGAGGCTTCCGATGTCAGGGGCTCAAGGGAGCGAAAAGAGAGTTGCTACATCGACTTCAAGCCTTAACGCCAGCGATTCGGCTACATCAAGTGTCGTGTTTGTTCCCAATTTCTCGAGCTTCCAAACATAGTCCCGGTGGAGTCCTGCGGCTTTCGCAAGAGCATTCTGCGACATCCCTGCGTCGAGACGCGCCACCTGAACATTCCGGCGAAACAGGTCGAGCATCTGTTCATCGGAGAGTGGAAAACTCAGCGGCACCAGTTCTTCGCAAAAGAAAGAAATTGGCGCGACCTTGAGCGCGCGGGCAAGGCTCGCAACAGTTGTCAACTGCACGTTTGCCCGCGTGCGCTCGATATATCCTGGCGTACCCGCGCGAAGACCTGCCATTGCCGCCAATGTAATTGCGGGGAGGTCTCGTGATGTACGTATATCGCTCAGCCGGGACGCAAAATGCTCCCGTGCACTTATCCGATTTTTTACCATATTATCGGAAGCATTACGGATAGACAGTCACACGTCTACCTAGTTATAAAAGTTATTTGATAAGATTCGGGCATCGGGCAACTGCTCGACCGAGAGGCGTGGGGCTGTGGATCCCGTTCTTGATTGGTATATTTTGATAACAATCGTCGATAGTTCGTAGGCGATCGGATGCGCGTGAAGTCTTGCGCATGGCGCAGGAGCTGTGTCGAGTTGTGTTCCGGATTGCGCGTGTCGGAGTATCGGGTCCGCTTCGGACGGGGGCGAGAAGAAGATTGCCTTCAGTAAGCAGCGTGCAAGGGCGGTGGCGTCGGTGCCGGGGGGTAATCGGGGAAGCACCTGTCGTAACTTGTATCCTCGTTATGTGTGCTAGCCTCGATTCGGCAGTTGCCGTCGCGGTCTGATACCTTGAGCTTCCGGGCATGAGCATTGTGCCGGTCTTCGGAGCATGCTTTGAAGCTATTGGGCTCCTCGGCGCTCCGCGCTTCCACAAGGGAGGTCGGCGGATAGCTCAGCGGGCCTATCCTCTGAGCCAACGTGCGCTGGTGGATAAAGGTAGTTGCTTGTCCTCGTGGGCGCCGGAGAAGGTCGTTGTGTCGGCGCTCGTACGACAATCACATCGTGCGATGCAACGCCGGGTTCCATAGGGTACCCACGCTGGAAATTTGAGCTGGTGTGCGTCTGCTCGATTCCGCGTCATAACGGCATCACGATAGGCACGGACTACATGCTCCAATCCTGACTGCTGTCCGTCTCTCGGCACTTTTAGCTTTTGAGCGCAATTTCATCATTGAAAATCCAAAGGGCATTGACGCGTCTACAGCCTTCAATATTCCGCGCAACGAAAGACCGGACGACACGAATTGACGAAAGTAAGCTCGCTGCGGCGTTTGGGATCGAACTCAAAGGGCGAGCGAGGAGGGCTCGGGTGAATGGATCCGCTTGCGGCAATCCTCGGAGATTGGCATCCGAGGTGTGGAACTGAGGAAGGCTGCGGTATGCCTCAACTTATCGTGGGGGCGTCGCGTATCGGCCTTGGCCTCGCGTGAAGATGCTCGCGAGCTGCAGCAATGAGCTTGCACAACTGCTACACCTGATTGACGGTCGCTTTGCTCTGCTTTGTAGATGGCAGGTACCGATTGACCGATTGTGTGGGTATGGCAGCGATCCTGGCGCAGGTACCATAAACGGAGACAAGGATGCCCTCGGCATGTCCTGTGCCATCGCTGAATCGGACGTCGCGGCGTTGGAGCGTTGTGGAAATCGTCTCTTTGCAATTGCTGTAGATACCTCGGCTATATCACCTTCGACGCAATCGAAGTGAGGTTTGGCCATTTCCGGGAGCTATTCCCGAATGACTGAGAGATGGTAGGGGAAAGGGGTGCACCGCCATCGTCGGGTCGACGAGGACCATTGTCCGCCAGGTATTCGAAGTGGACGCAATTCAATGGCCACGCTCGCCTACATAGAGGGGAGTGGAGCGCTTGATTCACGGTAAGCGGCTCAGCTCGGCCGCTTGTCCATGCTCGTGCGTGTGAGGCATGATGGTGAACTGGGGCTGCCGGTCAGGTGGCGGAGTTCGGCGGACTGGCTCGCGTGTGCAGCTTGTCGGCCACACACCAGGGCAAGAGCTCGTCGATGCGGTTGATTTTGTGATCGGCGATGTGGGTCAGCACATAGTCCAGGTAGGCACGCGGATCGATGTCATTCAGTGCGCAAGTGCCAATCAGCGCATACATCGCGGCTGCCCGTTCGCCGCCGCTGTCTGATCCGGCGAATAAAAAATTTTTCCGGCCCAGGCTTACACAACGCAGCGCGTTCTCCGCGATGTTGTTGTCGATCTCTAGCGTACCGTCTTCGCAATACAACGTCAGTGCGTTCCACTGGTTCAGCGTGTAGTTGATCGCCTTGGCCGTATCGGACTTTGACGACATGGTTTCGAGCTTTGCCCTGAGCCAAGCTTCGTAGATTTGAAGCAGTGGTCTGGCTTTCTCCTGCCGTATTCGCAGCCGTTCGGCGGCGGGCCTGCCGCGAATGGAGGCCTCGATGCCGTAGAGCGCGCCAATATATTCGAGTGCCTTTTGTGTTGTGTCAGATGGCGTGCGTACGTGGATGTCGTAGAACTTTCTCCTCGCGTGGGCATGGCATGCCGCCTCGCGTATCGAGCCATCGCGGAACAATTCGTCGAAGCCTGCGTAAGCGTCCGCTTGCAGAATCCCTTTGAAGCTGGCGAGATGGGTTTGAGGGTGGATGCCTTGCCGGTTCGGCGAGTACGCGAACCAGACCGAAGCCGGTTGCCCGCGCAGGTCTTGCGAAGGTGCCCAGGAATTGTCAATGGGAAATCGGTTTTCCGACCAACTATTTCGTGAGCTGCTCATGGTCTGGCAACGCCCAATGTCGAAGAGCCGGCGCCGTGTGGACGCTGGCAGGTGAGCCTGTTAAATCATCGACAAAGCGATTGACGTACACGTGCCGGGGAAGGCGGTCGCGGCGTAGGCAGTCTACGCGCTGCTGGAACGGCATGTTGTTACCTGTGTCGTTCTCCCATCCCATTTGAAAATTCGTTACCTCGGCGTAAAACGCGTCCTCAAATGCAAATGGCTGAAACGGGTGCGTTGCGAGTACCGTCGCTCCGCTGGAGACGTACATAACTGGCAGCTCCGCCCGCAATCTACGGAAGAGAGGATCGCGGAGTGCTTCGTAATCGAAAAAGACGCGCCCGCGCTCGAGTCCAAACATGACCGACATCGATAGCGGTCCGTCGCCATCGTCGATGATGAGTTCCCGGTAGGTGGGTCGACCATCCTGGCAATGGAAAATCCAGGATTCGTCGAAACTGGCGACAAGCGGAACGACGACAGCGATTTTCTCGTGGATGTATTCCTGTAATGGTTGCGGTGCATGGTTGCGCGGGACTAGAAAGCACGTGTCCGGCCGCGCGGTTGTCGCCTGGCGGCGCACTGCCTTAAGCGCCGGTGATAGCTCGTTTACAATATATCGCTGAACCGAAGGGGCGCGTGTTATCGCTTGGCCGTGTGACAATGGCACCGTGCTGACGAGGAGGGCTGAGGCGTCGTCGAGGACGTCTTCAACTGCTTCGCTGCTCCAGTAAGGAAGCACGTGTCGGACAGCCGCTCGAACGGCGGTCATCCTTTCCATTGCATCTGAGTCACCCGATAGTCTAGCGCCTGTGGTGTCTGCGAAGCTTTGCTCCAGCTGGTCCCGCCTTTGAGCCAGGAAAAGGGTTCGTCCGAGTCGGCGTGCGAAGAGTTTGGAATAGTTCGACTCGGCAAGTTCGGCGGCCCAACCGGGATGGTCTTCTTGCAACCACGAGAGAAACGTACCTACATTGACTCGAGGATTCAGATAGTCACTATTGCGGCTAGTCAGCGCATCGAGAAGGGCTACGGCGTAGCGCAGGCCGCTTTGAATGAGTGATTCTGCCGTTTCGTTTGGGCTGGGGAGGGTGATGTCCATACTTAGGGGTCTTTGAAGTGCTTCGATTGCGTACTGAATTTTTGATATGGTCGATGAGCTATGCTGATTGGAATGCCCGTGGTAGCCGTCGGGTGACAGTGGGTCTTCGTCTCAGTCAGTCGCTTTGCTCGCTGACTACTGTAATTGCCCTTCTGGCGATAACAGGGATATCAAATGGACATCTAGTCGATTCCTCGGTTGGCTTGTCATCGTGAGGGTGACGCGATTGAGCGCTCATCTCGTGCACCCAAATCTCCTCCTTCAGCTCCTCGGTGACAGGGATGCAGTCAAGGGCCACATTGTCATCAAACAGATAGAGCACGAGATACCGACCAGCCCCTCCGAATTCCTGCGACCTCGCAAGAATGTTTCCACCGCGTAGCTGGAGATATACGTCACCTTTACCATCCTCTCGTTCTCGCAGAATGATTGCCGCAGGTAGCTCTGCCGCCGGAGGTACTTGCGCAGATACAATGCCAGGGAGCGAAACGACAAGACAGGGCTCATCCGTCATCAGTTCAGGCACGGCGAAAATCTCTCGTGAGTTTGTGCTATAGGTCGAAGGCTCGCTTGCGTGTTGAGAATCCTCCAAAATGAGGTCTGCGAGTTCCCGGTTGATGTCGTCGTGATTCAGGTCCAGCGTAGTGACTGCGGATTCAGTAACGGTGTTCATAGTCTATTTAGGGCTTGGTGATGCGCACCGTACCTCTCGTCTTCGTGCCACATGGCGACGACGAGAGCACGCGGTGTCGCTGATTATGTTGGACCAGCTGCGTGTAGAGCCGATTTTTGTTCGCTTTCGCTTTCGCTTCGCGTGGCGATGGGGGAGGAAGCGATTGGGAGGCTTTGTGCATGGGTCTCTTTGTACGACTACGGCGCGTGCGGACTACACAGGTAAAGGTATTTGCGCCTTCAGATTGACGAGCAGAGGGTTTCGCCGAGTTGTTCGAACTCAGTCAGGTTGACAATTTCGAAAACTCCAATGTGATTAGCCTCTGCCGCGACCCTCTGCCACGCTTGCTGTTCTTCCGGCGTAAGGGATCGGTGGTCGTCTTCAATCGCATTTGCTTTGTTCATCTGTTCGAAGACGTCATCAGAAATGTGGTAGTGCGAAACTACTGGTCCATCATCAAAAATCCATAGGACATTCAAAGCATCGTAGAGACTGACACCTGCCCAATGCGGCGCCATGTTCGTCAACGCGATTTTTTCGGCCGCAAGCATCAGGCAGGCAATGCGGTCGCCGTTGGGTCTGGGGTGGACCGCGCTGTTTATGTCCCGTTCCTCATAGTCGAGTTCGGAGGAATCCATGCCGTTCAGCGGAACGGCCACAATATTGCCGGCGACTCCTGCTGCGTCTGCAAGCACGGTATTCGCTGGTACGACATAGCACGTGAGTGATTCACGGTCCATCGCGTCGTTTTGGATTTTGCGAAGCGCGTCGATGTCGAAATGATGGGTTTCAACTTTGAGTGCAGCAGACCGAAGGCCGGGATGACGTAGTTTCTTGCTCGGTACCATGATTTATAGATTGGGTATATGTAGATTAACTCTCGTTGCTAAATTAGCAATGACGCAGGAGAGGCATTCGATTTCGAATTTCCGCATCGCGTTGAATCAAATATTAATGTGTACTTTTTGCGTTGACAATAGGTTTTGAAAAATATCCAAGTATTTATACAGACAGATATTTAAATATTTATACGGCTAAATTATTCAAAGCGAAATCAATAGGATGAAGAGAGTGACGCTCGTGTTTGTTTTCAATCGGAGTCGCAGCGCGCGACGCGCTCGAGAATGAGGCTGAGCGTGTTTATTTCGTGCTCCACGAACGACTCGAATTTCGGGGGAAGTCTTCCGGGGCGGAAAACGAGTTTCGATGTTCGGATTACCTGGTTTACCTTTGGGGGGGCGCGGTCAAACGCCGCTTCTATAAACGAACGTAGTTCGGACAGGTCCGACATCGCTTAGCCGGCTATCGTCGTTACCGATGCATGACCGAGGATGCGCTGGACTATCGGCAGGGGAACGCCATGCTCAACGACCATTGACCGGGCATAGCTGTGGCGCAACCAGTGCCGCGATGCGAGATGCAACATCGCCAGGCCTTTCAGCTCTTGGCATGAGAGCAATGATTCTTATGCGAGTTTGTGGGGCGCTTTCGTGGCGGCTGGGCGTGGAGTAGGTCGTTCGAAAAGTATTGTGGATAAGGGATGCTCCGAGATTTCACGGAAATGGAAATTTCATTATTTGTTGAAATTTGTCAAAGCACTGAAATAAGCTATTTGGCAGTGACGGAAAAGAATTCGAAGCGACGGATTGCCGGATATATGTTGATTAGGGAGTAAGATTGAGTGATGCACGTGAGAAAGTTCGCGCCGACTGCCGAACAAGCGGCGAAAATTCAGCAAGCGCTGTAATCGCATCGCAAGGCACAGAGGCGTGGGCGCTACACCCCTCGCAGGCTGGTCGACCGTTGGAGTGCCGAAGCTGGGATCGAACCTCCAAGTCACGCAGAGCCGAGCGCGGGCAGCGCGAGTGATGAAGGTGATTCGAGGTGCAGCGATGGCGACTCCTGACGGACACGACAGAGGGAGCGGGCAGGTTGGCGTTTAGCAAATGCGCAGGAGACGAAAGATGGGATTTCGCGAGCACATCCGACAACAAGCGTCCAAGGCGCGGCGGGACATGGTCCGCGACGGAACTCTGCTTGGAGAGCCCGAGTTTCGTGTCTTGCTCGGTGTGGACAAAAGGCAGCTAGCTAGCCTAGTTGCGGAGGGAAGTTTGTTTTCGATCGGCGTCGACGGGCTGCAGTACTTTCCGGCCGTACTCGGCGACCCGGGGCGAGAACGCACGCGGTTGTATTCCCTCTGTCGGATTCTGGTTCCAGCCCCATCAGCAAGCCGGCTCGACTTCCTGGAAAGCAGGCAAGGCTGTCTGGGCGGCCTTTCTCCACTTGACGCGCTCGGCCACGCCCGACTCTATCGATCTGTGCGAGACGCAGCTCGTGCGTGGGCAGCCGAGTGGTCTCGGACCATCGTGCAAATATACATCGGCAGCTATCTCGAAGAGCCTGCGGATAGCGAGCCGGCATACATGGCGGTGGACGAAATTGACCCGAGGACCGCGCTTTGGAAGCGCGCAGTAGGTGCCTTGCAAGCCGATGGCTACATCTTGCCACCCCGAATGTTGCCTCAGGCCTATGAGGCAACGGTTTTCATCACACGACACGCTGTCGGCAATCGTCCGGCCGTGCTGGAAGCACGCATTGCCTTGAAGGTCGCTGGCGACCTCGCTCATGTAGAAATATCTGTTCCCGGCACGGCGCACGGCGACCTTTCTGTCTCGTTAGCGGGAAGCAACAATGTCGTCGACGTTGTGCTTCAAACCATTGAGGCGATTCGGAGATCGGACGGACAACCGGATTGACGCCATCAGTACTTGGAAAACGTCTGTCGGGGCGGCCGCTCCTCAGTCGGAGTGAATTGGGAATGACTGTGCGTGAACTGATTGCCCTCCTGCAAAGGGCCGACCCTGAAAGTACTGCGCTTTTTCTCGACGACTACGCCGATCTGTCCGAAGCCGACGAAGTGTTCGACGTAATCATCCCAGTAGAGCCCTGGACCCGCGAACGCGGAACGTGCGGCGCCGCCGAGTACAGCGTGCGTTACCCTGATGCGTTTGAACCGCGCGACGAAAGCTACAGTGACGTCACACACGAAGCGCAACGTGTCGTGCTGGTCACGAACGGGCGACTAACTGCCGACGCAGGGGACTCACTGAACTGCGGGACAACTGAGTCTTGTTTGTGCCTATCCGGTCGAGGCGGGGTGTTTCTCCGAGCTCAACGAAATTCGAGTCCCTCTGCGATACCTGGGGTGCAATCAGGCCGACCTTGCGCCTAGTAGGGGGCCTCGGTGGATAGCGTCAAGCAGGACGTCCGGACGTAGTCATTGAAAATCATCTAGCGGGCCGCCCACCTCGGCGCGGCCATTCGCCAGACGTTACTTGTCACCGGCGGTGCAGCAGGGGCAGTGTTGGTCGTCGATGCGGTTCCAGTCGCGGTCGTTCTGGGTTGTATAGGCTCTCGAAATCCATTCAACTGACTCGAGAATATTTCAGAAGACGACCATTTTCGCGCCGTGGACTCGAAATTTGTTCACGAATCGGTCCCTTCGCGGCTGGCGCTCAAAATTTGATCGCCTTTCCGATATTAAGGGGTGGATAAGTACAGGAGTCAATAGGACTAGAACATTCGCTCTGGCGCTTCGATTTTTTCGATTTATGCGATTTGTACGTTACTGTCACGGGGTCTTCCTGGCTTCGGAGAGAAACCATGCAAGCGGTTGATATGCTGCTTTCGGCCCAGGATTCACTGGCGCTCAAAAACCTGCACGGCCCTGCCCTTGAGGGAATGGCGAGCGTCCTTGCGCGCAAGGTTGAAGAGTTCCTGAGGGCAAACCCGGAAATGAAACCGGGCCCGGCTGAGATGCTGGAGATGTTGGCGGTTGCACTTGATGACGCGGCTCTTGTTGGCGCGGGGGAGTTTGCCGAAACGTCAAAAGACGCCCGCGCGGCACTCCTGTTGCTACTTAGCGCAAGTAACGTGACGACTCGTATTTTCGAGGCCGCCAGGCCCTCAGCGCTAGACAACCGGATGCTCTCAACTGAAGAGGCCGCCCAGGCGCTCAACGTCTCCCGTCCTTACGTCATCAAGCTTGCCGACTCGGGCAAACTCGGCGTGGTTGAAAGAACAGAGGGCTCACACCGACGAATCCCGGCTGCCGCTGTTCACGCTTATCGCGAGCAACGGCAGACTGAAAGTCGAGAGGCAATGCAGGAGCTTGTTGCCGTTTCGCAGGAGGCGCGCCTCTACGACGCCGATCACAAGAATGGCAGCAAGAAGAACTAAGCGCACATGATTCAGGTTGAACTGCCCCGAGCGGTCTTGTCCAACGCAAACATTCTGTTTTCTGCTCTATTGCGCGACGTATTCATAAGGCTTCGGCGCCGAAACTGAACGCTATATCCCACCCACTGGGCAGGTCGGGATTCAAAGTATTTCGGGTGTTCTGGCTATGGGTGAACACCCTTTCTAGGCTTCGCGTCAGGCTTGATGTCCTCGAGGCCTTGCATCCAGGTGTCCAGCATCCGCCCGCCGACTTCCCGGAATTCTGGATATCGGTGCGCGTACTCGCTGACCAGCGGAACCACTTTCTTCACAGCGCTCGCAACTTGCTTGAGCGCTGCGCGCATGTCCGTTGGAGAGAGACTCAATCGCGCAGCGCCGTATTCGAACAGCGCTTTACCGGAGCACCACACTTTTTTGCCTTTCAGCGGCAACGCCGGTGTGTCATCTTGGTAGCGACGATAAGCGGTGACAGTCACGATGCCGTACACAGGAGAAAGGCGTGCGTCTCTGCCATTCGTGTACGTCAGCGCATAGTTCTTCATATGCGCGCCAGCATTACGCAGCGCATAGTTCAGCAGCAACAGCAAGAACAGCTTGCGCTTGCTGTCTTTTCTGTGATCCACCCCGAGGTACTGATTGCAGAGTTTCGCAAGGTCCTCGATGGTGCCTTCGTATTTGCGTACGGGGTCCATGCCCTTCAAGGCGCAAAAGTCTTCGACTCCAAGTCGTGTGCCATCCGCGTTCAAGTCGAAACGCCGTATCGCAAGCACCTGACCGTCCTCCGAAAGGCGCGTTTCCGGGACTTCGAGTTCTGTATTTCTCGCGACCTCAAGACAGAGGTATTCGTTGACGCTGAGCCCTGGCAGGTCAACTGGACCCGTCTTCAGGATGAACTCGTCCGTCAAGACGGTCGCCTTCTCCTTTCCGGAGGCCAATGTTTTAGGCATGGCCCCGGAAACACCCTCGGTAATCGCAGCCTCAAGGTGCTTGAACAGGTTGTCTCGGGAGCCTGGGTTCGCGAGCAGCGTCACCAATCCGAACGTGGACCGGGCAGTGTCAAGCGGCGCACCGCGCGGGATTGCTCTCACACGCCCGATTGTGTTTGCGCCCGTCAGTGCGAGAAGCGAGAAATCGCTCACGTCCGCATGAGGACCGAGTTTTTGGCGGATGAGGTCCTTCTTGAAGCCTTCCGGTAGATTCATCTGAAACGACGGCATGATGCCTCCGGGCCACGTGTACGAGGCGTTGCGTACGGGCATGAGAAGCGAGACGACTTCCGCCGTCGGCGTACCGGGCAGATAGGTGAAGACGCCACGTTGCGCCTCTTCCGTCAGAGTCCCGACCAACGTGGTGTTGCAGTAGATGTCCATGTGCTATTCGCCCTTTCGAGTGGCCTTGATGCTGGCCGCAGCACGCGGGAGCCGGACCCGTCGACGGGTTTCCACGACGGAAACGGGGGGCGTGCGCTGCTCGGTCAGAACGTCGTCGAGCGTACGACCATGGCCGATTGGGCGAGCAATAAGCTCGAGCCCTACTGCCTCGAAGAGGCTCAGTAGTTTGAGTGTCCCGAGTTCCGGTAGCAGCCCAGTCTCGAAGCGGCTAATCCGCGCGCGCGGGATTCCGCTCTGCTCGGAGATCTGCCGCTGGGTCTTGTTCGCTGCGATCCGGGCGAGGCGAAACGTTTCTCCGAG
The DNA here is from genome assembly GCF_009789655.1 of Paraburkholderia acidiphila. Lineage (GTDB taxonomy): Bacteria > Pseudomonadota > Gammaproteobacteria > Burkholderiales > Burkholderiaceae > Paraburkholderia > Paraburkholderia acidiphila. Next base: position 762,918 of record NZ_CP046910.1, read on the forward strand.
GTCAGAAAGGTTCATGGGCATCCCGCATTACGTTAAGTACAGTCAAGCCGCTGCTGAATTGGGGAGCAGGATCATTGCGTATCATACATGAAACATTATAAGCAAATTTCGATGTAGTGTGTCCTATATGACACGTTACAAATGCCGCAGGAGTGCGCGAAAACAGAACGGGCTAAGCCGGTACGATGTCGACAGGCGAACTTCAGATATCGATCCAGCGACGGCTTAAGAGTGACGCCGCGTAGAAATCAGAAGCCTTTGTCCGCCTTAACTTGGCGGGGCAAGTTTGAGACGGATAACGGTCCCCAATTTTCAAGAACATGACCGTAGCCGGAAAGTTGACGTCAGCACGTTCGGGATGGGCCGCACGAGCGCATTCCCGCACGTTGTGCTCGTGTCTTGAGCGCCCGAAATATGTTCAGGCTCGTCGGATACGTTGACGGTCACGACGTCGAGACTCTCCACTTCGGTCAGATACGGAACCTATGTTGGAGCTTGCACGGTCCTGGATCGACGCGCTTACATCAAGAAGCGGTGAGCATACGTCTAGTCAGGGGAGGGGAAGCTGTCTCGTGCGAATCGAGCGTCAAATGAAAGAAGCCGACACTCTCTAACAGTTGAGCAGCCTGTTCATTGAGGGATGCCGAGGCGGCTGAGGCTTCCTCGACCAGTGCCACGTTTTGCTGTGTGTTCCGATCGATGTTGGCTACGGCCTCGCTTGCAAGGGTGATGCCCGTACTCTGCTCGCTTGCTGCAACAGCTATTTCACCGATGATCGCTCGGGTTTCAGTTACAGACCGGATGATTTCCTCCACCTGTGTACCAGCATTCAACACCAGCCTCTGGCCTTGCCTGACAAAGGTGTTGGATCCTTCAATGAGAGATCGGATCTCTCTTGCTGACGCAGCACATCGTTGGGCAAGGCTGCGGACTTCAGTTGCAACGACGGCGAATCCGCGCCCGTGCTCTCCGGCTCTGGCAGATTCGACCGCCGCGTTGAGTGCGAGGATATTTGTCTGCGAGGTCAGTCCCTCGATGGCGGCGGTTATCTCGCTCATTTTTTGTGATGCGCTGGCGATGGAGTTCATCGTGTGAACTGCCTGCTTCATGGCCTCGTTTCCTTCCTGCGCCACGAGTGCAGTTTGTGCAAACAACTCCTTGGCTGCGTTGGCATTGGCTGCGGTATTCTTCGCCTGTGCCGCAACCTGCTCGATACTGCTTGCGGCACTCTGGAGAACGAGTGCCTGTTGTTCGGTGCGTTGCGACAGATCGGCGTTGCCAGCGGCGATTTCGCCGGTTGCCGTGGCAATCAGTTCGCTTCCTGAGCGCACAGCTGCCACTGTTTTGATCAGACTGTTTCGCATTGTGCAGAAGGATTGGTAAAGTCGGCCGAGTTCATCCTGTGTGTCTCGACCGGTGAGCGGCGAGTTCAGGTCGCCGGTGGCAATTTGTTCGCAATTCCTGACGGAAGCCAGTACCGGCTCGACAATTGATCGGGCGAGGTGCCTGTATCCGAGAATTGCTATGGCGAGAGATGCTGGAAGAACGCCCAGCAATAGAATCGTCTGTAGATGAAAGCGTCCCAGTCCGACTAGGAATTCTTGGTCGGCCTGCGCTTTTTCCCGCTTGATCAGTGTGCCCAATGCAGAGGCGAACGGATCCCATGCGGCCACGCTGCGGGCACCTGCGAGCGCAAGACGAGACTGATCTCGCGCGTTGGCAGCCGTCTGCATGTCCACGAGCGTACCGAGAAATCGGTCCAGGCTGATTGTAAAAGCGGTGTCTTCCGGTTGGTCCGGAATACCCTCTCTGATGCGGGCGTACTCCGAGGAAAGACTGCGAATCTCAGATAAGTCGTGACTGGCGAATTCAAGCGCGGATGCACGTTCAGCAGTGGATAGACCGTCGAGTGAGAGGAAGTCTGAAGTTGCATCAAGTGCATCGACCTTGATGGTCAGAAGGATTTCGACGGCTCGTGCGTTGGTGCGGTACAACGTCTGCATCGCACGGGTTCCCTTCTGGTTTGTGTACATGCTGTACATGTTGCAAGTAAGGAGAAGTGCAATGAAGAATAGCGCGAACACGGAAAGGCGTTTCTTGATTGACATTTTTTTGTTCCATTTCCCGTGAGCAGCTAGGGGAGGCTCGGGCTGCACGGCGTATGGCAGGTGGTAATCGCGGGCGGTGCAACCATGCGAAGAACCGGAACTGGTATCCAGATACCGGTCCGTATCGGTTTCGCGACGTAGTGTTCCTGCCTTGTCGGTACTTATATGCATAGAAGGTTTGGCTGAGCCTGCGAGACGGCCGAAGAGGGCGCGATTGTGGCTGTCCATTTGCCAATTCCAGTATGTGTAGAATGGCAGCCATTGCCGGCTTCCTGGGTGGTCGAATGCATGTTTCGTTGGTTCTATTAAATCCGCCGCGGATCGAACGTGATGGCCATAAGCTGAACTGCCTGGCTTGGGAAACCCGTATCTTTCCGATGTAAGTCATCGGTAACTCCATGAACCGCATCCGCGAATTTGATGCCTTTGCCGCTGTAGTAGACCCATAAGTATTGAAACCCCCTTCCTGGCTGGCGGTTCACGTGACCGTCGACCAGGGTCCCAGAAAATCGCTGGGGTAAAGGCTGCTTCAGTCAAAAACCGTTTGCACTACCCGTACAAGGTGACCACAACGGCATGCGCCGTGCGGCCAGCGCGTCTGCAACGCGCGCGCGAAGATATCGTGCCCAATATTCTTTGGCAGATAACGGACACGACGCGCAGTTTCCGCAAAGAGGTCCCGATAGCGATGAGGCGACGATGCGCGGATCTGTATCGGTGTGAACTGTCGTCCGTGGGGTGCGAGCACAAACCGCCTTCGTTCGCCCCCGGTGGGTCGGGCTGCTAAGCCAATAGAAATCACAGGTGAAGGAGGTTTACCCAAGCTTGGGCGCGACGCCTGAAGGCATCGTCAAGACTTGAGCAGGCAGCGGATCAGGGGTGAGCGCGGCATCACAGATGAAGAGGTTTTGCTGGTCCTGAAGTTTGAGTTTGTGAGTGGCTGCAGACCTGACGAATACGGATTCTTCATCGATTCTGTCTTTTTCGTGCAGTTGTCCACAGTGGTCCGAGCCTTGGTCACTGGTGCGCTCACGGTCGAGAGAAAAAATACGGGTGCCGTGGCCAACTGGACATCCGGATCGGCTACAACCCGTGAGGCGAATTTCCGCTCGTTTTGTGCCGCATCTGCGCGCGTAGATGGGGTACTTCTGAGGGGAAGCACACTGACTCGGGAAAGTCCCGCAAGGGCTGCGTGACAGACGGCATGATCAGACTCGATTAGCGACATCGGGGACCGGAAACCTTGTCGAGGAAGTTCGGGTGGTGCGTTACAGACCGCGGTTCGCGTTGTTCAGGTTGACTTGAAACTATAACCATCTGTCCGCCCAAGAGCGTCGTCACCTTAGGCGGGTAGTGACGATAGAACTTAGTTCCTTGATCTTCGGCAGCCTGTTAGGACGCTCAGGGGTTGGCTTGACCGATGAATTTCGCCTGACGCCGCCCTAAACTCTGCCAGCCCTCGCGGTCGGCATTGAAGTTGGGGCAGAGTCAATGGACAAATAACTAAAGCGCAACGCTGTTCTTTCATTTTGTGAATTGGCGCCGTATCTGGGTTGTGTGCCTTAAGGGGGGAGATTAGCCGGCGGACTGTTGAGCATCGCGAGTAGTTCTCGTTGTGTGCGTACTCCCAATTTGGCAAACGCCCGATACCGGTAAGTTAGAACGGTCCTTGGCGAGAGGTCCAACTGCAGTGCTATTTCATTTGTTGTGTTGCCCGCTAGTACACAGCTGATCACCTGCCGTTCACGATGTGCTAATTGCGTCAAGATGTGCTGATGCAATACGTCGCTCGCGGCAGAGCAAAACGTCTTCCGAATATGAGCTATGACGACCTCATGCAGGATTTGCCCACACTGCGCAATCGTTTCGAAATCAGATGCATCGAAGGATTCAAACGCAAGATTCCGATAGAAACTCACTGCGATGCGTTGTCCGTCCTTGTTCAGTAGCAGGACGGACGCGCGCTCACGTATGCCCGGCTTCGAGTAACACATATGTCTGTAGTACGGATCGGCAACATCTTCCGCGAATTGGTGACTCATCCAGGTCTGAGAGCGTGTCGGTGTTTTTTTGCGCGCGAGCCACACCATGTTGTTATCGAGCATATCGAAGCGATTCTGACGATATTCAACGGCTGTGACCGAGGCCACGGCACCATGTGCGCTGGCCGTGGACAGAGCCGAGACACGTCCGTTCGCCTCGAGCACAAAAACCGTGCAATGGCTAGCAGGTATTAGTTGCTGGATTGCATCTAGTATCCATTGTGCAAGATCAGGCGTACCGATACCGGAGATGACACGACTGACGAATGCGGAGGGTATATCGCATGGGGTCGGTTTAATTTTCCAGCGTCTCATGAGAGTCTGCGGGTATCCATGTAGTAACAAATTACGACAACTCGTTTGCGTACCTAAGTCACAATACATCGTAATCCTCCCTCGATATCAATAGGTACGCAAGAGGAGTGTGGCCTGGTACCCCATCTCTTGCCTTGTGAAGCCTCGTGGGCGTTCGCAGAGCTTGTCCAGTATCAATGGCTAGCCGTTAACAGTGAAGGAAGTCGCACAGACAAGAACCTGAGTCATCGTATTGAACATCCTGGTTGTCTCTGACATCGGTGGCTCGCGGCCGCGCTGCCGATACTCGAAGGAGCATTCGATGCAATCTCGCATGACATTGTTATCGTCGGTGGCGGTTCCGTCGGGCTTTCGACTGCATCGGCTCTTGGCGACAACGTTGACTGATCCCGACCTGCATCTCACAGGCTTTCGGCGCGAGAGAAGGTACGGGCTGCGCTCGATAACTGGTCGTCCGTTGCGCCGCAGCTCGAAAGATTGCGAAGACTACTGGATGCGAACGGATTGGCTTCGAGCCAACAATTTGATGCGTTGAACTGCATGGCCTCGCTATCGCGCGCCTACCGTCAGTAGTGCGGATTCTGTAAATCGAGATGCGTGCGCTAGCGAAGCGCGAGTGCGCGAGCTGCTTTTGATGGTGTCCTTGAAGATTCGCTCAATCCGTATCTGGACATCGCGATCGCGTGTGGATCGAGGTTTTTGAAGGAAATGGCGGATCGATATTGGCGCAATCGACTAGGTTTTCGGTGTCGGAAATATTCGATATTCGAATGATGTGAAGTGGACGATGTGTCGCTACTTTCATTTGGACCGACCGAGCCAAGAGCGGACTGTTGAAATGGAAGTCCGTGAAAAGAACGAAAAGAGCTATACGTCTTAAAGACAGTGACAAGCCTACAAGGAGACAACATGAAACCGCAGCCTGCTATTTCCCTGGATGAAGCGAGAAGAGATCTCAATAGAAAGATAATGTTACGTATTGTACCGTTTCTATTTGTTGCGTATGTGATTGCGTTTCTAGACCGGATCAATATCGGGTTTGCGCAACTTCAGATGAAGTCAGCCCTCGGATTCAGTGACGCAGTGTATGGATTGGGCGCAGGTATTTTCTTTTTGGGTTACTTTCTTCTTGAGGTCCCTAGCAACCTTCTGTTGATGCGTATCGGTGCCCGCAAGACGTTTGCGAGAATTATGGCCTGCTGGGGCATCGTGTCTGCCTGCATGGCATTTGTGACCACGCCAACAATGCTCTATCTACTGCGGTTCTTGCTTGGTGCATTTGAAGCTGGATTTTTTCCAGGCATCATCCTGTATCTGACCTTCTGGTTTCCAGCCTCGCGTCGGGCTACCGTAACGTCCTGGTTGTTTGTTTCTGTTGCTGTCGCAGGGGTGCTGGGCGGGATCATTTCCGGCGTCATCATGCAATACACAGCCGGTCTCCACGGACTCGCAGGATGGCAATGGCTCTTTATTGTCGAGGGTTTGCCGTCCGTTGCGCTCGGAGGGCTGGCGCTCTGGATATTGCAAGACTCTCCCAGCGAAGCGAAGTGGTTGACGGAGGAGGAGCGGCAACTGCTGGCACGCGAACTCGAGGAGGACCAGAATGCGAAGCGTCATGTCGCGTCTGGCTCCCTTCGCGACGCTCTGTTCAACTCGCGTGTTTATCTGCTTACGGCTATCTATTTTACTCTAACGTGTAGCACGATGGCCGTCAGCTTCTGGGTCCCTGCAATGATTAGAGCGGCCGGCGTGACGGATGTGTTGCATGTGGGTCTTTACAGTGCAATTCCTTATGGTATTGGCTCGGTTGGGATCGTGCTCATCTCCCGTCACTCCGACCGTCACCGCGAGCGGCGGATTCATTATTCTGTTTGCGCAATTGGCGGAGGTATTGCCCTGTCAACTGTCGCGCTGTTCAGTGGAAGTCTGCCGTTTGTCCTTGGACTACTCAGTGTAGTTGTTGTTCTGACGTTTTCAGCGTTGCCGATCTTCTGGTCAATTCCCCAGGACTATCTGTCCGGCACAGGAGCTGCTGGAGGAATTGCGATTATCAGCAGTCTGGGCATATTAGGCAGTTTTTTCAGCCCAGCAATGATTGGCTGGATAAAGTCTACGACAGGACGTCTTGATAATGGTCTGCACGTTATGGCGCTTCTAACAATCTTAGGCGGAATCGCAATGTATTTCGCGTTGAACGATCAACCGCGAGTGGATGCTAAGTTAGCCTAAGTGGTTATAATTAAATTATAAATTTAATTATGATTTGGAGACGTGGCGTGAAAAAGATAGTTGTATCATTGTTAGTATTCTTTGGTCTTCAATGCTCCTCCTTTGCGCAAACCAGTGTAACACTCTACGGCATCATTTCCGTAGGAGTTGGCTGGGTCAACAACGAAGGAGGAGCGTCTAATTACAAAATGCTAAGTGGGGCGAATCAGAACACAAGATTTGGCTTCAAGATTGTGGAAGATCTTGGTGGGGGAAATCGTGCGATTTCTCAGTTAGAGAATGGGTTTGATATTACGAGCGGTAAACTTCAGCAGGGAGGACGATTGTTTGGACGTCTTGCGTACGTCGGTTTGAGCAATGATGATTTTGGCACGGTGACCCTTGGTCGTCAGTACGATATGTTTTGGGATTATTTCACACCGCTTGTCGCAGCCTCTGCCACAAATGGTCTGGCGGCGCACCCAGGCGATGCAGATAACCTGATGGGAAGCTGGCGGTATAGCAACTCGGTTAAGTATGTATCTCCGACCGTAAAGGGGATTACCGCCGAGGCGCTCTATGCGTTCAGCAATGCCGCCGATGCATTTTCGGTTAATCGGGCTTTCAGTGCTGGGATTGGATATGAAAACGGTCCCCTCAAAATCGCCGCGGCGTATGTTCAACTGGACCGTCCTGGGCTCGTCAACGCAAGTGGTGCCGTGTCGGATGACTACGCATCGGCACCATTTTTCCTGTTTCGTACGAGTCCGCTGAACAAGACGGTTGGCGTTGACAGGCAGCGCAATTTTGGTGTGGGGGGGCGTTACGATTTTGCCGATCTCCGATGGAATGTGCTTGTCGACAGGGTTCAATTTTCTTATCTCGATGGAACCACTCTACATCTGACCAATTACGACACGTCGCTCAGCTATCGTATCAGTCCTGCGCTCGTTATCGGGGCCGCGTATATCTATACGCAGGGAAAATACGGTGGCAGTCTTAGCGCTAGCTCTCACTGGAACACAGGGCAAATCAGTGTCGACTACCTGCTATCGAAGCGCACGGATATCTGCCTCTTTGACTCCATTCAATGGGCGACGGGTCAATATGCAGTCGCGGACATATACGGTAACTCCCCATCCACGAGCCGTAACCAGAATGTTCTAATGGGCAGTATTCGACATAAGTTCTGATGGGCGACCATTTACCGAAGAAAATGGAATGAGGCGCGCTCGTTCCTGTAGGCATCGACTTTAACCACGACTTTGAGAATGATCCGGTAGGCGATGGCTTGCGTCGGGGGGGCAGTCGTGTGAAGAGATATTGCTATTTCCTCGAGCTGCCCCCGGTAACTCAGGACATGCGGACACCGTTAGGTTGATGGCGCCGGGGTACGCCTGAACTCGCGAGGCGAGCGGTATTGCAGGGCTTTATACGGATGGCGTTCGCTGTAGTGCATACGAACGCCTCTCTTTTCGAGAGGCTTCGACTGGCATTCAAGAACAAGACAGGCTGCAACTGTATATCCATACGCGGACTCCCGCCGATAGGCAAGATCGGTGTGCATTTCGAAGGTCTTGACTGCGTCCGCACATTCGGTATTTGATGTGCCTGCCATCAGCACGAGCCATCATCGAAATTTGTGCGCTTGCCCCTCATCGGCCTAGCTTCGTAACGCAGCCGCCGTTGCGCCGGTTTGTCGCTTCTTGCGCAGTCGTGGATGACGTGAAGATATCTCGGTACGGTACGAAGTGGTTATGCTGAGTTGAAGCTGTCGCTACTGGTCAATAGTGCCCACGCTATTCGTGCTGTCTTGTTCGCAAGATAAATCGCCGCCGCGCTCACGTGGCGGCATTGCATCACAGTTTTGATCCAGCAAATGCGCCGGTCTTCGCGATGCCCGACGAAGCGAATCACCGCGCTCCCCGGACCAGCAGAGTGCGGAGGAGTGGCCGCGGAAGTGTGCACCCCGGAGAGGACGGGAATCCATAACATCAGCCTTATCGCAGTTCAAGCCGCCACTGCGGGGAACTATGAAATCCGTTGAATCGCCGCACAATCGATGTGCTCTTCGCCGAAGACCTCAAGCAGCATAAACTGTCGATCCTCGATGGTAAGAGTTCGCAAGTTACGCGACCTGGTGCTATAAGCTGGCGCGCGGGAGCGCCATTTCGAAGATGGAGCCGCCGACCGCAGACCGGCGATAGCGAACTGTGCCGCCGTGCGCAAGTGCAATGGCACGGACAACAGAGAGGCCAAGGCCTGTGCCACCGGAACTGCGTGAGCGGGAGAGTTCGGCACGCGTGAAGGGCTCGAATGCCTGCCGGGCGAAGTCGGGGGCAATACCTGGTCCTTCGTCCTCGACCTGAAGGATGACGTGCAAGTCTGATACGGTGGTTCGGACTATCAACTGCCCGGGTGTGGCGTAACGTCGGGCATTGTCGATCAGCGCCAGTATTGCCTGCCGGATCCGCGTGCCGTCGCATTCGACGAGGACGGATCTTGTTGCCAGATCCAGCGAAAAACCGGCAGCCAGGAGCGCGGACCGGACAGAGTCGACCACATGTTGGATTTCTACGCTGATGTCTGTGGTCACAAAGTGCATTTCGAGGTGCCCACTGTTCTGTAGCGTCACAACGCGAAGATCGTCAACAAGGCGTGACAGGCTATCGACCTGGATGAGTAATCCGTCGACCAATGTTTCTGTTGGCTCAAATACCCCATCCCGGATTCCCTGCAGACGTCCCTTAAGGATAGTGAGTGGTGTACGAAGTTCATGGGCGACCGCTGCGTTCCAGAACGTCATTTCGGCAGCCATGTCTGCGAGTTTCACGGCCATCGTGTTGAAGTCGTCGACAAGATTGGCCGTTTCACCGAGCGAGAGATCCCCCGGCAGTGCTCTAGCGGCGAGATCCCCTTCCGCGATGCGGCGCGCACCTTCCGCAAGCGAGTTAAGCGGCGCAATAATCCGCTTGGCAAGCCGCAGCGCAAGAACGATTGCCACGACGAGCGCCGCGAGCAGAAGCGAGGCGAAGATGACGTAGTCCGGCGCGTGCACAATGAACATGTTCTCGGGCGGGCCGGGCGGCGGCGGCCAGAGCGTGAACAGCAGCCCGTAGATGATATACGAGCCGACGAAGGCGATGAGTGTGGTGATGACCGACACCAGACTCATAGAAAGCACGATCTGGCGACTAAGCTTGCTGCGCTTGCCGTTCATAACGTCACAAGCCGGTAGCCGACGCCGCGCACGACAGTGATCATTCCCGTCGCACCAGCCATCTCCAGCTTCCGGCGCAGCTTGCTGACGTGGCTGTCTATGGTTCTCGCCAGTGAGTCGCCACCGGGCAGGCAGGCGTCGACCAGCTCGCTTCGGGTGAAGGCCCGATTGGGGGAGCGAGCCATGTGAGCTAGGATCCTGAATTCGCTGGGGGTCAATGCCAGTACGCTGTCGTGCGAATTGTCCCGTACTCGGGCAAGGTGGCTTTCGAGGTCGACCTCTAGCCGCTGGACCCTGATAAGGCGCTGGCCGCTGGATGTGCGGGCGCGACGCAGTACCGCCTTTGCGCGTGCAACGACCTCGACCGGATTGAATGGTTTGATGATGTAGTCATCGGCGCCCAAGCGCAGTCCCTGCAAACGGTCGATGTCCTGGTCCAGTGCCGTGATCATGATGACCGGAGTTTCGCCACGCTGGCGCAGCGCGCCGAGGACCTCCCAGCCGTCTTTGCCCGGCATCTTGACGTCCAGGAGTACGAGATCCGGTTTCAGTATCGGCTCGACCTCGAGCGCAGTACTGCCGTCGGCGACCCGGTAGGTGCGAAAGCCTTCGCGCATCAGGTATGCATCGAGTATTTCTGCGATCGCGGGTTCGTCTTCGGCTATCAGGATCAGCGCGTTCATCATGGATTCAGTCTGCTGGGAACATACGGAATTGTCCATGCAACTCCAACGCGGGTCGAGTCTAGCCTGGGGCTGTCCATCAAATCTCCATCATATCGCAACAATCTGTGGAAATTCTTGTGCGATGCTGTGGAGAACTGCCGGGCGGTGGAGCAGCCTTGGTCGTCGGGGTGTGTTCGCGGGCACCGGCTCCCGTGCCTGAGTCCGATCTCAGGCGATATGGGGAAAGTGCGGGCTGTCCACCGGCTTGTTGGAGGGAGTGTGTATGAGATACAGAAAGCGGCATGCTGTTGTGAACGCGGTCCGCTGGTTTGCCCACGGCGATCACCCTTCGGTGGAGCGTCAGGGGCAGGCGTGGGCGATTGCCACGCTCGAAGGATGGCGCAAGGTCAGTCCTGGTGACTGGATACTGTCGGACGACTCGGGAAGTGTCTGGCCAATGGAGGACCAAATGTTTCGCCTTTTGTACGAGCCGGCTAACGTCTCCGGGGCGGATGTCTGGTAGGCCAGACTTGATAGTCTTCGGGCTGTTGTCCCCGCGTTCTCTCCATAGGCAATCTGCCAGCTGAGGTTACGTAACCCCTGGTTCCGGCGCAGGTCCTCGGAAATTGCCGGAACCATTTCGTCGCCCGCAACGGGCGGCTTTTTTTATGTTCGAGCTGGTGTGTGTGGCGATGCCTGCCCAATTGCAGCTTCATTAAATCTCCATCGTATCTCAATAGATACTGAATGCGCTGCATTGACCATGGAGGCTCGCGTGGGCTGCCGGTCCTGCCTGGCACGACGCGTGACGGATTCTGATCACAGGGATAGTTCAAGGATGAATATCAGCCGTATAACAGCTGGGGCCGTGACAGTATTAGTACTGCTCAGTATGGTGGCCTGCCGCCGAGAGAAGGGAGGCGTTGCAGCCGCGGAGAGCGCCGCGATGCCGCAGGTCAGCGTAATCGCACTGCACTCTCAGCCTGTGCCACTTACCGGGGAGTTGCCGGGGCGCGTCGTCGCGTCGCTGGAAGCCGAGGTGCGTCCGCAGGTCGGTGGCATCATCCAGAAGCGCTTGTTCACCGAAGGTGGTGAGGTTAGGGCTGGACAGGCCCTCTACCGGATCGATCCAGCGCCTTATCGGGCTGCTTACGATAACGCGGTCGCGGCGCTCCAGAAGGCGCAGGCGGGGGTGCCCGGTGCCGAGGCCAAGGCGGATCGCGACCGTGATCTGGTCGCGCAGAATGCGATCAGTCGGCAGGACTACGAGGATGCGGTCGACACGCTCGCTCAGAACCGGGCCAGCGTCGCCTCAGCGAGGGCCGCCGTCGAGACCGCGAAGATCAACCTCGATTACACGATCATCGCTGCGCCGATATCAGGCCGTATCGACAAGTCGTCCTTGACGCCCGGTGCACTGGTGACGGCCAGCCAGACGACTGCACTAACGACCATCCACCAGATCGACCCGGTGAACGTTGACCTGACGCAGTCCAGCACCAGCCTGCTCAACCTTCGTCAGGCCATCAGCGCTGGTCGCATCAAGGCGTCTGGAACCAGCATTAGCGTGAGTCTTCGGCTAGAAAACGGAACAGTTTACCCGCTCGCCGGACGGCTGGAATTTGCGGAGTCAAACGTTGCTACGGCAACAGGCACCTACACCCTGCGCGCAACATTTCCGAACCCGGACCGGCTGCTATTGCCCGGGATGTATGTGCGGGCGATCATCGAAGAGGGTACTGCCCAACATGCCTTCCTGATTCCCCAGCGCGCGGTGAGTCGTAACGAACGTGGCGAAGCCACCGCACTTTTTGTGAGGCACGGAAGGGTTGATCAGCGTGTGCTTTCGGCGGACCGTTCGGTGGGTAACGCGTGGCTTGTAGAAAGCGGGGTGAGCGAGGGCGACCAGGTGATCGTGGAAGGAAGCCAGATGGTCCGCGAAGGCGATGCCGTCAGTCCGGTGAACGTGAGCCTCGATGCTGCGGGCGACGTTACGGACCAGGCTCCAGCTGCCGGTAAGCAGGGTGGCGCGGCCGCGAAGTCCTCGTCCACAGGTGTCCCGGACAACGAAGCTGGCAGGGGGTAAGCGCAATCATGTCCGAATTCTTTATCCGGCGCCCGGTTTTCGCGTGGGTGATTGCCATTGTCGTCATGCTCGGCGGCCTGCTGGCGTTGAACACCCTTCCCGTCGCCCAATACCCCGAGATTGCTCCAACAACAGTTTCCATCCGTGCGACCTATGCTGGCGCGGATGCGCAGACGATCGAGAACTCGGTTACGCGCGTTATCGAGCAGGGCATGACAGGACTGGACAACCTGCAATACATGAGTGCCACGTCGGACTCCACGGGTGAGGTGGATGTCATGTTGACCTTTACCAATGCGGCCAACGCGGATGTGGCGCAGATGCAGGTGCAGAACAAACTCCAGCTCGTGACGTCGCAGTTGCCGACAATTGTCCAGAGCACGGGCCTTACCGTGACGAAATCATCATCGAGCTTCCTGATGGTGGTGGGATTCGTCTCGACGAATGGCCGGATGAGCTCTGCTGATTTGGACGACTATGTCAACAGCACACTGAACGATACTATCAGGCGGGTGCCAGGGGTGGGTAACACGCAGCTATTTGGCTCCAGTTACTCGATGCGTATCTGGCTCGATCCGAACAGGCTGGCCCAGTATTCGCTGATGCCTAGTGATGTTCAGACGGCAATCAAGGCGCAGAACAGCCAGGTTTCGGCGGGCCAGCTCGGTGCACAGCCCTCGCTCAGGGGGCAGCAGTTCAATGCGACGGTAACGACGCAAAGCCGCCTGCAGACACCAGAGCAGTTCGGCGCCATTATCCTGAAGAGCTCAACAGATGGCTCCGTCGTACGCCTGAAGGACGTCGCCCGCATTGGGATCGGTGCGGAAAGCTACACGTACGCGTCGACCTACAACGGCATGCCGGCCTCGGCGCTCGGGATCAACCTGGCTACTGGCGCCAATGCGATCAGCACGGCCGCGGCCGTCAGGGCGGCCATCGACCAGTTCTCGAAAACGATGCCGTCGGGCGTCAAGGTTGTCTATCCCTACGATACAACGCCGTTCGTCAGGCTGTCGATCGAGGAAGTCGTCAAGACGCTGGCTGAAGCGATCGTGCTGGTGTTCATCGTGATGCTCGTGTTTCTGCAGAATGTGCGTGCAACGCTCATTCCTGCGCTCGCGATTCCGGTTGTGCTGCTGGGTACTTTCGGCGTGTTGGGCGCGTTCGGCTACTCGATCAACACGCTGACCATGTTTGCGATGGTGCTGGCCATCGGCCTGCTGGTCGATGATGCGATTGTGGTGGTGGAGAACGTCGAGCGTGTGATGGCAGAGGAGAACCTGTCACCGCGCGAGGCAACCCGCAGATCGATGAAGGAGATCACGGGCGCGTTGGTCGGGATTGCCACCGTACTTTCCGCTGTGTTCGTACCGATGGCATTTTTTGCGGGCTCTACCGGGATCATCTATCGCCAGTTCTCGATCACGATCGTGACGGCCATGTTGCTGTCCGTGATGGTTGCGTTGATCCTGACACCGGCATTGTGCGCAACGATTCTCAAACGCCCGAAGGATCACGGCGTGCGACGCGGCTTCCCGGGGTGGTTCAACCGGACTTTCGATCGCGGCTCGGAGGCCTACCAGGGGGGCGTGCAGTACGTGATTGCACGCGGGCGGCAGTTCTTGCTGGTGTTCGCTGTCATCGTCATAGCTATGGCATGGATGTTCGCGCGCCTACCCAGCTCTTTCCTGCCGGTCGAGGACCAGGGCATTTTGATTACGTCGGTGCAACTGCCTTCGGGCGCAATGCGCGATCGTACGCAGCGCGTGCTCAATCAGGTGACGGACTATTACCTGCACAAGGAAAAGGACGCGGTCGAAGGTGTCATGGCGGTAGCGGGTTTCGGTTTCGGTGGATCCGGGCAGAACGTCGGCATGGTGTTTGTCCGTCTGAAGGATTTTGAGCAGCGCCGTTCTGCAAGGTTGGCGGCCGATGCCGTTGCGCTGCGTGCCATGGGCGCCTTCGCAAAGATCCGCGATGCACAGGTATATGCACTGCTGCCACCAGCCATCGAGGGCATGGGCACGTCGAATGGCTTCGACTTTTACCTCGAAGATATCAATGGCACGGGGCGCGATCGGTTGATGGCTGTGCGTAACCGGTTGCTGGCTGCGGCGGCGCGTGACCCGAAGTTGTCTGGCACGAGACCGAATGGACAGGAAGACACCCCGCAGTTCGCTGTGGATATCGATCAGGCGAAGGCCAGCGCGCTGAACCTCAGTCTGTCGGACGTGAACACGACACTGTCGGTGGCTTGGGGTAGCGACTACGTGAACGACTTCATCGACCGCGGACGTGTAAAGAAGGTGTACGTACAGTCCGATGCCGCCTTCCGGATGCAGCCCGGCGATCTAAACAACTGGTACGTGAAGAACTCGGGCGGCACGATGGTTCCCTTCTCGTCGTTCGCCCAGGGACACTGGACGTATGGTCCGACGCGCCTTGAACGGTACAACGGACTGTCCGCCGTGGAGATCCAGGGCGACGCGGCGCCGGGTGTCAGTTCCGGTACCGCGATGAGCGAGATCGACCTGCTCGTTGCGAACCTGTCCTCAGGCTATCGGCATGAGTGGACGGGGCTTTCATACCAGGAGCGTCTGTCGGGTAACCAGGCGGCGGCACTCTACGCGATCTCGGTCCTCGTGGTCTTCCTGTGCCTGGCGGCGCTCTATGAGAGTTGGTCGATTCCGCTCGCCGTCATGCTGTCGGTGCCGATCGGCATCGCCGGCGCATTGCTGGCCGCCCATCTCTTCGGCCAGAACAACGATGTTTATTTCAAGGTTGGCCTGCTGACCACGATCGGTCTTGCGGCCAAGAACGCCATCCTGATTGTCGAGTTTGCACTGGAGCGTCAGGCGCGAGGCGCCGGACTTGTCAACGCGACGCTGGAGGCTGCCCGGCAACGGCTGCGTCCGATCCTGATGACGTCATTTGCGTTCATCCTCGGAGTCTCTCCCCTGGCTGTGGCGACGGGAGCGGGCTCAGGCGCGCAGAACGCCATTGGGATCGGCGTGATGGGCGGCATGATCGCCGCCACGGTACTGGGCATCTTTTTCGTGCCATTGCTTTTCGTGGCCATTCGTAACGCAGTTCGTACCAGAGCCCCTGTCGACGGGCGTGACGACAATGTGTGAACTGATTTCACGACGTGACACGGACGAATCCAGGCTGAACATGTTCACGATCTACAAGACAAGGGCAGCAATCGCTGCGTCTCTCCTGTTGGCCGGCTGTGCAGTTGGCCCGGACTATCGGGCACCCGCCATGCCAGTGCCCGATCACTGGGATCAGGCCCACGAAACGAACCCCGCCGCTCAGCCCGAGTTGCCGCAGTGGTGGATGCAACTGAACGACCCGCTGCTCGCTGCACTGATTGACGAAGCGGTAGTAGGCAACCTGAATGTGGCGACCGCTGCTGCAAAGATCCGCGAGGCGCGTGCGACCTACCGTCAGGCGGGTGGCGCCCTGTTTCCAAAGCTGACCGGCAGTGCCTCGGCCACCCGCTCTGGCAGTGGATCCAGTGCAGTTTCCACGGCTACAACATCCAGCACTGGGAGTGCGACGAGCGATGGGACAGGGTCGACGATCTCACTCGGGACGGTCGGCAATACGTTCCAGGCGGGCTTTGATGCCAGCTGGGAGCTGGACCTGTTCGGCGCCAACTGGAGGGCGCTCGAGGCAGCGAAATACGGACTGGATGCCGCGCAGTGGAGCCTGCGTTCGACATTGCTCACTCTCGTCGGCGATGTCGCTTCCTATTACGTGCAGGCACGCGGCTATCAGGCGCGACTGGCTCTGGCACGAAACACCGTTAAATCTCAGGAGGAGACTGCACGCCTGACCCGGGTCAAATTCGAGTCGGGCGCTTCCTCCGGACTGGACGCGGCCAACGCGGCCGGCCAAGCACAGACCACCCGCGCTACGATCCCGACGCTCCAGACTTCGTATGCGCAGGCCGTGCACAGCCTTTCGGTCCTTACGGGACAGGCGCCCGAAGAGCTGATGGGGCGCATGGAAAAGCCTGAGGCGGTCCCCGTACCGAAGCTGCCTGTCCCGGTAGGTATTCCCGCAGACGTACTGCTCAGCCGTCCGGACGTCAGGCTGGCAGAGCGCCAGTATGCGCAGTACACCGCGAAGGTCGGGCAGGCCGAGGCCGCGCGCTATCCGAGCGTCAGCCTTACAGGGAGCCTGTCTACTTCGGGCACCCAGATCGGGGATCTCGGCATGCGCTCGACGATCGGCTGGTCGTTCGGACCGTCTCTCTCTATTCCGCTATTCAATGCCGGCAAACTCAAGGCTGCTGTCGAGATCGCGCAGGCGCAGCGTGACCAGTACTTCATTGCCTACCGTTCAGCCGTTCTGACCGCACTGAAGGATGTAGAGGACGCCAGTGTTGCGCTCTCCCAGGAGACGGGCCGGATCGACGCGCTGCAGGCCTCGGTCACGTCGTACCAGCAGGCCGCCATCCTGTCGCATTCGCTTTACGCGGCGGGCTCAACTGGGTTCCTTGACGTGCTAACGGCTGACCGCTCGCTGTATTCGGCCCAGGACTCTCTGATCCAGAGTCGGGTGCTAGTCACAACCGACTACATCGCACTGAACAAGGCCCTGGGTGGAGGCTGGGACGGAGAGGTCGACACATCGAAGCCGGAGGTGGTGGACACCCACACCGGTCCGCATCTGCGCCAGGCCGTGCAGTGATTTCCCTGCCCGTTGCGACTACTGTCAACGCTATTCCTCCGCACACCTGATGACACTGATTTCCGATACCTATGCGTTGCTGTCCCGCGCGATTCCGGGCCGTAGTTCTGGCGTCTGGTTCCGGCGAATGCGGGTGATAATGTATTCGCTGCTTTATCCGCACGTGTCTGGCGTCTGGCTGCGTGCACTCGTGCAGGATCCACTGCTCACAGGCATGGCGCTGCGCAACCGGCGCTTTCTGGAGCGGCCCTATCATCCGGCCTTCCAGTCGGGCATGACTACACGCGATCGAGTTGCACTGGTCTGTGAACACTTCCGGGTGGCGGCAGCTCCGTTCTGGAGCGCCGTGACACGCCGTGTCTACCTGAATGGTGAAGCCGTGACGCTGGCTTACCACGAGCGGTATGCGATCGTATTGAGCAATCCCACGCGTTGCTGGCGTGAAGGCCTGCTTACCGTCGCGTGGCGCGATGAAGCCGCGTGCGTTGATCTTGCGTGGGCGACCATCAGCTTCGAGCTGCATCGTGAAACGGGATTACCCGGCATACTGGTCGGTGGTCTGCAGGGACCGCGTGGCAACGGTCGCGAACTTGTGCGCGAGGCCACGCGCGCATGCCATGGACTGCGTCCCAAGGCAGCTGTCATGGAGGCCGTGTGTATGTTGTGCCGGATTGCGCAGGTGCGCGTACTGGCTGCGGTGACGACGAGGGCACACATTTCGCGGGCGGGCTCCAGTGAGTTTCACGCGGACTATGACGCGTTCTGGCGGGAGATGGGCGGTGTCGAGTCGGAGGGCCGGTTTGTGCTGCCATTGCGACCATACCATCGCGACATCAGCAAGGTTCCATCGAACAGGCGCGCCGTCTTTCGCCGCCGGCAGGAACTGATTGCAAATCTGCTGGCACAGTTCGACACAGTGCTCGGGATGGCAGGCGAGGGCCACGTGGAAGTGCGCGCCCCGGCCGCGCAGGAAGCGGACGTGCCATACCATCAGGTGATTGAGGCATGAAACAGTCGACTTCGATGGTGAAGCGCCACTTCCCGCAGTGGAATGGCCGCCGTCTCCGTCTTGCAGCAGGCTTCGCAGTCGCACTGATTGTCGCCGGTGTCTGGGCATGGGAGACAGTCGCGGAGCGACAGGCACCTGCGCCGATGGCCGCAAGTGTTGGGGCACCTGACTTCACTGAAGGTCAGACTGGGCCAGAAAGTGGCTAAAGGGGACTTCATTGCGTAAATCGATTCGATTACCCGGGGGAATGCGCTACGCACCGCACAGGCCGCGCTCGCGAACCTCCGGGCGCACCGCGAGGAAAAGCCTGCCACGCCCGACCTGTACGATCTCACCCTCGTGCGTTAGCGTGGGCTGAACGACCAGAATGCGAACGCAGTAGCGGATCTGCAGACCGCGGAGGCGAATGTCCGTACCACGTGTGCACAGATCGCGGCGCTGGATGCACAGATCGTCGAAGAGGAGGTCGCTTCCCCACTGCAAAAGTCGACCTGCGCTACACGCATATCACTGCGCCGGCGAACGGTACGGATCCTGTTGATCCCCACCTAGGAAGGTCAGACCGTCAATGCAGTATGGTCCGCGCCGACCGTCGTCATTCGTGGCCAACTTAATACCATGGCGATCCAGGCGTAGATATCCGAGGCGGACGTGGTCCGTACGGAGTCAGGCCAGAAGGTATCTCACGATCATCGGCGATCCCATTCATCGTTACGACGCCTCGGCAGCCTCCATCGAGCTCGCGCCGGAGTCCGTCCGCAGCGATTCGAGTCTCAGTACCGGTCAGTTGATAGGCCACATATCGACGCTAGGCCCTGGCAGCCCCCTAATCAAGGCGGCCAGGAGGCCCGCCAATGATTACCTATTCTTGGTGAACGTCAGCACGTTGCCTTCATGCCGAAGCCAGATGCAGCAACAGCAGCTCGCAATCTCGCCGTCGCATTCGAGCATCACAACGAGAAGCACCCTCATCGCGCGCTGAAGTTCCGCTCGCCACGTGAGTTCAGGCGCAAGACCGATTCATCAACTCCAAGTGTGAGGCGGTGTCCGGAGACCCAGGCGCAAATCCACACAGGCGTCTGCCTATCCGTTTGCAAGTGGGAGCTATGGCCGGGATTCAGGGGGGGCGGAGGCGGTTACCGCACACATCAGTTCCTAGCCAACCGTACAGCAGCGGCTGCGGCATCAGCGATCCCGACCTGATTGCTTAAAGTTCCACCGTTGAGCGAGCGTGGACTCGAGGCCGCAGTGTCGCCCCGATGGAATGCGCGCATAGGCTGTCCACGACGTACCGGACGGAGGCTTGGCGCCGATACTGCCGTTGGGTATTTCACGACACATCGGGAAAGTACTAGGTAGGGGTATCGAGGCCCGATCACGTAAAGCAGTTGGGTTTCGCTCAGGTACATGCTAAACGCGGAATGCCTTGTGGCATAAGGCCGCACGGGGGATCGATAGGCATCCGCTAGGCCCCGCAGGATGCGTCTTATTTGCGAGTCGGATTGTGACTGCAAGGCTCTGTCACCTTAGGCGGGTAGTGCCAGCTTAATTTGGTTCGAAGACTCTTCAATCTACCGTTAGCCAGATAAGCATTTCTTCTAGTCGAGTAAGCGGCGAGCCGCATTGCCTACCAGTGAAATCGCCAACTGCGCACCACCGAAGCGGCGACGGAAGACGGTTCCGTCATGGGCGAAGCGTTAGTTGTCGGTCGCCTACATTGAGTCCAAGATACACGGAGATAGATAAGTGAAGCGTATTGCCTATATTGCAGCGGTTGTCGCACTGACATTTTCCCTGCCTTCCGTGGCGGCCGATAGCGGTAGTCTCGGTCCGGAATTCACTCCAAGCGGAGGGGAGAAAGCTGGCAATAGTGCGGGAACGATTCCCGCGTGGAATGGGGGTGTAAAGGCACCAGATGGATGGAATCCGACAACAGGTGATCGCTACGATAGTAACCCCTTCAAAGGCGAGGCGCCCCTGTTCTCAATCGATGCCTCGAATGTCGACAAATATGCGGACCACTTGGCGCCTGGTCAGATCCTCCAGCTCAAACAGAACAAGGGCTATCGGATGGACGTTTATCCGACCCACCGTACCTGTGGAGTTCCAGATTTCGTAGCGGCGAATACTGCCAAGAATATCGGCTTTGCCAAAATCGGTGCGGACGGCAGCTCGCTCGCGCAAGCATACCTGCCAGGCGTGCCGTTTCCTAAGCCGCAGAATGGTATTGAAGCGGTCTGGAATTTCCTCGCCCGCTATCAGGGCGTAGGCCTAAAGGCCACTATGGCGACCTATATCTCTCCGCGTTCGGGCAGCTCGGACCCGATTGTCGTGGTGGGGCCCGTTGCAACCTATTGGCCGTCCGGCGCCAAAGGCACGACTACGCCGGGCGACGTCCGTGACGTGCTTTTTGCTGATTACGGCGGGACCGATCAACCCGCTGCGCTTGCTGGCCAAGGTTTCGTTCAGACCTCTTTCTTCAGTAACAAGTCGGCCGAATCCTTCTTCTATTTTGCCGGCCAGCGCCGTGTGCGCCGCATGCCCACCTATGATCACGATGCACCGCTGATCGGCTACGACAATCAGTACCTTGACGACCAGGTCAGCCTGTTCAACGGCGCTCCTGACCGCTATGACTGGAAGATCATTGGCAAGAAGGAAATCTATGTGCCGTACAACAACTTCGCAATGTACAACCCTCGGGAGAAGCTCTCCCGCGCAATGGGACCTCAGTCATTGATTCCGTCTGTTCGCCGCTACGAACTGCACCGAGTGCTTGAGATCGAAGGCACGGTCAAGGCTGGAATGCGCAACATTAGTGCGAAGCGCACGCTGTATCTCGACGAAGATAGCTGGATTGTCTTGGAAAGCGACATGTTCGACTCTTCGGGGAAAATCTGGAAGGTAGGCGAGAACTATCCGATCCCGGTTTGGGAACTCGGCGCATGTGCGGGAACCGCAATGTCTATGTACGACACCAGTTCGGGTCGATACCTCGTTGACGCTACGCCATTCGATACGGGGAAGCCTTTTATCTGGTACCAGGAGGGTAAAGGGGGGCAGTTCGAAATGAATTTCTATGGTGCGGACGCGCTTCAGTCGAGAAGCGAGCGATGATCTTCCATCGGTAACAGGTTCTGCAGGCGGGAGGCACGGAGTTTCATGCCTCACGAAAAAATATATTATTAAGGAAGCCTTAAGAAGATGAAGGTGAGGACGATTAGCACTGCCGTAGTAGCCGCACTGTCATCGGCATGCTCAGGGGCATACGCGTACGACTTTTCGACGGGGCTCAACGATCTTACGGGATCGTGGGTGACAAACCTGACTGCTGGTGGTGGGTTGCGTACCAAGAATCCAAGCTGTTCGCTGACCGGTGATCCCAACATGTACGGCTGCGGTGCGGCCGCAAATACTGCACAATGGTCCGGCGGAGACGATGGCAATCTGAACTACCGCAAAGGGCAATTTTTCAGTACGTATATCAGCGCAACCAGTGAGTTGCTGATGACGATGCCGAGCGAAGGCTTGAAGTTTATGGTTCGTGGAACCGGCATGTATGATTTCCTGGCCGGCGATACGAATCGGACACCCCTTAGCAGTGCGGCGGCCTCACAGGTAGTCTACAACACCGAACTGCTCGACCTTTGGGCAGAAAAGGATTTTACGATTGGTGAAAACTCCGCCCACATCCGAGTCGGTAACCAGGTGCTCAACTGGGGCGAAAGCATTTTTGCATCGGGCGGGATCAATACGACCAACTCGCTCGATATCCAGAAGCTTGTGACCCCAGGTTCGCAACTCAAGACCGCGCTGATTCCGGCGCCTATGATTTCGATCGCCTCAGGGTTGCCATATGGTTTCAGCACGGAAGCCTATTACCAACTTCAATGGAATAGCAACCGCCTGCCACCGGTAGGTACGTACTGGTCGGTGGCGGACGTACTAGGCAGAGGCTCTGGTAACGCCACGGTCAACACGAAAAACTTCAATCTGGGTGGCTTGGATGCTGGCTCGATCGCCGGCCCCGCGGCGGGAAACAGCGCGACGCTTGAGGGGATCAATAGTGGCTTGCTCGCTGGCAGCTATGCTGGCGCGCCCTACTTCTCGCAAGGGGTGCCATTTAGTACTGTGTTACCAAATAAGGCTGATCCGCAATTTGGTATTCGTTTTGCCTATCGCCCGTCTAACCTTGATGTTAACTTCGGTTTCTACTACGAAAACTATACGGATAAGTACCCGGTCGTCCAGACGCTGGCAAATGGCTCCGCGCAATTCCTCTATTTGAAAAATCGGCAGTTGTTCGGTGTGAGCGCGAACTTTCAGTTGGGCGATTGGGCGATTGCGCAGGAGTTGTCCTACCGTCCGCGTGATGCCGTTTCGTTGACGGGGTGTTTTGGTGCGGGTGGTCCACTCGACGCTAATACCAACTCCGTCTCGGGCGCATGCAACGACTGGGTAGACAAGAAGAAATTCCAGTACGACATCAACGGCGTACTGAGCATGACTCCGAGTGAATATCCGTTCCTCCGCTGGCTAAAGGCAAGCGGAGCAACGTTGACGGCTGAGTTGACGTGGATCTACTACCCCGGCTTAAGCAGCCAGGGCGTAACCCGCGACGTAAACGGCCAACTTGTCACGCAAGCACCGGCAGCGGGCTATTACACTTGGCTCAACAACAACTCTGGCCTTGGTTATCCGATCATAGCCGCGACTGGTACGTCGAGCTCGGTGGGAGCGACAGTCGATTTCAATGTGACTTGGGACGGTACTCTTTTGCCAGGCTGGCAAGTGACGCCTGGCGTGACCCTTACCGACGCTCTGTACGGCTACACGCCTTCACTTTCCGCGAATTATTTGCAGGGAGCGAAGTCTGCGAATCTCTATTTGTTGCTCAACCGTAATCCTGCAACTTGGTCGCTCGGGCTTAATTACACGGCTTTTTGGGGCGGACACCAAACAGTCGGTCAGGCATATGCGGACCGCAATTTTGTGGGATTCTTCGCGACTCGTACGTTCTAGCACCTTGTAGCGGAGCTAAAAAGGAAGGTGGCGCGGCATTCTTTGGCGGATTGTCGTTAGCACGCCGCGCGGAAACACGGCTCGGAGCGGTGGCATTTCAGATCGATGGTTCACGCACAGGTCATACCATGCAGACAGGCAACAACAACTTCGGGTCTCTCGGTTTCATCGCAGGGGCACTGAAGCGAGTAGAGGAGTTTATTTTTGCGAACAGGATGTGGATCCTGTTCATATTTTGTGCTCTTACAGTAACGATGGCGTTTTTCGCGACAAAGCTCAGAATGGATGCGGGTTTCGAAAAGCAGATGCCGACCAACCACGAATACATCCGTGCTTTCAACGAATACAAAAATGATGTCATCGGGGCAAACCGCCTGACGGTTGTTGTCAAGGCACATCATGGCACGATCTGGAACGAAGAGGCATTGGCTCGTCTCTACAATGTCACGCAGGCGGTCACAAACCTGCCGGGGGTGATCCGGCCTAGCGTGCAGTCACTGTGGACGCCCAATACTTTTGTCAACGTGATCACGGAGGAAGGCTTTCGTGCCGATCCGCTGATCTCGTCGATGATCATGCCAGATACTCTAAAGACGGACGAGATCGATGGCATTCAACGCGCAGCTAGTCAGGGCGGCTTTATTGGTACGCTCGTTGCGCGCGACCAGTCGAGCGCGCTGATTACCGCCGATCTCAATGAGGTGGATGCAAGCGGCAACAAGCTCGACTATGTAGCCCTGAACCATCTGATTGAACAGCAAGTTCGCAGACCGTTTGAGGATGCCAAATACGAAATTCAGATCATTGGTTTTGCCAAGCAGATTGGCGATATCGCCGATGGTGCAAAAAGCGTTTTGGGTTTTTGTGGTATTGCGCTATTGCTCACTGCGGCGGCAGTATATTGGTATTGTCGCTCGGTGCGATTGACGGTGCTACCGGTGGTGTGTTCGCTGACATCGCTAGTCTGGCAGTTCGGCACCTTACATCTACTCGGGTATGGTCTGGACCCGCTCGCTGTTCTCGTGCCATTTCTTGTGTTCGCGATCGGCGTATCGCATGGCGTGCAGCAAATCAACCATATCGTCCGTGAATTGTCTCTCGGCAAGACCACCGAACAGGCTGCGCGCTCAAGCTTTACCGGGTTACTGATCCCAGGGACGCTCGCGCTGGCGACCGCTTTTGTGTCTTTCATCACGCTGGCTTTGATCCCGATACCGATGGTCAAGGAGCTTGCAATTACCGCCGCGATAGGTGTCGCCTACAAGATCGCCACCAATCTCGTGATGTTGCCACTGGCCGCTTCGACATTTCATTTTACGCACGCCTACGCTAACAGTGCGATGGCTTTGCGAGAGGTTCGAGGCAAATGGCTCAAACGTCTCGCCCGTGTAGCGGAGCCGCGTAAAGCCGCTTGGGTGCTGGCACTGGTGGCGGTCGTGTTCGGCATATCGATCTGGCAGAGTCGTGACCGCGTGATTGGTACCCTACAGCCGGGTGCCCCTGAATTGCGCGCGGATTCTCGCTTCAACCGAGACGCGGTGGCAATCACCAATAGCTATGATACCGGTCTCGATTGGATGACTGTGTTCTTCAAGGCACCAGCGGATTCGTGCGGAAACGCGGCGCTCGGTCTGTACCAGGACAAATTTGTTCGAGAAATACAGCACGTAGACGGTGTAATCTCGGTAGACAGCTACGCGAACATGCTGCGTACCTATAACGCGGGCTATAACGAGGGTAATCCGAAAATGTCCGTGATCCCGATTGATCCGGAGAATTACGGTGCACTTTCTGCAGAGATCGGAAGAGTCAACGGATACATGCGCAAAGATTGCAGCATGGTCGCGGCAAATCTGTTCCTGAGCGATCACAAGGCCACGACGATCAACCATGTGATCGATGAGATCAATCGATTCAAAGGGGCCAACCATTTGGGCGGTGTGCAGATTGAATTGGCTGGTGGGAACGCCGGAGTACTCGCGGCCGTTGACGACGAGATCGCCAAGAGCGAGTTACCGATGATGCTCTATGTCTATGCCGCCATCATCGTCTTGGTGTTTCTTGTCTATCGTGACTTCCGAGCCATGATTGCTTGTTGTTTACCGCTAACAGTTGGTACGTTTATCGGCTACTGGTTCATGAAGGAGCTCCAGATCGGCCTTACTGTCGCGACTCTGCCCGTGATGGTACTAGCGGTAGGGATTGGCGTGGATTATGCGTTCTACATCTATAACCGTCTGAATCGGCATCTAGCGGATGGCCAATCAATCACAAAGGCGACTGAACATGCAATGCTTGAGGTAGGTGTTGCGACTGTGTTTACCGCAATCACCATGGCAGTTGGCGTCGCAACTTGGTCATTCTCTGCTCTCAAGTTTCAGGCTGACATGGGTAAGCTGCTCGCGTTCATGTTTATGATCAATCTCGTGATGGCGATGACGGCCTTGCCGGCCCTCGCGGTATGGCTTGAACGACTTTTCCCGCGTAAGCAGCCTGTGCGTGCTTCCAGCTTGCTCGAACATTGATCGTTAGAGGCGACCGATGATGAAGAAATACGTATTGAATTGCGTCGTGGCCGTGCTGGCAGTGGGTGGAACACTCCTCGCTCAGGAAGCGTGTGCAGATGCGGCCGATAAAAGTTTGGTCCAGGTTCGACCGGCCGACGCGGATCCGTATGCCACGAGCGAGATGTTGCTGGCGCAGGCACGTGCGGGACGGCGTCTGGTTGCTGTGGGCGATAGCGGCGTTGTGGTGCTGTCGGATAACGACGGCAAGGCCTACCGTCAGGCAAAGCAGGTACCAAGTAACGCAACGCTGACGTCGGTCGTATTCACCGATGCAAGCAACGGTTGGGCAGTCGGGCACTGGGGCACGATCTTGCATACGACGGATGGTGGTGAAACCTGGCAACTTCAACACAGTGATCCGACCACAGATCGACCATTTTTTTCGGTTTATTTCAGCGATGCGCAGCACGGCGTGGCAGCCGGGCTCTGGTCTCTGCTAATGCGTACAGACGACGGTGGCAAACATTGGCAGCCCATCAATGTGCCGCCGCCCCCGGGAGGGGGGCATGCAGACAAGAATCTGTTCTCGCTATTCTCGAATCAGAAAGGGGTACTGTTCATCGCGGCGGAGCATGGCCTAGTCCTGCGGTCTTCTGATGGAGGGATAACATGGACCTACCTGGACACGGGCTACAAAGGGTCACTATGGACCGGCTTGGCTCTAGTCGATGGAGGTCTGTTGGTCGGCGGATTGCGCGGCTCACTGTACCGAAGCGACGACGATGGTGTGACGTGGCACCGCGTCGACAGCGGTACGCACAGCTCGATCACCAGTATCGCTCAACGCGGGAAGCACGTCGTCGCGGCATGCCTGGATGGGGTCATTATTAGGAGCGCGGATGGTGGTAAGACTTTTACTGCGTCACAGCGCAACGATCATTTGCCACTCACTTCAGTGGCGATCGAAGGCGATTCGTTGGTGGCGCTCTCCAAATCTGGTGTGGTTGTCGATCCCGGAACGGTGAACTAACGGACTTCCTTTACTTTACTTCTTTTGTGGCGCCAGGGTCTTGGCCAGAGTCAAGATTGTTGCGGTAGTCGCCACAGATTGCGGCGTGGACTGCGCTGAGCTAACTGTCAAATGTCTTGAGAAGGTTGTGCGGTATGTCAATCGATAGTTCCGAGCCCACACGCAGCGCGCAGGAAGCTAGCGCGGAGATCCACCGCCCCACCCGCCGCAAAGTGATCGTAGGTGCGGCATCACTTACCGGCATGGCGTTGGCTGGTGTCGCACTACGTCGTCTAGGGCGGGACGGCGGTATTGGGGAAGGCAAGCCCCGTTCTCGACTCGTCGCCAGCAGCGCAACGGTTCCGTCGGAAGTCGACGTGGTGGTCATCGGTGGCGGCAATGTCGGTTGTTTTACGGCCTTAGAATTGGCCGAGCGTGGTTTACGCGTCGCAATCTGCGAGAAGGGCGTTATCGCCGGTGAAGCGTCGGGACGATCCCTAGGATACATTGACGGTTTGATGCTCGATCCGGTCAAAATTCCATTGATAGCGCGAGCCAAACAATTATGGACTGGCGTGAGCGCCCGTGTCGGAGCGGATGTAGGTTACAGGCAGACAGGTGTCGCAGCCTTATTCAGTTCGCCTGATCTTCTTGCTGAGGGCGCAAGTTGGGTGCAGGCCATGAAGGATGTGCCAGCATCTGACGCGCGCGTGCTTAGCCAGGCGCAGGTCGCTGCACTCGTACCTGAAGTGTCCGGACGTTTTGCCGGCGCAGTCTACGAAGCGACCGATGGGATTGCGGAGCCGCAATTGTTCGCCTCGGCAGTCGCTGAGAAAGTTCGTCAACTAGGCGGATCGATTCTGCAGTTCTGCGCCGTGAGGGGCATCGAAACGAACGGTGGCAAAGTCTCAGCTGTTGTTACGGAAAAAGGACGCATCGGGTGCGATACAGTGGTCCTCGCCGGCGGTGTTTGGTCGCCAGTGATGGCGCGAAGCCTTGGGCTCGATCTTCCTCAGTTCATGGCTTTCGGCAGCGTGGCGCGGCTTTCTCCAACACCGGGCCCCAAGGTCTCGACCCTTCTCGCGGACGAGACCATCGTAATGCGTCGCAATATTGCAGGCGGGTATGACATTTGTCATGGTGTCGGCGTGGCGCCACTTACGCCGGATATCATTCGCAATCTCAGCCGTTTGCGCCCGGCGATGCAGAGCATGTGGGACAGCCTCACGCCGGTTATCAACGTGCCAACCTTCTTTGAACTATGGCGAATCCCCAGCCAATGGCGGCTTGACGAGTCATCGCCATTTGAAAAGCACCGCATTCTCGCCCCCGATATTGCTCGAGACGAAAGCACGCTGGCTGTACAGCGCACCAAATCGGCTTTTCCAGGGCTCGCGGCCGCCACTGTCACGGAGAACTGGTCCGGTATCTTGACGAGCACGCCGGACAACATGCCTGTGATTTCTGCTGTGCCAACCATCCCGGGCATGTTCGTCGGTTCGGGGTTCTATTACGGACTGACTATGGCCCCGGCTGCGGGGGAAGCGCTAGCTGATTTGGTGACGGGGCACACGCCGCGTTTCGACTTGATGAATTATCGGATGTCACGATTTTCCGACGGTTCGCCCATCGTATTTCGTGCGTGACCGCAGATGGCGCATCCTGCCTAAGAATGTGACTATATATCGAGTAGCGTGGTCGATGCCATGGAACCGTTTGACTTCTGTGGTGGTCGTCGTGACGGGGCGTCGGGTCACGGTGTAGTTCCCGGTACATGGCAGATGATTGGCTGTCTTGGGTGGCGGCTGTCGATCCCATTCCGATCGCACGTAGCATCTCTCGCTCGCAAGCGCACGCGATGCACGCATGACGGGGCTCGGAGTCAAAGCAGAGGTTCTACCGTATCCAGATACCGAAGCGCCCCCCATATCTCGACGTCTGGCGGGGCGTTTTCCCTTCAGATTGCTTCGTTTTCAACTTATACCGGATCGTGATAGAACAGCTTGCTCACGATTACCCAGCGGTCAGCAATGCACAGGAGATGGAAGCTGTCGACAATATCCATGACGATTCGGGAGCCGTCTGGCTGTCCAACGGAGATTCGGTCCTCAGCAAACAAAACGGTAGCCGTTGCGCCATAGACCTCGATCGACAGCACGCGCGTACGATAACCGTGCGGTAGTGAGGCCTGAGCCGGGCCGTGTTCGACATCGTCGAGGAAAGGCGCAGGCGTGCCGAGCACTTGGTGTCCATTCATGTAACCGGCCATGAGTGCCTGAGGGTGAAAAAGCGGCCGGGCAAGGTCGACTTTGCCGTGCAGCACGGCTTCAGTGTAGTGGTCGAGAACTGTTTGAATAGCGTCGATATCAGTGGTACGGGTGCTCATTTTCCTTGGGCCGTGAAGGTGTGGAAGGAGGTCAGGTGAGTTTTTGAACAGCGGGCGTACGCTCTCCAAGGAGCGAGACTCGTCAGCAAGATCCGATGCAAGAAATTGGGGTTGCGTAAGTACTTGCACGTACGCTGGATGCATGGTGGGTGGATACATCAGCACATTGGGTGCGGTAGTTCCACCAAGTCGAATCACTGGTGAGTTAGAACCGGCCTCGCGAAAGTAGGCAAACGGGAAACGTAGGATTTCCTCAGCCAGCGGCTCGCGGAACGTATTTTGCTGAGGCCGGTAGGCAATTCGATCGGTGGCCGTGATGGTCATTCTCGTGGAATAGCCTAGGAATGCATTGTCGTCATCCTGCCCAACGAAAGAATTGCTTAAGAGCGGAAAATCGGCTGTTGTCACCCAGCATTGTTCCGAGCGTAGCCCGTTTGGCTACCATAGAGTTTTTCGCGTTGCGACCAGTCGTGCGTCTGGTTCCACAGGGCGAGCACGACAGGCGCTTCCTCCTCGAAGATCTGGTAGCGCGAGGCATCGCATGTGCGGGTAGTCAGCTCGAGACGATGGCCTGAGGGATCAAAGAAGTAAATCGAAGTGATGAAGTCGTCATGATTGGTCGGGCCGACTACTTTGATACCTTTGGCTTCGAGTTCAGCTTTTGCCTTCAATACTGTGTCTAGGCTATCTACCTCGAACGCGAAATGTTGGATCCAATCCGGAGATTCGAGGTCTTTAATATTTCCCGGGTCGCGCGGACATTCAAAGAAGGCGATGTTGCTCCCATCCTCCATCTCGAAAAAAATGTGGATGTGCGGGCTGTACAGTCCGGTGGACGGCACGTGGTCTTCTCCCATCGCGTGCGAGAATTTCAAGCCAAGTGCTTCAGTATAGAACTTGACTGTCTCAGCGGCGTCCTTGCAGCGGAACGCCGCATGATGAAGTTTTTTGCACAGCATTTCAGTCTCCTGAAAAAAAATCCCAGATGTGGATTCCGTTGCAGTCAATTTTCTTCTGGGATGGGTTTGACATACAGCAGGTCACGGCTCAATCCACGTTGGCTTAAAGAACGAGGCAGGTATCAGCAGCTTTGATTCCTGCTTCATCAGCATCGGCAACATCTTGGTGACATAGCTGCGGAAGTTGGCATCGGCCAGCAGGGCAGCGCGTCGCTCGGCGCGCTCGTTGAGATCTTGGTATGCCCACAAATGTACAATTTGGTTCAGCTCACCCGCTTCGGTGTGGTAGTAGCCAACCATACGACCGAGAATGCGGTGCTGAATTTCCCGACCTTCGGCGTCGTAGAGAGCAAGGTAGTCGCGCCATTTTCCCGGATGGGTCGTATAGGTCCGCTGTTCGACAATCATGATGATCTCCTGTCCATTGCGCCCACCAGAGGCGATCTCAGCCTTGAGCTGGTTGCAGGCGGGCCACGCATTCCCCGAACCCGAGTGATACGAATCCATGACGCCGGCACTTTCCCCGCAGCCGGATTTCGTCGCCATCTTCGAGGAAAGTGCGACGCTCCCCGGTGCCAGGTACCGTGAACGGGGCGGCGCCACCGCGCGTGATCTCGAGTAGGCTACCAAGTGCATCTCCGGTCGGCCCGGAGATCGTCCCGGACGCGAGCAGGTCACCAGTATCGAGCGAAGATCCGTTGCTCGTGTGATGCGTGATCATTTGCGCGAACGTCCAGTACAGGGACGCGGCATTCGAGCGCGAAATTCGTGCGGGTGGCAGGCCAATCCGCGCCATCGCATCCGTGAGGAGGTGTGCCTCGATTTCGATGTCGAGCGCCCCGGAGCGCTGATCGGTTTCGTTTGCCAAGTGAGGCAAGGGCGGTGGGTCATTCTCTGCGCGTGCTGCGACTGCGCTCCTGAACGGCAGCAATGCTTCAGCCGTTACAACCCAAGGTGAGACTGTCGTTGCGAAGCTTTTCGCGAGGAAGGGGCCGAGCGGTTGGTATTCCCACGCTTGGATATCACGTGCAGACCAGTCGTTGAGCAACGAGAAGCCGAACACGTGGCGCCATGCAGTACTGATCGATATCGGTTGATCAGGTGTGCTGGCTTGACCGATATACAGCCCGAGTTCCACTTCATAGTCGACGCGCTGCGCGGGCAGATAGGCTGGCTGATTTTCTCCGTGTACAAGAATCTGCCCATGAGGCCGACGCAGAAAATCGCCGCTGGCACGTACGCTATTAGCACGTCCGTTGTAACCAACCGGGACGTACTTGTAGTTCGGCAGCAGAGGGTTGTTTGGCCTGAATAGTTTGCCTGCATTCGTTGCGTGATGGATCGACGCAAAAAAATCGGTGAAACCGCCAATGCGCGCCGGCAGTAACAGGTCGACGCCTTGGATTGGCGTGAGCGCCTGTGTGAGGGCTTCGCGGTGCTTGGTATGGTCTGCACTCAGTAATTCGGAAAGCCGATGGCGGAATGCGGAAACGAGAGCCGGATCCAGGCTCATCAGCCGATTGAGGGTGTCTGCCTCACATGCGCGTGCCGCTACGGCGACCGGCTCAGGAAACAGCGATGAGCAGAGCGTTACGTCGAGAATTAGATCGCCAATACCAACACCACAGCGTGGCATATCGCTGGTGCCATGGCGCCGAAACACAGCAAACGGCAGGTTTTGAATTGGGAAATCAGTGTCAGCCGTGCTTGCAGAATCGATCCAGCTACGCCGTTGCGAGTCATGGGTGGAATTGAGTTGAACGCTGTTCACAGCGTATGGCCTCCATCGATGACTATGCGTGTGCCTGTGGCCGTGCGCAAATGCGTCACGCAGGCGAGCGCAGCAAGCGCGACGTCCTCAGGTTCGACCACACGACCTAAAGGGGTTTGCGCGGCCTTCTTCTCGAGCTCTTCGCGACTGCGACCTGTGACGAATCCGGTATCGACGGCGGCTGGTGCCAGACTCAGGAAGCGGATGTCGGGGCCGAATGCGCGCGCGAGCGACACGGTCATGGTGTCGAGCGCAGCCTTGGCTGCACAGTAGGCGATATTGCTGCCCAAGCCGGTGAACCCGGAAACCGACGAGATGTTGATCACGGTCGCCGAGCCACTTCTTTCAAGCAGACCGATTAGCGCGCGCGTAACGGAATAGGGGCCGCCGACGTTTATGGCCAGCATTTCGTTGAACAGGGCGCTGCTGAGTTCGGCGAGGTTCTTGTGTGCGATGCGCTTGGTGTATCCGGCGCTGTTCACGAGCACGTCGATCTTGCCAAAATCTCGCTCCAGATCGCGGAAGAGAGACTCGTGCGCCTCGGCATCGTCGAGTGGAATCTGGCGGGCCACGTGCCCTTTGCCAGGCAAGCTGGCACGCAGGGCTTCGGCACGTTCGTTGCCTTGGTTGTAGCCGATCACGAGTATCGCGCCTTCCTCTGCGAACGCGCGGACGATTGCGGCACCGATACCACTGCTGCCACCCGTAACCACGACCACGTAGCCTTGCAGGCGACCTTGTCCCTGCTCCGTTTGGACGGTCATTCGATAAATCCTGTCGAGCACGTCAACCCGCGGCTAACCGCCGTGGGCGAGATATTTGAGGAAAATGGTGATGGCGGCACCAAGGGTGCAACCATCAGCGGGGCGAGCCGCGCTGAAGGAAAGTAGTGCACGGCTGGTCGTGCACGGCTCGACCCATCGCGAAGCGTCAGGATGAGAATAGAGCGGGCTAGGAGGGAGCGCGATCCCCCTCTTGGGTGACGATCTACTGTTGGAGCGTCGCGAGAGAGAGGGTTTGGAGCAGAACTGGAGCAGGTGGCTTCAGTGGTGCAAGAGGCCTTGCTTGAGGCATACGTGAAAAAGTTCGGTCTGTGAGGACAGTTGAAGCTTCGCATAGGCGCGCTTGCGATGCGTCGCCACGGTATTAATGGAAATGCCAAGTCGCAGGCTGATGGCGAGTGCTTGGTAACCCACCACGATATGTGCAAGGATCTCGGCTTCGCGTTGAGTCAACCCACACGGATCCATCAACAAGGCAGAACGTATACGCATTAGCGTTTCGGCTCGGGTTGCATCAGTCCACGTCAGCTGGGTGTCGATTTTAGTTCCCGCGCCGGATTCCGCTAGTGCCGTAGTGATTGCGCTCTGGCGTTGTGCTCCGGCCAGCATGATATGAGAAAGCCCGGTCAATTCCGCTCGCTCAGAATCAGAGAAAGCGACACTGCCTGTCTGTTTATACAAGCTAAGCCATAGCAACCGGTCGCCATCCTTCATGCTGCAGATAGCTTCTTGGGAGAGTTGTGGCTCCTGGTAGTACTGGTGGATAAACGCACGGGTGCGGGCGTCACCACGTTGATTGAATGCGTAAGGATCGAAACAGTCGATCGTTGGCGCGGCCTTCGCAATTTGACGTAGAGCGCGCAGGATCGGATCAGCCGCGTACGCTTCGGCAACGTAGGTTTGCGCGAGCTCGCGGGCGCGACGACTTGCGCTTGAGCCAATGCCTTCGGCAAGCAGGCACGCGGGAGGTTTGTTTCCTACCTGCTCGAATACGGTGCAGTGGGACAGCCCGAAACCGGAATCAACAATCCCGAGCAGGGCGCAGCCAAAATGATCGGTGCCGATTGCAGAAATCATCAATGCTAGCTTGTCCGTGCTGATATTCATCGTATTACATCCGCCTGCAGGATGACTGATTTATTGGTTGCTCGTGCGACAGGGTAGTTGTGACGCCGCTCTATTTCACTAGGGGCAAGCCCTTAAGAGGCACGTTTCGTGCCATGGCTTAACTGTCGATGTTCATGAGGAGGCCCGCCAGACGATGGTGCGTGGTTGCTTTGATGTAGTGAATCGTTCCGTTGATGCACTAACGAGAGGCGAGATAGGTCACCTTCAGAGGGGATCGTCCTTTTAGCCTGCCGAACCTATAGTTAGGGCTATTTCGTCAACTCTAATCTGAATGAGGTATGGCTAGCATGACTGCTTTTACACACGTAACTGTGGGCACAAACGATCTGGAAAAAGCCCGTACGTTTTATGACAAGGTGCTCGCATCGCTGGGGTGGACTCGCGTTGCCGATCTCGGCGATAACGGTTCCATTTGGGGTGATAAAGAGCCGAGTTTTTTTGTGTTGAAGCCCGCGAACGGTCAGTCGGCCACTGTTGGTAACGGTGTGACGGTCAGCTTTGCAGCGTCGGATCGTAGCTCAGTGAAGGCATTCCACGAGGCGGCACTTGCACTTGGTGCGCCCGATGAAGGTGCGGTCGGGCCGCGGAGCTGGAAGGAGCACGCGTATGCGGCCTATACGCGCGACCCGGACGGCAACAAATTGGCGGTCTACAGCTTCTCGGCTGAGTAAACCATAGGGCGGCGACGTAGTACGTAAAGGATCAGAAGGGTGAGATGTCTGTGCACTCGCCGCCGCTGAGTAAGCATGAAGCGAAAGTGCGGCCGCCTGGCCGGTATTATCGCGATCCCCCGCTTAGCGCATTGCGCTTGAGCAGCCGGGCACGGTAGGTCGCGGCGTCTACCCCCATCCGACTCAGGAACGCTTGCGACATCTTTCCCACGGTTCCGAACCCACAGCGCATCGCGGCGAGGGACATCGATGCATCGGGGTCCTCCAGCAGCGCTCTGGCCAATTCGAAGCGGGCTGTCAGGATGAACTCGGCTGGTGCGACTCCCGCATGTTCTCGGAAAAGTCGATCGAGTTCGTCTGGTGACATATTCGCATGTTTCGCGAGGCGATTCGGAGACAAAGGTTGATCAAGTGAAGCCAGAATCCACTCCTGCAGGTCGCGTATCACTGGGTCCGCAATCATCTGGCTCTGGAGGTACATGCTGAACTGGGAGTGCTCACCAGGGCGCTTGAGAAACACAGCAAGATCGCGCGCGACCTGCAACGCGATCTCTCGGCCGAGGTCCTCTTCCACAAACGAAAGTGCGAGATCGATTCCAGCAGTCACGCCGGCAGAGGTAATGATATTGCCCTGGCGAACGTAGATCGGTTCGGCATCGACCTCGACCAGTGGGTAACGTTGCTGCATGCGCTGTGCATGATTCCAGTGCGTAGTGGCACGTTTGTGATCGAGTAGCCCGGCTTCGGCAAGAAAGTAACTACCTGTGCAGAGTGAAGCGAGTCGCCGCAGGCGTGTCCCCTGCTGCGCTAGCCAGTTGATGAGTGAGGGCTCTGCGAGCAGCGCTTCCTCAATTTCGAATGCCCCGACCACGATGGCAGCATCCGGCAGGCTATTCGCAGCGATAGCCGAGGTAGCGAGTAGTTCTACGACCGAGCTGGAATGAACTGGTCCGACCCTCGACGCAACGAACGATACGGCATAGTGCTCACTCAATCCAAGCCGCCTGAGCAGCATGTTTGTATGTTCGAAGACAGCTAGTGCGGCGGTGGCATCGAGTGCCTGGAAGCCTTCATACAGAACGATGTGAACCTCTGTGGGTTTGCGCATGTGCAGAAGGCCTAGCAGAAAAAAGAGATATGGCGGCTTCGTGGTTCAGTAACCTTGCCAGATTTCAAAACGCCTATCTATACCCGTAAACGGGTACAACATCGGTTTCCTTCACTTGTCGCCTAGCAAGGGTAGAGATTCCGCCCAGTAGTCTCGGCACAATCGCGGCAGTCGAGGCTGCGTGCCTCATGTCATTTAACTAGAAGGAAGGGGTGGAGTTTAATGAGCGAGCAAACGACAGTGGCGCAGGAACGGGCTTGGTTGAAGGAAAATGTTGGCCGTCATGCGCTTCATCCGATGAACGACCCGAAAGATGTGTTGAAGAACCCGCCGCCGATCATTGAGAAGGGCGATGGGGTGTATATCACCGACGTCGATGGACATCGCATGCTCGATTGTCAGGGCGGGCTCTGGTGTGTCAATGCCGGTTATGGGCGCAAGGAAATTGTCGATGCGATTACGCGTCAGGCGAACGAACTTGCCTACTACAACCTTTTTCCGGGTGGCGCGAATGCGCCGGCCACGCGTCTCGGGGCGCGCTTGATCGAGCTACTGCGACCTGAGGGCATGTCGCGCGTGTTGTTCAGTTCGGGCGGCTCCGACTCAGTGGAGAGCGCGTTCAAGCTGGCTCGTCAGTATTGGAAGCTCGAGGGTGAGCCCGAACGTATCAAGTTCATCTCGCTGCGCGGTGGCTACCACGGCCTGCATTTCGGTGGCATGTCCGCTTGCGGCGGTGACGCGTGGCGACGCAGCTATGAGCCGCTGGTGCCGGGTTTCATCAACGTCGAGTCGCCGAATCTCTATCGGAATCCGTTCACCTCGGATCCAGAGGCCCTCGTCGATATCTGTATCAAGCTGCTTGAGCGCGAAATTCAGTTCCAGAGCGCCGATACAGTGGCTGCGGTGATTGCTGAGCCGATCCAGGGGGCTGGTGGCGTGAATGTGCCGCCCGCGAGCTATTGGCCGAAGCTGCGGGAGGTTTGCGACCGCTACGGTGTATTGTTGATCGCCGACGAGGTGATCACGGGATTCGGTCGCAGCGGCGCGCTTTTCGGTAGCCGGGGATGGGGCGTGAAGCCGGACATCATGTGTCTGGCGAAGGGCTTGACCAGCGGCTATGTGCCGCTTGGTGCGACAGTGTTGAACGACCGCGTGGCCAGCGCTTGGAACAACGAGGGGCCGCGCTCGGTTCTGATGCACGGCTATACCTACAGCGGCCATCCGGTAGCCTGCGCAGCAGGTTTGGCCGCAGTGGACATCGTGGTGAAGGAGAACCTCACCGAGAATGCGCGAGTGGTTGGCGATTACTTCCTTGGCCGGCTTGGCGAACTGAAGGAAAAGCACCGAGTGATTGGTGATGTACGCGGCAAGGGGTTGATGATCGCAGTTGAGCTTGTCAAGGATCGCGAGACCAAAGAACCGTTCTCGCCGGTGGACAGCTACCCTGGCGCGATTTCCGAAGCGTGCGTGGCCAATGGGGTAATGTTGCGAACCATCGTGAACAAGTTCATCATTTCGCCGCCGCTTACGTTCACCAAAGCGCATGTCGATGAGGTCGTGCGTGTGCTGGACGACGCGCTCACGCGCAACAAGTACTGAGCACGGGACGGCGAATATGGTGCATCTCGAAAATGACCTGTCCATTCTCAGCGAGCCTGCGCGTGCAGCGCTTGATCGCAAGCCCTCGCACCTGATCGACGGCGAATGGCATGCGGCCAATACATCGCATCCGGTGCTTGATCCATCGTCCGGTAAACAGATCAGCGCGATCGGGAAGGGCGGGGTGGCCGAGATCGACGCGGCCGTGCAGGCCGCGCATCGCGCGCTTGGTAATGCAACTTGGAAGCAGCTTGGCCCGTTCGGCCGCGAGCGTCTCCTTTCCCGGCTCGCGGATTTGATCGACGAGCATACGCATACGTTGGCCGAGCTCGAGACCGTTGATAACGGCATGCCGATCTGGCTTTCGAGCGGAATCAACGTGCCAGGTTCTGCAGGGGTATTCCGATATTTCGCTGGATGGCCGAGCAAGCTCGTTGGACAAACGATGGACGTGAGCGGTCCGCCGGACGGAGGTCGCTATACCGGTATCACACGCCGTGAGCCGATCGGTGTGGTCGCTGCGATCGTACCGTGGAACGTGCCATTGATGCTTGCCGCGTGGAAGCTGGCTCCCGCGCTGGCAGCCGGCTGCACAGTCGTGCTCAAGCCGGCCGAAGATGCTTCGCTGTCTGCGCTGATGCTTGGTCAGTTGGTCCAAAAGGCGGGATTCCCGCCGGGCGTGGTGAATATCGTCACTGGTCTTGGAGCCGAGGCTGGTGAAGCGTTGGTGCGGCATCCGCTCGTCGCAAAAATCTCGTTTACCGGTTCGACGTCTGTCGGACGCCATATCGGCGCCATTGCAGGAGAAAGTCTGAAGAAGGCCACGCTCGAACTAGGGGGCAAGTCGCCGACGCTTGTATTTGCTGATGCGAGCCTCGAAGCAGCAGTAAAAGGCGCGGCCGACGCGATTTATTTCAACTCGGGGCAAGTTTGTGTGGCAGGTTCGCGGCTGTATGTGCAGAACAGCATTTACGACGAAGTGGTCGAGCGGCTTCATCAGCACGTGCGTACGTTGAGCGTGGGGCCGGGGCTTGACGCAAATAGTGCGATGGGGCCGCTGATCAACGCGCGCCAACGCCAGCATGTGCTCGGGTATATCGATGCGGCGCGCAACGCCGGTTACGACATAGCGGGTGGCGACGGATTTGAGGGGGCCAGCGGCTTCTATGTTGGTCCGACAGTCGTAACGGGGGCGCCGCTGAACGCATCGATCACCCAGGAAGAGGTGTTTGGCCCGGTTCTTAGCGTATACGGCTTCGATGACGAGCAGGAAGCGATTGCTCTCGCCAATGCGACCGACTACGGTTTGGCCGCTTGCCTTTGGTCCGGCTCGGTGGATACGGTGGTGCGCGTAAGCGCAGCCCTGCAATGCGGGAAGGTGTCTGTCAATAACTCTGGATTTCCCTATCCGGCATTGCCGGAGGGGGGGGTCAAAGCTTCGGGCATCGGTCGCGACCTCGGCTCCGAGGCGGTCGAACAATGTCTTCAGACCAAAACTCTGATGATTCGCACGCAAGGCGAATAAACCCGTTGTGCAACGAACGATCCGGTCGGCTGCTTTATTGCCGATCGGGCTGTGATCACGGCTTACATGAAGGTTAGAGATGCAAACTCATTATGACGTTCTGATTGTCGGGACGGGACATGGCGGCGCACAGGCCGCGATTGCCCTGCGGCAGCAGAAGTTCGGCGGCACCGTTGCGCTGGTCGGCGACGAGCCACATCTTCCGTATGAACGTCCGCCGCTTTCGAAGGATTACCTGTCTGGTGAAAAGACCTTTGAGCGTTTGCAGATCAGGCCGTCAGCCTTCTGGGAGGATCGGCAGGTCACGCTGTACCTGGGCAAACGGGTTGAAGCGGTCGAAGCCAATGCGCACATGATCTTGCTCAATGACGGCACACGCTTGAGCTACGGATCGCTTATATGGGCTGCCGGCGGCCGTCCGCGACGCCTGGCCTGTGCGGGTGCCGAGGCCGAGGGCGTACACGTGGTAAGAACCCGTGACGATGTGGACCGGTTGATGGCGAGTCTAAACCGACTTCGCCATATCGTCGTGATCGGTGGCGGGTATATCGGTCTCGAGGCTGCTGCGGTACTGGTGAAGCTCGGCAAGCGGGTCACCGTGATCGAGGCGGCCGACCGGGTGCTTGCCCGTGTGGCAGGGGAGCCTCTGTCACGCTTTTATGAGAAGGAGCATCGGGCACACGGCGTCGAACTCAGACTCGGTACTCAGGTCGAGGGGCTCGACGTGGCTGATCATCACGTGACGGGTGTGCGCTTGGTGGGCGGCGAATCGATTCAGGCCGATGCCGTTGTGGTCGGCATCGGGATAATACCGAACGTCGAGCCACTGCTGGCCGCCGGCGCGGAGGGCGCTAACGGCGTGGAAGTGGATGCATACTGCCGCACTAGTCTGCCTGGCATCTTGGCGATCGGCGATTGCGCACTGCATGCAAACCGTTATGCAGATGGACGGGTGATTCGGCTCGAATCCGTACAGAACGCGAACGACCAAGCCACGATCGCGGCGAAGACCGTCTCGGGCGCCCTGGAAAACTACGAGGCCGTGCCGTGGTTCTGGTCTAGCCAATATGACCTCAGGCTTCAGACCATCGGCCTTTCGACCG
Source organism: Paraburkholderia acidiphila (assembly GCF_009789655.1). GTDB lineage: Bacteria > Pseudomonadota > Gammaproteobacteria > Burkholderiales > Burkholderiaceae > Paraburkholderia > Paraburkholderia acidiphila. Next base: position 802,842 of record NZ_CP046910.1, read on the forward strand.
GTCACGATCAGGTAGTCGTCCGCGGGGATCCGGCCACGCGCGCATTCACGCTTATCTACCTTCGACACGGTCAGGTGATCGCACTCGACTGTGTAAATACTCCAAAAGATTACGTGCAGGGCCGCGCGCTTGTTACGGAGGGGTTGAGTCTCGATGCTGTGATGCTGGCCGATGCTGGGCAGCCACTGAAGGCTCTTGTGGAAACAGCACGCAATGCAGCACGCGTGACCGTCTGCTTACCCAACACACAAGGGAATACCTCCTCGCCTGTCTGATGTATCCGAATGGAACTCGCTGAAAAACTGGTAACGCGTTAAAAGGATTACTTTTCGTCATTTTCACGAAGCCTGATATGACATCCCGGAACTCCGGAGACATTCTCCCCAGGGAGAAGGGGCGGCATGGGCGATCAGAATACCGTTCCCGCCAGAAATCAATATGGAGACAATCATGACCCTGCCATCACAAAAGATTATTTCTGCCGGCCAACGTGCACTACAGCAAATGGCCGATCGTGACACCCCGTTCATCTTCAACGACTGGTATGTTGCTGCGCTTAAGCAGGAAGTGGGCCGCCAGCTAACTAAACGAACATTGTTGGGCCGGCGAGTCGTTTTGTATCGAACAGAGGCTGGCCAGCCGGTAGCTTTGGACGATCGCTGTGCTCACCGTTCCTATCCGCTGTCCGAAGGCATATTGGACGGGGATACTATCATTTGCGGATACCATGGGTTTCGCTATGACGCAAACGGTAACTGGTGCGAGGTACCATCGCAAGCCAAGTGCCCGCAGGGTATCGGCGTCAGAAATTACCCATTGATTGAGCAGGGGCCGCTTATCTGGATTTGGTTAGGCGACGACGCACCGGATGCTACCAAATTGCCGCATCAGGATTGGATGGAATCGCCGAATTGGGCATGGTCAAGCGGCTACATGCCGATGAAAGGCAGTTACGTCGGATTGCACGAGAATTTGATTGACCTGACACATCTATCGTTTGTTCACGAGAGGACATTCGGAACACCGGATTACGCGAGGGCGCCTTTTGAAGTGGATATCGGGGAGGAAAAATTTGCGGTATTGCGCAACGTCGTGCCAACCAAATTGCCACCGATGTGGGCTAATGCTACTGGGCTTGTAGAGACAACCACAGCGGCGCGCATTGCTCGCTCATCATTTGAGTCGCCGGGCTTGCACCTGACGTCGGTGGCGTTCTATGAAAGTACTCTGCCAGAGAATGATCGCGCCGAATTTCATATTCGGGTCGCACATCTGCCTACCCCTGAAACCGCAAGTTCGACGCACTACTTTTTCGTGGTGGGTCGCGACTTCGGCCTTGATCAGGAAGATCTGCAGAATTTCATCCACGAACAAACATGTGAGGTGTTTAGCGAAGACAAGAAGGCACTTGCGTTAGTCGACGATGTGCTTCGTGATAGAGACCACTCTTTCTTTGAAGTTTCTGTTGCGAGCGATGCGGCGGCGGTGGCTATGCGTCGATACTTGAAGTCTCGAGCAAGAACTGATGTTCGAGAGCAAGAGAGCGTAGCCGCTGTAACCATGGTGCGCTCTACGGATGCATAAGCAACGAGCATCTCGCCGATCACCGACAGGCTCGCTGGGAAGATACTCGCTGCAAAGAATCTCCGCTTTGTCGACTGGATGTAGGCACGCGGAACTGCTTTTCCGACTTGATGCGCTCATGACAATCTCATATTTGACGGTGGCTGGCGCGGGTCCTCTTCGGTGATGGCACTTAAGAGCATCATCGCCATAAACGGTGAATTGGGTCTTGTTAAGGAAGTGCTTAATGTAGTTGTATTTTCGGCATGTGATCTGACCGGAAGGGCGCCTTGTCTTCCAACTCGAACGCCATGAGATGTGACTGCCTTCCACGGACGCGAGCGGATTTCAGACAAGTCATTCAAAAATCAACAACGCATGAGGTGCCCGTTCATAATCGGGCGCTGAGGCCAGTCAGGCCATGCTAGAGGATGTCAGGCAGCGAGAGTGAAGGAGGTAACGCAAACCGTGCTCAGCGTACCATGCGTGAACGTCACCTTCCAAGGGGAGAGCGCCGAATTACGGTTGCCTTATGCTTATCTTGGCACAGCGAAAACACATATTGCTATAAGTGCGTTGGACTTACTGACAGTCAAGAGCGCAAGCTAAAAGAGATATTTGATCAACTTTGACGGTAACGACTAGAGATGGCAATACTGCACGTGAAGACGCGAGAGGGAGATGTATCGTCGATCGAGGCCCGATCTGGCCGGTCGGTCATGGAGTTGATAAGGGACAGCGGGCAAGACGAGTTGCTCGCGGTCTGTGGAGGGTGCTGCTCATGCGCAACCTGCCATGTCTATGTCGAGCCCGAGTTTGAAGCGAAATTGCCGCCGATGAACGACGACGAGCACGACCTGCTCGACAGTTCAGACCATCGTACGGAGTTCTCGCGTCTGGCCTGTCAGTTGGCGTTCACCGAAGACCTTGATGGTCTGACGGTTACCATCGCACCTGCGGATTGAGAGAAAGCGATGCAGAAGACCGGGATATTGAACAGTACAAACATTGATGGATCGAAAGCTTTGCTATGGATATGAAAGAACTCAGGGTCGTGGCAAGCAGCTGCGCCGCAGCGTGCGTGGGCAACGCAACTTGGTGGATGCAGCCGGTGTTGATGCATCAATTGGTGACGACGGACGGCATGAGCGAGAGCTTGGCCGGACTTGTCATAACAATCGAGATGCTTTCGCTGTCACTCGGATCTGCTCTGCTCAACCGGCTCATTGGCGAACGTACGCCGTTGTTCGGCGTGGCGCTTTGGGGCACCGTAGTTGCGATCGTCGGTGCTTTTCTGGCTGTGTTCTGGGAGCATCATACAAGCTGGCTCATCCTCGCACGCCTAGCGGTTGGCGCCGGTGCCGGCGCTGCTTTCATGGCCAGCAACCGGCTTGCGGCCCGTACCCGGGTGCCCGAATCGACCTTCGCGACGCTTGGAATAGTTAATGTGGTCTATGGCATCGTGCTGATCGGATTATTACCCCATATCGGCATTTCGATGGAGACGGGATCGTTCAAGGTATTCGTAATCGCCATCGTAATGTTGTTGCCGGTCGTTTTATTTACGCCGCGGACGGTTTACGACAGCGGTACTACCCAAACTGTCGGATTCTCTCCTGAGCAGTTGACAGCCAGGGGAGGGGTGTCTGGGCGTATTGCCGTCATTGCAGCCGGTTCATGGGCGATTGGCCTTTGCAGCGGAATCATTTGGGTGTTCTACTGGATTATCGGCGAGAGGGCCGGGATGTCGTCTGTCGCTATCGAGAGCGCGGTGACTGCATCAATCGTTGCCGCTGGTGTGGGGAGCACCATGGCGGCCGTGATTGGTGCAAAATTCGGCCGAGCCCGGCCTGCCTGTGTGGGCTTGGCGATCCTCGCGGCCTCAGTCTTGACACTGAGTTCACACCCGGCGGAATTTGGGTTCCGTGTCGCCGCCTGTCTGCAACTTAGTGCGATCTATTTCCTGTTCCCGTTTCTTCAGGCAGCCGCTGCAGCGGAGGATCCCTCCGGTGTGGGTGCATCGTACGTCGGCTCAGCATTCTTCACCGCCGGCGCGTTGGCCCCGTTGGTTGGATCGATCGTGGTGCAATACATTGGATTCGGCTTGGTAGCTGGGGCAATTGTCGTGGTGGCGGTAGTGCTGGGTCTGGCCTTGCTGCTCCTCGAACGACGTAGTCCAGCGGTTGTGTCGCGCGTGATCGGCTGAACGAGCTCGGTTCGTTACGGTCCTGAACAATTTGGCGATAAAAAGTAGGATAACTAATCGTATTGATGGTTTGACGAGTGTGACCATCAGGGGTTAAACCACAGGAATTTAATCATGTTCATTCCCCTTCATGCACCGCGCGAACACGTGCTGCGTCCTAATTCGTCGCAGATCGCGGAGCGCGACTGGCAGATTCTGGCCGACTTCTGGTACCCGATTGCTGAGGTGTCCGAGATCCGTGATCTGCCGTTCAAGGCAACGCTGCTCGACGTCGATCTCGCGCTATTTCGCGATGCCGACGGAAAAATTGCGGTGGTGCTGGACATGTGTCCTCACCGGCTCATCCGCTTGAGTGGTGGTACGGTTGAAGATGGCCAGATTGTCTGTCCATTTCACGGATTGCATTTCGACGGATCGGGAAAGTGCACGCTCGTACCGGCGCTTGGCGACAAGGGTCGGCTGCCGGCCTCGTACCGCGTGCGTAACTTTCCGGTGAAGGAGCTGTATGGCCTGGTCTGGACTTGCCTCGGTGACGCCACGAAGCATGATCTGCCGTCCTTTCCGACCTTACTCGATGCCCCGAGAGACGAACTCGTACACATCTCATCGGCGATCTGGCCGATTTCCGCGCCACGCCAGATCGAGAATTTTTTCGATCTGGCGCATCTTCCGTTCGTCCACGCAACGACCCTAGGCGGAGATCCCAAGGCGGAATTGAAACCTGGCCACGTTGAGCAGACTGACGATGCGGTGATCATGACCGCGCAATATTACGAGACCGCTGGCAAGACGAACCACCTATGTAATTACCGCTATCGAGTGGTATTGCCCTTTGCACTCGAGTTCGGGATGCAGGCGGTAGATGACCCGAATTTTAGCTTGACGTCGTGCGATATCCCGTCTCCGGTCAGTGCTTACACCAGCCGTGTGTTTCAGATCCTCCGCACGCAACTGCCAGAGTCGGAGTGGCCGTCGCTGAGGACTGCGTTTGAAAAGATCAACGGGGAGGATATTGGGGTGCTATCGCAGATGCGCGTCTTGAACATGCCGCTCGATCAACATCACGAAATTCACTTGCCAGTCGACAACATTAGCAATGCCTACCGCAGCCGCCTGCGCGAACTTGGGCTCGGGCAGGGCGAGTGAATGTAATTCCCACGCACGACTCTGGAATCGACTCAATAAATAAGGGAAAGACGTATATGTCAAGTGTATCGTTTCCGAATGATCTCGGTCTCAACGACGAGGATATTGCTGCGGTTCGCCAACCGCTCGAGCGCGCTTCGCTGCTGCCGCCGGCGGCGTATACCGACGCACGGATTTTCAGCATCGAACGCGAACGTATCTTTGCGCGCAATTGGCTGCCTATTTGCCATGTGAGCCAGATCAAGGAGCCGGGTAGCTACGTGACCCGCGTACTGGTCGGCGAACCTGTGATTGCACTACGCGACCGCGAAGGGCAGATCAAGGTGATGTCCAATGTTTGCCGCCACCGCAACACTACACTTGCATCAGGTGCTGGCACCGTGAAAGGCAACCGCATTATCTGCCCCTATCACGGCTGGACGTACGGGCTAGATGGGAAGTTGCTGGCTGCACCGTTTATGGATCAAGCCCAGTGCTTTGAACGCCGCGACGTGAAACTGCCCCAGTTCCGCTCGGAGGTTTGGCATGGCTTCGTATTCGTCAATTTCGACGAACAGGCCGCGCCGCTCGCGCCGCAGATCGCAGGTCTGGAGCCTGACGTTGGCCCGTACCGAATTGAGGAAATGGAGGCGGTGGAGATGGGCCGGCGCACGGTACCCTGGAATTGGAAAATCTCTCTCGAGAATTTCAGCGAAGCCTATCATCAGCCTTGGGTTCATCCAAAAACGGCGGATCACGAGTTCCCAGCCACCAAGGCGGAGTACCGTGACGTGACCGGTCCGTACGGTTGCTTCTCTCTCTACCAGAAGGATCACCAGCCGGCTCAGACCTTCTATCCGCCAGTGGCTGGTCTGGATGAGCGGTTCCTGTGTAGCGCGACGGTGTTCAATATTTATCCGTACACACACGCGATTACCGATGCGGCTACGCCGCTGTGGCTCGACTTCAATATCCACAACGAACGTGAACATGAACTCGTGTGGACATTGCTATTGCCACGTGGTGCTCGGGACGCTGCTGATTTCTCTGAGAGATTCGAGCCACTGAAGGCGTTTTTCTTGCGTATCTTGGACGAAGACGTTGGTGTGACCACCGGTGTCGGCCTCGGGGTGCATTCACGCTTCATTAAGCCGGGTAGGCTCTCGCAAATGGAAAAGACTGTGCATCAGTTTCATAACTGGTGGCTTGATTGCATGCTCAAGGATACAGGCGTCTCATTAGCATGAAAGGGTGAGGTCCTGAAAGAGGTTGAATAGGGGAGAGAGGCGATGAGCTTTCTGAAAAATGCGTGGTACATGATCGCTTGGGCCTCTGAAATTGGCGAGACCCCATTTACCCGGAAAATTCTGGACACGTCGATTGTTCTGTATCGCCAAGATGAAAGCATTGTGGCGCTTGCGAATCGATGCCCGCATCGATTCGCGCCGCTTTCAAACGGGCAGATCGTGGGCGGAAATATTCAATGTCCCTACCACGGACTGCAGTTCGATCGTCACGGTACCTGTGTCGCCAATCCACTTTCGCCGGTTGCACCGAGCGCGGCGAAGGTGCGTTCATTCCCCGTCCGTGACTTACACGGCGCGGTTTGGATCTGGATGGGTGATTTCGGCGCGGCAGACTCCGCGGCGATCCCGACGATTCCACACCACGCCGACCTCGAAGTGGAGAAGGTCACCGGCACGACGCTCGCTCAAGCGGACTATCGTCTGCTTAGCGACAACCTGATGGATCTTACGCATACCGCGTTCCTGCACCCCGCATTGGGTGGGCGCGACTACGTTCCGAAGGTTCGTAGTTGGGAGGATAGCGGTACGATCGTCGTAGAGTTCCTCGTCTCTGATCTGCCGAATTTCTTCGGCGAAGAGGTAATCCCAGGTCACACAGTTAGGCATCGTGACACGATCCATTGGCACGCGCCGTCGGTGCACGTGCTGACTAGCCAGACGAGCCAAGCAGGCAGTGATGAGCCCGTCATAGTGATTCCGTCGGCTCACATCCTGACGCCAGAAACTGCGACCACCACGCACTACTTCTGGAGTTCGGTAGTGCCCGTCGGCTTCGCACCAGAGATGATGCGCGAAGTCCTCATACAGGCCTTTGACCACGAAGATAAACCGATGGTCGAGGCAGTTCAAAAGATGATGGGCGACAAAGATCTCTGGGAGCTGAATCCGGTGCTGCTGGCATCCGACGTCGGCGCGGTGCGCGTGCGGCGCAAGCTGGCGGCGCTAATCGAGGCGGAGCAGGCGAATACCACTGCCGTCGCGGGCGTTTGTACGCATGTCGCTCGATAAACCACGAAACGGGTTCACCACTGACGACTTCTCTTGCTGGGTCACGATCGCCCTCCGCTAGTCTCATGCACCTTTCGGTTAAGATTTCCGCCCCGGGTTATTGCGAATGGTGCGCGTGCCTTACTGTTGTGCATAGTTCTCGTTAAAGCTAGTTCGGGCTGCATGCTGTGACTGGATCATGCTGCTTGGCGCGCTTCTTGCTTTGTATGAGAATGCTGCCGTGTTGATCGGCGGATTACGAAGGGTATTCCCGGCACGCGTATGGAACTGATACCTGACAGACTGGCATCCATGATGTCGACAGTAGGGGGCGAGGATTTCGCACAGGCCCTGATCGGATTGTTCGATCCAGACTTTGAAATTGTCCACTGTGCGGGATACGAGCGAGAGATCGGGATTGGCAGGCCCTGCGTCACGGTCGCAGGTACCCTTGACCCGTCAAGACGGGCACAAATGCCTGCTTTACTCGATGAGTGGGTAGACAAAGATTTTCGCGTTGACCCAATTCTGTCGGAAATAGAACGGCACGCGCGTAGCGAGCCGGGTGTTCGCTATTTCGATTTCCACGCGACGCCGATGCCAAGTGCGACGATGAGGGAGATGCTCGAGCGATATTACGAGCCGATGGATGTTGGCGAGGAAGCGACTTACGCGGTACGGCGAGGCAGCCGCGTGTTGAGTCTAAGCCTGTACCGCAGTCGTAAGGCGGGCGGGTTTCACCGTTCGCAGCGCGAGGTACTCAGCCGTTTGAGTGCTCTTATGCTGTCGAGTGCCGAGCGACATGCCCAACTCTCGCTCGCTACAAAACATGATGAGGCGGTGGCGATTGATCCGCCGCAATCGAGCGAGTGGCCCGCTAGTCGTGCGGAGAGGTTTGCCAAACTGCGCGCCGCATTATTAATGGAGCCATGCCGGCTAACCTTGCGGGAAGCCGAGATCTGCGCCTACATTGTGCTCGGTTATACTGCGATGGGAATCAGTCTGATTCTCGGTATATCGTTGAACACGGTCGCAACCCATCGCAAACGTGCATATGCAAAACTTTGTCTGTCCTCCCAGACCGAGTTATTCAATGTCTGTCTCAAACATTGTGTCTGATTTTGGCTTGTCTGGCTGCACCTTGGCCCGTCGTGTTTAAGGGGGGCGACAACGGGTTTGTGCCTCACGATGTTCGGTTTCGGAGGTGGTCGCCGCCCCGGCGTGGAGATGCCAACGAGTGTTCAGCGATGAGAGCGTTAGGATCGGCGATCCGGTGTGCGACTGAACTGCAGTGGACTAGCTGATGCTCCGATATCGCAAGCATGCGCCACCGATGTTCGGACTCGCGAAATTTTCCGATGCCCGTCAATAAGTTGGTTTGTTCGGTCGCTAACTACTCTTTCATCGAACCCCTGCGGCAACCACTGCTTGAGCGAAGAGGTCGATTTCTCCGTGGGCGAAGGCAGCCAACTGGTGGTGCGCAGTCTTCGTCGCCGCAGGTGCCGTTAGGCTGTTCTCTAATCGCTCAAGAGGCGCCGCGCATTTCCCTCGCAGGGGCTGGCACGTGTGACGATGCTTGCTGCACTGTGCGAGGCTCTTGCCTTCGCATGATCTGTCTGCGGCGGTATGCAGTTGGCCCGCGTGCAGGTCAGCGCGACTGGCCGGGCTGGATTGCAGGCCAGCCTATTGTGATGAGCTTCTCGATCGAAGCCATCGATCTGCAATTCGAGATTTCGCTTCAGACCGTGGCATTGCATCTTAAGCATGGGTGGGCGTAGCTCGGTGCGTCTTCCCAGAGCGATTTGTTCGCCTTTTGGTGCCGCGCCGCCAGGCGCAGTGTCCGAGATGGTCACTTCCTTTTCTTCCCGCAACATACGCTAAACGACGTGGTGAGCCATGATGGCCGTCGCACCCGTCTTCAGCATTGCTGGGTTGAAGACCGCAAGCCGGTGGCGCTCTTGCGGCACTGGACAGCCGCGATCTGCGGTTCTCCCTCATTGTTAAGGTCTGGGACCAGTATGTCCGTGATGGTTCGTGCCATCGGGTTGTCGCCGATTTCTCCCTGTACACGCTCAATCGTTTTCAGGCTCGGGTGGCCATGTACCAGATGTGCTGCAAAAACGCAGTCGCTGGGTTCGCCAGACTGAATATGAAAAATCAAGACAAATTTCAGGAAATTTGGCCTTGAGATAGTCTTTCGAGTCGCTGTCCGTACCCTTAGGGGGGTAGGGCGTGCGGTATAACTCCCTGCTATCTTTTTGCTGAATTCTATTCAGTTTGGTCCTCTGACTCGCTGTTCTCATGCTGATAAGCCATCCGTTTTCCGATTTCATCGAGTTGCTGCGTGCCATGCCTGCTGCGAGCCAAGCACCATATGGCGTAGTGCGCCTGACTACGTTGGAGGGTGGCGCGGTCGTTATCGGCGGCGGGATACGCGCGGTGCGGACCGCATGGTTTCTGATCCGGTGTGGTGCGTCAGTGGCGCGATACGTGAAGGCTAAGATCGGCTGCGAACTATCGAGGCGCGCTTTTGACCATTCTTTTTCATGGGACCAAGCACTTGCGCAGGTAGGTGCAGACCTGATTGCTGTCAGTGTGCCGGTGATCAGTCAACATCCCTTTGCGCCCGCATGGTGTTCTGACGGTAATCCCGTTGCGGCTGTGCGCTAAGGAGCGGTATGGTGCCTATGGAACAACCCATTCATACTCGCGCATCTGAACGCGTGACTAACTTCGCGCGTACCGTAGGTCTCGCCGGCAGAATGACGACAAGCGCTTTGTTTAGTCGGAGTGGCGGCGGACTAGTGACTGGCGTGTCGCGCGCACGGCCAGTGCGGAGTGATACACAGGTACCTGAGCGGACAGACGTGGTCGTTATCGGTGGAGGTGTCGTCGGATGCATTACTGCACTGACGCTCGCTGAACGGGGAGTGCGGGTCCTGCTGTGCGAGAAAGGTGTGATTGCCGGGGAGGCTTCAGGCAGAGCGCTTGGTTGTGTAGGAAGCCAGTTTCTTGCTCCGAGCAAGATGGAGATTGTTTCGCGTTCGAAGGCTCTGTGGGCTGAGATGAATGAGCGCGTTCAGGGCGAGGTCGGCTATCGGTGTACGGGGCTCGCAACGTTTTTTACTCGCCGCGAAGGACTTGATTCTGCACAGCAATGGCTCGACGAGGTCAGTGGTTTGCCTGGGATTGATGCGCGAATCATCGGCGCGTCGGAGGCAACTGATCTTGCGATTGGCGCGGCAACGTCGTTTGTCGGAGCGCTATACCAACCAAGCGATAGTTGCGTTGAGCCGCAGCTGGCGGCCCCCGCAATTGCTGACGCAGTGCGACGCGCAGGCGGCGTAGTTGTTCAACATTGTGCGGTACGTGGAATTGAAACCACTGGAGGTGCTGTCACCGGTGTGGTGACGGAGAAGGGCGCCGTGCGATGTCTGTCTGTGGTACTCGCAGGCGGTGTCTGGTCACCTGTTATGGCGCGCAGCCTCGGACTAGATCTTCCGCAATTCATGTCATTTTCTGGGGTGGCCCGCGTGAGTCCCGGTAATGGCCCTGCAGTCGCTACGATTGCTGCGGATGCTGGTTTCGCGATGCGACCTACGACCGATGGTGCATTCGATATATGTACGGCGGTCGGCTCGACGCCGATCATGCCAAGTACTCTGCGCAATTTGATTCGGCTCGGGCCGGCAATGCGCCATATGGCGACCGAGTTTCGCCCGGTGTTCAATCTTTCGACATTCATGTCGGAGTTGCGCATTCCGGCGCGCTGGTCGCTCGATCAGGCATCGCCGTTCGAGCAACGGCGCATCCTGACGCCGGAAACGCGCACAGCCTACCTACATCGAGTAGTGAGCAACGTGCTGGGCAGTTTCCCAGCGCTTGGAATCTCTGCTCGTCTTGAGCAATGGTCAGGGGCGCAGACTAGCACGCTCGACAACATGCCCGTAATTTCCGATGTCGAGCGGCTGCCCGGTCTGTATTTGGGAACGGGCTTCTATTCCGGACTCACCATGGGTCCAGCCGCAGGGGAAGCGCTCGCCGATCTCGTGCTTGGGCAGGTTCCGCGCATTGATTTGACGCCGTTCTCTTTCGGGCGTTTCAGAGACGGCTCACCCATCGTATTTCATCCGTGAGTATGCCTGAGTATATTCCCCCGCATTTCCATCAAAGCTACCTGGAGCAAAGCAAATGAATCTTTCTCAATATGCTAGCCATGACGCTACCGGCTTGGCGGAACTGGTGCGGGCAAAGCAAGTGAGTCCGCGCGAGCTAGCTCAAACAGCGTTGACTGCGATTTCCGCACTGAATCCAGTCTTGAACGCGGTGATCGAGACTTATCCCGATGCCGCCGATCGGAGCCCCGCGCCTGATTTCTTACCGGTCGGCCCATTTCCAGGCGTGCCGTTCCTGCTCAAGGACATCGGCTCACATGATAAGGGCGTGACGTTCGAACTGGGCAGCCGCCTTGCAAAAGGCATGAAAGCTCCCCCGGTTGCCTCGGAGCTGGTCGAGCGCTTTCGCGCTTCGGGCGTAACCATCCTTGGCCGTACAAATATTCCAGAACTCGGCTCAAGCTGCACGACGGAGCCGTTGCTGTATGGCCCGACACGCAATCCGTGGAATCTCGAACGTACACCGGGTGGTTCGTCGGGTGGCGCGGCGGCGGCAGTGGCTTCGGGCATGGTTCCGATCGCGCACGCGAACGACGCAGGGGGGTCGATCCGCTGGCCGGCTGCATGTTGCGGGCTGTTCGGGCTCAAGCCGAGTCGCAATCTGAACCCGGTCGGTCCCGATGCTGCATTGGCACTCAACGGCTTCGCCGCGGAGCACATCTTGTCGCGCAGTGTGCGCGATACGGCTGCGATGCTGGACGTGACCGCGGGCCCCGACGTAGGTGCTTGGTGCTATACACCTCGATTCGAAGGTTCCTATCTCGCTGAACTGAAGCGGCCTGTGGGGCGTCTTCGGATCGGTCTCAACGTGACTCCCGTGTTTCCACCTACCACGCTCGATCCGGCGGTGGTTTCGGCGATTAGGGCAAGCGCTGCTCTATGTGAATCGCTTGGCCACTATGTAGAGGAGGTTACGTTCGATTTCGATCATGAAACCCTGTTCGAGGCATTTGGTGTGATTTGGTCGAGCAGCCTACGTTCTGGCATCGAGATGATTGCAGCGGTGACCGGCCGCAAACCAGGCAGCGACACGTTGGAGCCCCACGTACTGGCCGCGTTCCACGGCGCTGAACACACGAGCGGTTCCCGAGTGATGTGGGCGCTTGAGCAGATGAATATTGCCTCGCGAGCATACGGCCGTTACTTCGAGAAGTACGACGTGATGCTTACGCCGGCCGGCTCGCAGCCGCCGTTTCCACTCGGTCAGATCGGTGCGATTCCGACTGATGATTTCATGGCATGGTTCCATGATATGTGTGCTCATTGCCCGTTCCTCTCAACGGCCAACATCGCAGGGATTCCTGCGATGTCGGTGCCGCTGCAGTGGAGTGACGAAGCGCTACCGCTTGGCTCACATTTCCTGGCCGCTAACGGGCGCGAGCTGTTGTTGCTCCGGTTGGCTGCCCAACTCGAGGAAGCACAGCCGTGGATCAGCAAACTGCCGCCGCATCACGTTTCCCGGTTGGACTAACGGATCACGGGGTAAATGTATTGTGATCGGCGCTCGGCGCGTCGATTTTGGCGAACATTCGCATGCTTGTGAGTTTAAATGAAGACTAAAGCCGCAATTGCTTGGAAGGCCGGCACGCAACTCACCATCGAGGAAGTCGACCTCGAAGGGCCGCGCCCGGGCGAGGTCCTGATCGAGGTCAAGGCGACGGGCATTTGTCATACGGACTATTACACGTTGTCGGGCGCCGATCCCGAAGGTATCTTCCCGGCCATTCTTGGCCACGAGGGTGCGGGGGTGGTGGTCGATGTAGGTCCCGGCGTGGGGACGCTAAAAAAGGGCGATCACGTCATCCCGCTCTATACGCCGGAATGCCGCGAATGCAAATTCTGCCTCTCGCGCAAGACCAACCTGTGCCAGAAGATCCGCGCCACGCAAGGTAAGGGCCTCATGCCAGATGCGAGCTCGCGCTTCTCGATCGGTGGCAAGCCGATCTTCCACTACATGGGTACCTCCACCTTCTCGAACTATATCGTCGTGCCGGAAATCGCCGTGGCGAAGATCCGCGAGGACGCCCCGTTCGACAAGGCCTGCTACATCGGCTGCGGCGTGACGACCGGCGTGGGTGCCGTGGTGTTCTCGGCGAAGGTTGAGGCGGGAGCGAATGTGGTGGTGTTCGGCCTCGGCGGCATTGGCCTCAACGTGATCCAGGGCGCGAAGATGGTCGGCGCCGACAAGATCATTGGGGTGGATCTGAACCCGAAGCGCGTCGAACTGGCGAAGCAATTTGGCATGACCCACTTCATCAACCCGAACGAAGTCGAGAACGTCGTCGATCGCATCGTGCAACTCACTGATGGCGGTGCGGATTACTCGTTCGAATGCATTGGCAATGTCAAGGTGATGCGCCAAGCGCTCGAATGCACACACAAGGGGTGGGGCCAGTCCTTCATCATTGGCGTTGCCGAGGCCGGCGCCGAGATCGGTACGCGGCCGTTCCAGCTTGTCACGGGCCGTGAGTGGAAGGGCTCGGCATTTGGCGGCGCACGTGGACGCACCGATGTGCCGAAGATCGTCGACTGGTACATGGAAGGCAAGATTAAGATCGATGCGCTGATCACTCACACCTTGCCGCTCGAGCGCATCAACGAAGGCTTCGACCTGATGAAGAAGGGCGAGTCGATCCGCTCGGTCGTGCTGTACTGAGCGGGTACCGCGATTCGAAGGTGATCGGCCTGCCGATGTGCTTCTCAGTGTACTTGCCACCGTCGGCGGCGCACGACCGCGTGCCGGTGCTGTTTTACCTCGCGGGGCTGTCCTGTACCGAGGAGACCTTGATGATGATGGCCGGAGGGCAGCAGTACGATGCGCAGCGCAATGTCGCGCTGATCGCGCCTGACACCCAGCCCGCGCGGCGCGGGTGTGCTGGGCGGGAGTGAAGCTTGAGATTTTGGAGTGCGCGTGGGGTTCTACGTGGACGCGACTGAGGTACCTTGGTTCGCGAACTGGTACATGGATTCATGCGTTGCGTACGAGTTGCGCGAAACCGTACTTGAACTGTTTCCGATCGACGGCGCGCGGCTCGGTATCTTCGGCGATTTAATGGGAGGCCATGGTGCGCTCGTGCTCCGTAACGGAGACCTGTACCGCTCGGTGTTGGCGCTTGCGCCGATCGCCGCGCTTGCACGTTGCCCGTAGGGCGATAAGGCGTTTACGAACTATCAAGGAACTGACAGGAAAGTCCGGAGGGCCTGCGCTACGCGTGAGCTGGTTGCGCGCGTAGGCGCGCCCGAGTTCGCTGAGGGCATTCGGATCGACCACGGGCGCAGACGCAACTGAATCCTGACGTGGTCGGGTTGCATACCGCGCAGATACCGATCGAGGTGATCCAAGAAGCTTTCAACCAACGCGACGTCGGTAACGTAGCAAGGATGCGCCGGTTCCCGTAAACCACTGTCCTTTTGTGTAAAGGACGACCATCCCGCCGAACACTCAGCTGCACAAGACCCGGGCGAGATGCTTGTGGTGATCGGCAACAGATGTGGAGATGAAATAGTAGCTATGGACGTAGCCGGCGTACCAGCGCAACACAAGCGGCTGGCCTACGCCGCGCAAACCGCATCGCTACAGTTCTGAGTCCTGTTCTGAGGAGTTGCGCTCCCATACTGCGTATGGTTACTCCCCTATGAGGGGTATGGCTGGCACGAGCTGATTCCCGGAGCATGTCATCTATGACGCAAGAGGGCTTGCGTGGATGTCACTTTATTCGGAGGAGTTCCATGGGCGATGACTCGTCGGATGCAATTGATCGTTCGAAACAGAAAGGGCGAGGCTTTCAGTCTGGCCGACGTAAACTATTGCTTGGGGGCGGTCTTGCTCTGGCTTCAGCGGGAGTGGCGGGCACCGGTTACTGGCTTGGACGCACGCCAGTTGGCATGCTTGAAGGACGGTCACGCGCGCGGCTAGTCCAGAGTGACATGGAATTGCCGAAACAGGTGGACGTAGTAGTCATTGGAGGTGGTTTTGTCGGCACTAGTACAGCGCTGGTACTGGCCGAGCGTGGCGTGCGAGTGGCGTTATGCGAGAAGGGCGTGATTGCAGGTGAGGCGTCAGGCCGCTCAATGGGGTATGTTGACAGTCAGTATGCAGATCCGGAAAAGTTGGAACTGATCGCTCGTTCGAAGGCGATCTGGCAGAGCTTGAATGATCGTACCGGGCAAGATACGGGTTATCGTCTCACTGGACTGCTCGCCGGATTGACGACGTCCGAAGACCGCGCTGGCGCAGAAGAATGGCTGACCATAGTGAGGGGCTTGGAAGGAGCCGAAGGGCGAATGGTGACGCGCCAGGAGATTCAGCGTTTATTTCCTGGTATGGAGGCGCCGCCTGAGGCCGGGCTGTTTTCACCAAACGATGCCTCCGTGGAGCCGCAATGGGCTGCTCCGGCCATTGCCACAGGTGCGCAGCGCAAAGGTGCCAAGATTCTGCAAGGTTGTGCCGTGCGGGGCATAGAAACGAGCGGCGGCGCAATCAGCGGTGTAATCACAGAGCGAGGTCCCATTGCATGCAAGGCCGTGGTGCTAGCCGGGGGAGCCTGGTCGCCAATGTTTGCTGGTTCACTTGGTCTTTCGCTGGTGCAGTTCGAGATAGCGATGACAATGATGAGCTTAACGCCGGTGCCTGGGCCAACAGTCTCAATGTCTAATCCGGCCTATGGAATTCGACGGCAAGTTGATGGAGGATACTCATTTGGTGTTGTCGATTTTGCGGCGCCGATCGTACCTAAGACCTTCGCGCATGCGCGCGAGTTACTGCCCGCGATAGAGTTTTTTTGGCCGTTGTCTCATCCTGGCTTCTCACCTTCGGAATTCTGGCGCCAGTTGACTATGCCGACACGGTGGGCACTGGATAGTCCGTCTCCCTTCGAGGCGAGACGAATCATGGTGCCAGAGCTCTGTGTTGGCCCGACTGCACATGGCTTGGCTCAGTTGCGGAAGGACTATACGCTTTTTAAGGCGGCACAGGTTCGCGAAATATGGTCAGGGTTAATCAGTACGACCGCAGACAATATGCCGATTATTTCGGCTATACCTGAATACCCAGGGTTGTTCGTCGGGAGCGGTTTCAGCTACGGACTGACGATGGGACCTGCAGCCGGCGAGGCGTTGGCCGATTTGGCGATGGGGCGGACTCCTTCCATCAACCTCCATCCATTCAGACTTGATCGCTTTAGTGACGGTAGCAAGTTGGCTTTTCGTACCTAGTACTATATAAGCCGATGCGGGCAATTGCGAAATCGTGGGAACGTGAACTAAACGCATTGCATGAACGTCTCGAACATCTGTTCAGACGCCCTGAACCCCGGCAGCGCTCACTTGCATATATGAAGGGGCTGCTGGGCACGGTCGAGCGCAAGAACGGCTGGCGACTTGCCGAATGGATTGGTGAGGCAACGCCGGACGGCGTGCAGCACCTGCTCGAGCGGGCGCAGTGGGACGCCGATGCTGAGCGCGATGTGCTGCGCCAATACGTGGTTGAACGACTCGGCGAGCGTGATGCAGTGCTGATCGTGGACGAAACTGGTTTCGTCAAGAAAGGTGAGCATTCGGCCGGCGCGCAACGCCAATACAGCGGCACGGCGGGCCGAATCGAGAATTGCCAGGTCGGCGTATTCCTCTGCTATGCCGGTCATGGTGGAAGTGCATTCATCGACCGCGAGCTGTATGTACCGCGGGCATGGACCGATGACGCAGCTCGCTGCAAAGAGGCCGGAACTCCGCCGACGTTGGAGTTCGCAACGAAGCCACGGCTTGCGCGCAGTATGCTTGAGCGTGCGCTGGATGCCGGTCTGCCAAGCGGCAGGGTCACAGGTCATGAGGTTTATGGTGGTGACCGTCACCTGCGACTGTGGCTCGAGTCACGCGGGCAGGCCTTCGTGCTGGCAGTCGCAAAGAATGAGCCGCTATGGTGGCAAGGACCGAAATACGCTCGTGCAGACAAGATAGCCGAAGCGTTGCCGTCAACGGCATGGGAGCGCCTATCGGCTGGCGCGGGCGCCAAAGGCGAACGTCTGTACGATTGGGCAATGACGCCACTGTAGAGGCTGCAGATCACCGCCGAGGAGCATAGCTTCGGACATTACCTGCTCGTGCGGCGCAGTCTGGATGAAAAGCGCGAGCATGCCTACTATGTCGTCCCGCTCCACGCAGTAAGGCGCGTCACTGCAGATTCTGGTGCATGTCGCGGGACGCAGGTGGGAAATCGAAACTGGCTTCGAGGCGACCAAGGGGGAGTGCGGCCTGGATCAGTATGAGGTGCGTCGATGGCGCGGGTGGTACCGCCATATCACCCTGTCACTTCTGTCGCACGCGGTACTCTTCACCCTTCGGATAGAGGAAAAAACTCACGAAGGCATGATGCCCCTCAGCCCGCAGGAAATATTCTACTGTTATGCCGCCTGTTATGGCGCGCCGTCCACCCGATCAATCATGTGATTGCATGGTCAATTTGGCGACGTACTCACCAGTGGCGTGCGCAACAGTCCCATTACCGACGCCGTGGCTCTACCTCGCCTGTCGGTTCGTATCTACGGCTGTAGTACTAAGGACCGTCTGGATGGCGTCGATATCCTGAGTGCGGGTGCTCATGTTCCTGGCTTCGTGAACGGGGGGAGGGGTTCAGCGCTTTTCGAACAGCAGATGGACGCGTTCGGGGCAGCGGAATTGCAGACTCGCGCGGGCACGCAGATCGCTTCGGGCGGGATCGATGCGAATGGCGTCCAGCCGTTCAAGCAGACGCGTGACGGTTGCCTCTGCGACCAGATATGCGAGTGGTTCGCCGATGCAGCGATGCGCTCCGCGACCCAGAGACAGGTGCTCGCGGCCAACGTTGTCGCGCTCGAGTGAGAGGTGACCAGGATCAGGGAAGCGTTCCGGATCACGGTTCGCCGCCGAGGTGGCCGCAATGACGACAGCCCCGGCTTCGATGCTCACGCCTTCGAGCTCGGTATCGGCTGTGCAGACGCGGAAGAGCCACGGGATGGGCGCTTCGAGGCGGAAAGTTTCAAGCACAAAACGCGGGATCAGCCCTGGCTCCGCACGCAGGCGCGCCTGCAGCTCAGGATCACCCGCAAGGGCGGCTGCGAGATGGCATAGGTGGGCACCAACCGCATGGTCGCCTCCAAACATCACGCCCTGCAGATGGATGGACAAGGTGTTGACGTCGAGTTCGCCGTCGCGCGCGACCTGCGCCTTGACCAGTTCGGAGATGTAGTCACTGCCGGGATGGATATGCCGCTCCTCGAGCAGGCCCCGGATCATCGTGAAAAGTTCTCCGAATGCATTGGCCTTGGCTACACGCTCTTCTTCCCCTAGGTTGGGGTCCACATCGGTGGTCGCGATCGCGATCGACATGCGCCGGATCACGGGCAGTGCTGTTTCCGGCAGATCGAGGGCATGAAGCAGCACGCGCAGTGGCAGCGGGTGCGAGAACTGTTCCTGGAAGTCGCAATGGCCGGCGTCAGTGAAGGCATCGATCAGGCGATCGGCTTCTTCGACGATGAGCGGCCGCAATCGCTCGAGTCTTGAACGGCGAACCAGTTCCATGGCCCATCCACGTTTGATCTTGTGATCCTCGCCGCGGGCGAAGAACACAACCTGCCGATCATGGAAGGTGGGGCGATCCGGAAACGGTGGCGGTACGTTGCTCTTGTCGAAGCCGGGCAGTACACCGGCCAGATCCGAGGCGAACAGCAACGGCTGCGTGAGCACCTGCACGCATGCGCGATGCCCGGTTACCAGGTAGACCGGCACACCGGGTGCGGCCGGCTCGGCGAGGCGAATCACCGGAGAGGTCACACGCGCCTCGTGGAAGTAGGCGAAAGGGCAACGCATGGTCTCCTCGGGCGGAGGCCACGAGCGAAAGCGATCTGGATCGGGTTGATTGGCAGTGCGATTGATGGTCATGGCGTTCATCCTCATGCAGTCGCGAATGAATGCATTATGCGTCTTCACCGCTGCCGGATAAATCCCCCCAGAAGGGGAAGACGTTTCTCGCCCAGTTCACCGCTTTGCGTGCGTACCTCGTCTGGCTGCCGTAGAGCTTTTCGCGTTGCTGCCAATCGTGCGTCTCGTTCCACATGGCGAGCACAGCGGGTGCTTCATCCTCGAAGATCTGGTAGCACGAGGCATCGCAGGTGCGAGTGGTCAACTCCAGACGGTGTCCGGACGGGTAGAAAAAATAGATCGAGGTGATGAAGTCGTTATGATTGGTCGGGCCTACCACCTTGCTATCCCTGGCTTCCAGGTCGGCCTTGGCCTTTAGCACCGTTTCGAGGCTATCGACCTCAAAGGCGAAATGCTGGATCCAGTCGGGCGACTCGAGATCCTTGATGTTTCCCGGGTCACGTGGGCACTCAAAGAAGGCAATACTGCTGCCATCTTCCATCTCGAAGAAGATGTGGATGTGAGGACTGTGCAGCCCGGTGGACGGAACATGGTCCTCGCCCATTGCATGCGCGAACTTCAGACCGAGTACTTCGGTATAGAACTTGACAGTCTCGGCGGCGTCGTTGCAGCGGAATGCCGCGTGATGCAGTTTTTTGCACAGCATGCCTGTCTCCTCGGGTGAATTCCCGCTTGCGGTTGCTGGTAGGGCGGAACCGCTCCCGAAGACAGGTGAACGTGTATCAGGTCAGGGCTCGATCTATGGCGGCCTGAAGAACGGCGCGGGCACCAGCAACTTCGATTCCTGCTTTGCCAGCAGCGGTAGCATCTTCGCGACGTAGCTTTGAAAGTCCGCGTCCGCCAGTAGGGCAGCGCGCCGCTCTGTGCGTTCAGTGAGATCGCTGTAGGCCCACATGTGCTCGGCTACACAGCGATGGGGATCAGCCTGATCCTCGGCATCTCGCTGAACACCGTTGCAACCCATCGCAAGCGCGCGTATGCAAAGCTGTGTCTTTCCTCTCGGACCGAGCTGTTCAACGTCTGCCTCAAATACTGCGTCTGATTCCGCGGATTTCCTGACCGTGCGTGCATGGTTCGTCGCGCTTTAGGGTGATGACTGCCACCTTAAGGCGCGCGAAGATCAATTAGTTCATATCCGCGACGCACAGGCCGAAGATTTCCCGGGACTGGCGGGATGCGTCTCGCGCACGGGCAGATATTCGTCAGAGGGGATGACATGGAATTGCAGAGCGGGCGACTTGCCGAGTTGGTGGCATCGATCGGCACGGGGCGTATCGGACGAAGTGTGCTTAATCTGTTCGAGCCGATGGACGGCATTGTGCATGCGTTTGCGTTCGAGCGGATCGAGCGCGCTCCGCCAGGCGTATTGTTTGCGGCGGCTCGCGATCCTGATGAGGACGCGGGAACGGACGGCCTGGTACGCGACTGGACCGCCGCGGATTATCAGGTCGATCCGGTGTTACAGGCGCTCGACGCGGATACGTCGCGGCATGAGAGCGCGAGTTTTCGTGATGCCCGACAGTATGCTGGCTCGGCAGCACGGGACCGTTTCATCGAACGTTATTATGGTGGTCACGAGCTTGGCGAGGAAGTCAACTTCTCTGTGCGCGAAGGCAACCGACTGCTTGTGCTGAGTCTTTGCCGCCGCCGACGCGACGGACAGTTCTCGGGCGACGAGCGTGGGGCCCTGGCAGGCATTGCACCGCTGATGCTTGCCTGCGCGCGCCAATGCCTGCAACATCGCATGCGTCCCCTGGCCGCGCGCGAGCGATCCCCGGCTGTCAGCGATTGGCGAGCCCGTAGGGGCGAGCGGTTGAACAGGCTCAGGAGCGCAATGAAAGCTGCGCCGGGCAGGCTGACCGAACGTGAGGCCGAGATCTGCGCACATATTGTGATGGGCTTTTCGGCCGAGGCCATCGGTCTGCAGCTCGTGATCTCGCCGCAGACTGTGGCCTCGCATCGCAAGCATGCGTACGCGAAGCTAGGGGTCTCGTCGCAAAGCGAGTTATTCGCCTTGTGGCACCTCTTCGCCGAGCGGAGCGTTTAAAGGCACGCTGTCAGGTATCGGCCTGCGTACCATACCGGGAGCTCATAGAGGCCCAGTTACGACTGCGGCGCAACGCCATGGCCATCTACCAGGATCTGGTGGACCAGTTTGGCTTCGCCGCGGGGTACGACAGCGTCAAGCGGTTCGTCCGGGCATTGCGCCAGCATGAACTGGCCCAGTTTGACCGGCTGGACGAAATCGAGCAGCTACATTGGATCATCAAATCGTCCCTATTCCCCGATCGACGGAGCCGTGGTCAAGATTTGACTGGACTTATCCAAGACGACCGTCGATTGGAGCCACACTGAGTACGGCTGGAAGATTGCCATTAACCGGTTCGCTATGGTCTGCGAAGACGGCGGCACTGACAGTCAGCTCGTTTGGTCGCTTCTCGCTAAAAGCGGAATTTCTGGTAGTCCGGCTCGAGCGCATGCCGCCGTTAGAGCGTTACGTAGTAGCATCGCGATTGTCATCGGCCCTACACCGCCCGGTACAGGCGTGAGAGCGGAAGCGACTTCAATCGCAGTCGCCTCTACATCACCAACGATTTTCGCCTTTCCCGATTCTCCCGTAACGCGGTTGATCCCGACATCGATGACCGTAGCACCCGGTTTGATCCAGCTGCTCTTAACTATCTCCGCGCGTCCGGCTGCGGCAATTATGATGTCGGCGCGGCGGACTACATCTGCAAGGTCACGTGTCCGCGAATGGGCGATCGTCACCGTACAGCTTTCAGCAAGAAGCAATTGCGCCATCGGCTTTCCGACTATATTCGACCGACCGATTACTACAGCTTCTAGTCCAGATAAGTCTCCGAGATGTTGCTTCAGCAGCAGCAGACATCCTAGCGGCGTGCAGGGAACTAATCCAGGCTTGCCAACCATCAGGAGCCCAGCATTCATGACATGAAAGCCATCTACATCTTTGCTCGGATCGATGCAGCTGATCACAGCATCCTCGTCGATGTGTTGGGGAAGCGGCAACTGAACAAGAATGCCATCTACCCGGTTGTCGACATTGAGCGTTTCGATCAGCTTCAGCAGTTCGACTTGGGATACAGTGACGTCGAGTCTATGCTCGAAGCTAACCATGCCGGCTTCAGCTGTCGCACGGCCTTTTGATCGGACATAGATCTGGCTTGCAGGGTCCTCCCCGACAAGGATGACTGCGAGACCTGGCGCGCGACCGACCTCCATGGCAAAAGCCGAAACCGCATGGGCGATCTGCTCACGCAATTCTGCGGCGCGCGCTTTCCCGTCGATAATCGTAGCGGTGTTCATTCTGGGAACACCACAGTCTTGCTACCGTTGAGCAGCACCCGGTCTTCGAGATGGTAGCGCACAGCTCGCGCGAGTACACGACATTCGATATCGCGACCCTTCCGTACCAATTGATCAGGCATATCGCGATGGGTAATGCGTTCGACATCCTGTTCGATGATCGGCCCTTCGTCGAGATCCTCAGTTACATAGTGGGCTGTTGCACCGATAATTTTCACGCCACGAGCGCAAGCCTGATGGTACGGCTTTGCGCCTTTGAAGCCAGGAAGGAAGCTGTGGTGAATATTGATACAGCGTCCAGCCAGCTTGCGCGTGAGGTCTGTCGACAGGATTTGCATGTAGCGAGCAAGAACAACGAGATCTGGCTTGCTCGCTTCGACCACCCTCCAAATCTGAGCCTCTTGTTCGTGCTTTCGATCTCTTTCCACCGGCAAGTAATGAAATGGAATGTTCCCGAACTCGAGATGCTCATAGACCGATCGCGGATGATTTGAGACGATCCCCACGATATCCATTTCGAGCTCGCCGGTGTGCCAGCGATAGAGAAGGTCAGCCAAGCAATGGTCGGACTTTGATGCGAGGAGCAGAACGCGACGACGATTACGCTGGTCTCGAATGGTGATTTCCATCCCAAAGGAGTCAACGATAGGTTGCATTAGCGCGCGAACATCCGCCTCAGTCGTGGCTTGGGTTCGGTTGAACACGATGCGAACGAAGAAGCGGTCACTATCCGGGTCATCGAATTGCTGGGAATCAAGAATATTGAACCCGGCTTGAAACAGGCTGCTGGCGAATGCGGAAACTATACCTGGACGGTTTCGGCAAGACAATCGGACTACGAATGAACTATCAGTCATGATGATGTCGATTGAAAAAATATTTATGTATCAATGCTTCGATGCTGGAGCAACCCGTCTCAGCGTAAGCGTCGTTCCGGCAAGTGCATCAACGATCGCTTGCGGTTTGTCTATACAAACAGTCACTCTATGTACCGTCGGGAAGCATAGGCAGGCTTCGGCAAGCCGCCTCGCAAATATCTCGATCAGTGTGATGTGAGGACCTGCGGCTAGGCGACGAGCTATTTCAACAATACAGTCGTAATCGACGGTCGATGAAATTGTGTCGTCTACGGGAGGATCGATGTTAAGCTCTGCGGAAACTAAAAGTGGCTGTCGCCGCTCATGCTCGCCTGCATATACGCCGATCGACGCATCCACATGGATGTTTCGCACAGAAATTGTTGCGCATTCCGCGACGGACTGGAGTAAGGCAATATCGAAGTCGCTCGACGGCGGGCCCTTCTCTTCAGAGAGCTGCTGCGTCTCAAGCGTATGCTGAAGCGATGGGAATTTGTTGGTTTCGGCAGTTTGATCAGTCATGTTGATCATCTTCAAAAGCATACGAGGGCCGAATCAATCAAGTTTCTGTGTTGACAAGGCCCCTCACCACAACCACTTCCACTTCCAGCTGCAAAAGAAGGCTAATTGGGCCCCATGTTGAGAGATAGATACAGGGCTAACAAGGGACGGCGGCCCTGGCATCCTTTCGCATCTACACCGAGCGATTGCTGACACCGTCAATCTGAAACGCGCGTCGTCAAATTGTGTGAGACTCGCCTAGGCTAGAGCGTGATTAACGTAGTCCTTTAAACGGAGGCAGAGTGGTGAGATCGGCTCGCGCGCGATCCTCTTTGTAAGGCGCACGCTGAACTACAGCACGAATCTCTCTCTGCGGCTGGCCAGGGTTACCCCAGATTAACGTGACTTCTGTACCCGGCTGACTGAACTCCATGTCGATCGTGCACAGTGAGAGCATTTCGCGGAAATAGGCGCTGTATCCACGAGATGTGGAAACGCCTATCGTCTCGCCATTCTTGAGAACCTTGTCAGCCCACATGTAGCCCCGGGACTCTCTCGGCATCTCCATAAAGTCCGGCAGTGGATCTCCCTTCTTGAAGAAAGAAGCATATGCATCGACGACATCGTCCGAGTTCCATACCAAAGTCACGATGGTGCGCTTGGGCTCAGCTTTTTCTTTTGCGAGCGCTTCGCGACCAATGAACTCGTGTTTTAGGTTGATTCGGTTACCCCAGCCGAGTTCGACTGGGCTGCGATACCAGTCCCTGATGTCGTTCGACTCGAAACTGCCAGCGACCTTGAAGTATTGGTCAAAAAAACCTGGCACCATCTGCGCAAGGAATGCCCGATAGTCTGCATGATCTTCATCGAAGAGGGCGGGAAGGTAATCGAGGGTATGTGTCGGGTAGTTTGCTTCTAGGTGGTTCAGCATGCCCACGCGACCACCCATTTGACGAATGCCGAACTCGGCTCCCGCCTCCACGATTGCATCCCAAATTTCCTTGCCATGCTCGACTGCGGACTGGAGCTCGAAACCGAGTTCACCGGTCATACCTTGACGAAGAGCCGTTACTGGGTGACCCGCGATGGTGATCGTGCGAAATCTCATGAATCCTATGTCTCGTACGCTTTCGCCAGCTACCTTCTCAAGGACATAAACGGCATTAGGGCCTTGGAGATGGTACTTTGTGCAGTCGAACATTTCCGCGGTGGCATTGTAGCCGCCTTTGTCCAGCACGAACTTGGACCACATCGAACAGAAAGCAATGACTTCGTCGTCACCGATGCGACTAAGAATTCCCTCTTCGATGATCTTGCCGTCCTCGTTACAATGGATGATGTGCTTGGACTGGCCGATCTGGAAATTCTCCATCGAATTCACAGAAATATCGGAGAAGAGGCGAAGTGCGTCGGGGCCCTTGAAACGTACGGCGTAGAGCCATGACCAATCACCGATGTAGCACGTTTCTTTCCACGACATGCTTTCATCGACCCAATTCGTGTACTGCGGCGGCCCCCAAGCAGCATCGAAATGAACCTGAACCGGCTTACGCAGTGAAGCCAGGAATGAACTGTGGTCGCTTGACGACGTCATAGCGTTTTTCTCCAAATCGATGAGGGTAAAATGGACCGCGCTTCTGCAGATCTTTGAACAATGTACGCTGTCTTAAATTGTGACGCGTACCCCGATCGGGTGACATCACCCCTACAATCATTGGTATCGTGTAAGGTCAGGTGTGGATCGCGTGCTCATTGGCGATGACGCACGGCTACCAATGGTACACAAACGACGATGAGTTCGAGATCAGTATGGAATTTCTTAAACAGTCCATCTATGAATTTTGATTATTTAATCAAAAAATTCGAGAGAAACTATCCAGCATGTTCGTGAACCTGTAAAGGACTAGTAAAGTGTGAGGTGAGGCACCAAATTCAAACGCGCTGTCTTCGGTTGTCGACGCGGATTATCGCCGGCTGTTTTTATGGACATCCTCATTGCCCGAGGCTCAGGGACGTGAGAATGTGGAGATTAGCGACATGGAGGATCCTACGGTGCGATTGGCTGTCTCGCCAGTATAGGCGTCGGCCCCAAAGATCTTCCCGATCGAGCGCATTGATGCCAGATCTTCCACTGTGACGCCGACGCATGGGATCAACTTTTCCTTCCAACAGACAAAAAATAAATCGTCTCCAAGCTGGAAATAATCGCATTCCTCAAAGTCGCCGAGGCCGGCGTCGGGGCCCCGATGACAAAACCAACTATAGTGCCGCTCGCTCAGATAGATGTGGTCGTAAATATGAGTCTCACTATAGTGGTAACGATAGTGCCGCCCAACCAGGGAATCTGTACGCTCGAAGGCCAGTGAATTGGCATTCCAGGAGCCTTGCCAGATCCGTACATCAACCGCGCTTTGCGTGCCGCGCACTGTAATCCGATCAAGCAGGCCGGCGGGAACGTCATCCGCAGGCGCCAATACTTCGACATGCAATGCGCGGCAGTGAACTGTATCAAGCACGATCGAATGACTGCGATTTGCGGACGCTGCATCGAGAAAATCTACGAAGTACCAACGCGGCCGAA
Organism: Paraburkholderia acidiphila; assembly: GCF_009789655.1. Taxonomy (GTDB): domain Bacteria; phylum Pseudomonadota; class Gammaproteobacteria; order Burkholderiales; family Burkholderiaceae; genus Paraburkholderia; species Paraburkholderia acidiphila. Next base: position 829,385 of record NZ_CP046910.1, read on the forward strand.
TCAGAAATACTTCACAGTTGGAATATTGGGGTACGGTTTTCGAGGTCCAATATACAACTCCGTCACCGTGGAATCTCAAATCTAAACGGTGGCCATCGGTAGCAGCCAGACTGAACGATTGGCCACGAAGATCTCGGACCGGATCCGGTCGACCTCCATCATGATTTACTACGATGTCACTGATCTGAGGCCACCGGGTGCCAGGCATGTATTTGTTACTCATCCCGACTCCATGAGGCGCGAAGGGTCTCGCCGCGCCGTGCGAACCGCTGCAAGTGGTCGAGCACTATATCTTGGAGTTGAGGCAACGCATTTTTTTCTCCCCACACCTCGATGTTTAGTGCGCCATTTCGCGGTGTGAGTCTGCAACCTGAGTCTCCAAAGTAAATAGTAGCCTGCTCCGAACTGAGCTCAACGGGGAATCGATGACTCCAGTGTTTGGAAAGGAGCTTCATGTAGCGCGGTGCCTGCTCGAGTTCTACGGAGGTTCGTGAAGTGGGCATACCTGGCTCCAGTGTTTTAACCAATCCTCTCTTACGGAGTGCTTCTCAGCGATACCCGTCATAGGTGACCTGGGCGCTCGCCCCTCCGTCATCGGGGTTTGTCTGATCGGCGGCGCGTTCGCGATGAGCCGCGGAGCGCCGATGCACTAAGGGCATATTCTGGGCATACGAAGATAGCTGGGGACACTAGATCTTGGAGCGATGTGCGCTACCACTGATGGGGTCACGCGGAGTTGGCCTGATCGTTACGGGTATCAGCGTACTCGGACGTTACTAGGTCAACGATGGTCTGATGCAGATAGGGCGACGGTTTAGGCCTATGCTCAAGGAGCTCGTGGCGAAAATGGTTGCGACATTTGAGGCGTCTAGGGGCGGGCTGCCTTTCAGCGTGCGTGTCCGTGCCAAATTGCGACGCAGCTAATTCAGTACTGTAAGTAGTTCCAGCTGGTTTTGGGTTTCCAATTTCGCGGATGCGCGATAGCGATAGGTCAGCACAGTTGTTTCGAGGTTTTAAAAAAATCTTTCCATCTCTCGCGTCGTTTTTTGGGCCAATAGATACGAGATTACCGGGCGTTCCCGATGTGCAAGATTCGCCAAGATTCTTTGGTGCAGTGCATCGCTGGTTCGCGTCCTGACATCCAGACCATGTCGCTGTCAAGCTTATCGAAACGCCGGCGGTAATACCCCACTGCAGTGGTCGCTCCTATTGCGCAGTCCATGCTCGGTATCGAATGGGCTTGAAACGGCCACTTACGATTGGAATGTCCGTTGGCTTTGGGTTTACTTTCCCATGTTTCGTTCGTGTTAGGGGTATTCGCGTAGTAATAAATTACGACAACAAAAAGGCGTGACTGCCCGACAATGCGTTCATGAGTTAGCTAAAAATCTTATGGAGATACGCCTCATCATGACTGTTAGCAGTATCGACCGGATCGGTCCCTTTGAATATAGGCGCTTCTTGCCATCGATCCCCCCTCTGGATGGGGCGTACGACGCAACGTCCCACGATGTGGTGATTGTCGGCGGCGGTCCGGTCGGATTGGCGACGGCGCTTGGGCTTGCACGCCACGGAGTGCGTTCAGTCGTGATTGAAGCGGACGACACTGTCTGCGAGGGCAGTCGCGCAGCTTGTATATCGCGACGCAGTCTCGAGATTCTAGAACGTCTTGACGCGGCGCATGATTTTGTTAGCAAGGGATTGCCATGGCGAACCGGTCGTAGCTTTTACCGTAACGAAGAGGTTCTCGTATTCTCGATGCCAGACGATGGGGTGGGTAAGTTTGCGCCCATGATCAATCTCCAGCAGTACTACATTGAGCATTATCTGCTACAGGCAATCGAACGTCGCAATAGCTTGACGCCGGGGATGATTGACGTTCGCTGGGCCTCTTCGGTTACCGACATGAAAGTTGGCGAAACCGGTGTCGATTTGGAGATCCGCAATGCGCTCGGCATCTATCGATGCCGCGCCGGCTGGCTCGTCGCATGCGATGGCGGTCAGAGTTTCGTCCGCAACGCATTGGGATTGAGCCTGATTGGAACGGGTTACGAGGGGCGGTACGCAATCATCGACATTGAACTGCCCAGCGACGCTCCGACCGAGCGGCGCGCCTGGTTTGACCCACCATGGTGGCCTGGCTCGACAATTCTGATGCACCAGCAACCGGACAATATCTGGCGGATCGACTATCAGCTTCGTCCGGGCGACGATCCCGAGGCGGCGCTGACCCCGACAGCTGTTGAGACATTCGTGCAACGGCATCTCGATGCAATCGGAGAGGGGCATTTGCGATGGAGGCCGGTATGGACGTCACTGTACCGGGCTGGAGCTATGACACTGGACTCATATCGGCACGGCAGGATCTTGTTTGCTGGCAACGCCGCTCATGCGATGCCAATCTTTGGCGTCCGTGGCTTGAACTCTGGCTTCGACGATGCGGACAATCTCGCCTGGAAACTGGCTCTTGTGGTGCGCGGATGCGCACCCGCGGACCTGCTGGAAAGCTACAGTGACGAGCGTATTGCTGCGTTCTGGATCAATGCGGAGAGCGCAATGCGCAGCACTGAATTCATGTCGCCTCCGTCGCGCGGATTCGATTTGATGCGCGAGGCATGTTTGTCACTCGCCGGTGACCATGTATCGATCGCAAGTTTGATCAACCCGAGACAGACGCGCGCGGTCACCTATCAGGACTCTACGCTTTCGAGTGATAGCGATCCGTTTGATGTGGGGCCAGCGCCGGGCGCTCCCGCGAAAGACGTGAAACTGCCGCAGGAGAATCTCTACCTAAGTGACCTGCTGATGGCGCCGGCATTTACGGTGCTCGTTTTCGGCGACGACCGGATAGGTCGAGATTTGAACGACGCACTACTTAAGACTGGCTTTCCTGTCCACATAGCAATGGTGGCGTCCGGACACCCTTCACGTGACAGTGGCCGGCTATCCGATTCTGGTCAACTTCTGCGCGAAGCCTATGGTGCGCGGAACGGTAGCGTCTATCTGATTCGCCCGGACGGACACGTGGCAGCGCGCTGGCATGACCCGACACCTGACAGAGTTCGGGGTGCCATCGAACGCGCTTGCGCAATCAATGAGGGGAGCAAGGAGACGCTATGTCGGAATTGAACGAAGCCGCGCGCGACCGCGTATATACCCGCTGTGCGAATGCAGTGACGGCGGCTGGCGGTAAAGCGGAGGCGCTATTTCTCGCGCGCCTCGTATTGCTGCTTTTCGAGCGGGTCGGCGACGAACATGTCTGCATCCAGGCAATCGACGCCGCATCACATGACCTGCCGGAGCCCTCACTGTCGGCTGCGCGGGATGTCGGGCAAAGCCCAATTGCTTAAATTTTACCGAATCAGCAGTTTCTGGAGACTCAACATGGTTGCTGTTCATTTGCCTGGAGATCCGATTATGTCCCCTCCGGGTGACGGAGTTCGGGCCATTCATGGATTGCATCATTTCGCGTGGCGTTGCCGCGATGCGGAAGAAACCCGGTCCTTCTATGAAGATCTGCTGGGGCTGCCGCTCGTACACGTGATCAAAAAGGACCTCGTGCCGAGTACCGGCGAGTATTGCCCATATGTGCATATCTTTTTCAGGATGCGGGACGGCTCCCACATTGCGTTCTTCGACCTTGGGGACGGGCAGTCCGCCCTACCCAGCGCCAACACACCTGGCTGGGTCAACCATATCGCACTACGGGTCGGCAGCCGTAGAGAATTGGATGACATGCATCGTCGTTTGATGTCTCATGGCATTGATGTGATCGGTGTAACAGACCATGATCAATATATCGAATCAATATACTTCTTCGATCCGAACGGTTTCCGGCTCGAGTTGACGACAGAAGTTGCATCGCCAGACACCGTTGCGGGATATGCAGAGATTGCTCACGAGCATCTCGATTCATGGACCACGGAGAAACTGCAGCGCGCGGCAGATAGCAAGGGGGCAAAATGACCGTTCGATCCAACCCACTGCGACTCGCAACGCGCGCTAATGGAACTCGGGATGGTGAACTCGTGCTCGTATCGCCAGGCTTGCGTCGCTGTGTTGCGGTTCCGGCGATTGCCAAAACGTTGCAGGCCGCACTCGATGATTGGGTGAATGTCACTCCTGAACTCAGCAGGGTAGCCCGTCGCCTCGATGCTGACGGCTGGGCATCAAGCGAGGGGTTCGATCCACGGTTTTGTGTTGCGCCATTGCCACGTGCGTATCAATGGGCGGACGCTTCTGTATATCGAAATCACGCGAGACTGATCTATCAATGGCGTAAGGAGCCAATTCCGCCGCGCTACGAGGAGGAGCCACTCGTGTACCAGGGCGGCTCTGACGTGATGTTGGCCGGTCACGCGCCAATTGAGGTAGCGAGCGAGGCACACGATATTGATTTTGAAGCCGAGATCGCGGTCATTACCACGGATGTGCCGATGGGAACGACCGCAGCGCAAGCGTTAGACTGTATCGCACTCGTGGTCCAGCTCAACGATGTGTCATTGCGGGGCTTGATCCCGGCCGAGCTGGCACGCGGGTTTGGATTTTACCAGAGTAAGCCGGCTAGCAGCTTTGCGCCGGTAGCGGTCACGCCTGCTGTACTAGGCAAGGCGTGGCGTGATGCCATGGTGCATTTGCCAGTCCGGATCGAGATGAACGGCCAATTCTTTGGAAATCCGAATGCAGGGGAGGATACGGTCTTTAATTTCGCCCAGATTATTGCGCATTTAGCGAGGACGCGTTCGCTATCTGCGGGGACGATCGTCGGCGCGGGAACAGTCAGCAACGCAGATCCGGACACAGGCAGCGCGTGTATTACTGAAGCACGCGTACGGCAGATGCTTGCGGGTGTGCCGGAGAAGGAGCTTCAAAGTTATCTGAAGCACGGTGACCACGTACGCATGGAGGTTCTCGATCAAGACGGGTGTTCAGTATTTGGAGCAATCGATCAGGTCGTGCGCGTGGTGGGATAGGGCGCAGGGCACTAACGGATGAGAGCCGAGCCGGTTTGGCCGCCACCGTGTGTGCGGCGGCTCTGTCGCAGCAAGGCGGTCTGCTATGCTGAGGACTTGAAGACCGAGGTGACGAGAACGTTGAAGGAAGGGGTGAATGCGGCTGTGGTAGTGTCGGCGTTTGAGTACTCGCCCTACCGTTGGATGTGATGCTGCTGTGCGTGCGTTGGTACGTTGCGTACCCGCTGAGCCTGCGCAATCTGGAAGGATCATGTCCGAGCGGGGCCCGTCAATCGATCATTAGACGGTTCACCGGTAGGCGCTGAAGCTGTTGCACGCGTTGGAAAAGCTCTTCCGGCGACGCAAGCACCCGGTCGGAAAAAGCTGGAGGATGGACGAAACCTACATCAAGATCAACGGCCAATGGCGATACCTGTACCGGGCCGTGGACAAGGATGGCGACACCGTCGGTTTCCTTCTGCGATCCCACCGGGGCAAGGTTGCGGCACGCAGGTACTTTGAGAAGGCAATCAGACACAACGGCGAGTCTGGGGCGGTAACGATCGACAAAAGCGGAGCCAACCCGGCGGCGCTCGAGGACATCAACGCCGCTCGGGAGCAACCGCTCAAGATCCGTCAGGTGAAGTACCTGAACAGCATTGTGGAGCAGGGTCATCGTGCGATCAAACGCCGAACGCGATCGATGATGGGCTTCAAGAGTTTCCGATGTGTGCGCATTTTGCTCGGAATTGAGTTGATGCATATGATCGTCAAGGGACGGATGCAAATCGGCGGCTTGAGCACCAGACACCTGCCGTCCAATTTTACGCGTTTGAAAAATAAGGAATCCTGTTTTATCTGGACCGCCTATCGCCGCAACGCCTTATAGCGACAAAGTCGGCTGGCCTGCTTTCCACTCGATTGCTGTTTTAGTTTTCAAGCATTTTCATTCAGGAGAGGAGGTGATCAATGTCGAACAGCATTCGTCAATGCACGGTCGCGGACCCTTTGCTGAGAGAGTTTTGGCCAAAATCTTGTGAGAATTGGCCAAAAATCGGTGGCTGAAGCTTCATCATGTCAATTTATCTGATATTGTAGAGGGCCCTATACTATAATACCGCCCCGTAAAAGAGGGCTGCGGCGCTGAAGCGGCACATCAATCGCCACGTCCACCACGACGCTACGGACAATGTGCCAACGAGTAAGTTTTCGGTGACCGGATTGAGGTCATGCAACTATTTGACTGAGCCCATAGTTAGGCCTTGCACAATAAAACGTTGTCCGACAAGCATTAGTACGAGTGCGGGAACGATCGCGACGATTGAAGAGGCCGCCATTTGACCGTATTGAATGTCGTAATCTTGTGCGAATTTGGCGACGGCCACAGGTACCGTGGCAGTAGCTCAAAGGCTTTCTCGGGCGCCGGGCCTTTCAGACCTCCCCAGACTCACGTGGCCCGCGTGCCCGGCGACGGCCCCCAGGGATGAGAGCAACGGCGATTGCAAATTGCAGTACGCGCAGTTGACAACTGCCACGCACTGCGCTTGCGGAAAATGTGTGACGTTCGTCGATTTGCCGAAAGACACACACGTCAGTCCAGTAGGAGAGCGCCGAAGTGCGTGAGAAGATCCGATGCTCCCTTGATCAGCTCGCTGTGAAAGGAACGTAAGCCTTAGATGGATCCGAAGTTATCAATTCGGAATCCCCGAAGGAGGCGGTCAGCGAGGGATGTAGCGGAGCTTCGCGGTAATTGCGCCAGAATTTGACCCTGTTTTAATGAATCCAACAAATGCTTGACGGGTAAGGCAAGTACAGACTCATGTACATTCCAGCGCAACGCCGCCCGCGGAAGACTGTAAAAGTACAGACTTTCAGGCTCGCGGGTGGAGAACGCGCCGGCTTGAGAGGCCGGTACTATCGGCAGTATGGGTACAAACTTATTTGTGCGGGAACATCAAAACAAGCTCTGCTGCCCCGACATCAGCGTATCGAAATCCTCGCGCAGGAAAGGCAGGATCGCGTCCGCAACAGGCTGTAGCTGACGGCTCACATAGAACGCGTAATCGAGCGGCGAACTCAGCGTTTCGAGCGGCTCGGGGCCGGCCGTCGTCATCACGTAGCTGATCCAGCCGCCGTTCTGATACTGGAGCGGACGGCCCTTCGCGCGATTGAACTCGTCCGCGACGCGCGCGGCGCGCACGTGCGGCGGCACGTTGCGCTGATACTCGACGAGCGGCCGGCGCAAGCGCTTGCGGTAGACGAGCTGGTCGTCCAGTTCGCCATTGAGCGTGCGCTGCACATAGTCGCGGATGTACTCCACATAGGGCTCGCGCTGAAAAATGCGCCGGTACAGTTCGCGCTGGAACTCCTGCGCGAGCGGCGTCCAGTCGGTGCGCACGGTTTCGAGGCCCTTGAACACGACTTCTTCGCCGCCGTTCTTCGCGAGCGTAAGCCCGGCGTAGCGCTTTTTACTGCCTTCTTCCGCGCCGCGCACCGTGGGCATTAGAAAGCGCGAGTAATGGCGTTCGAATTGCAATTCCAGGGCGCTTTGGAGACCGAAGCGTTCCTGCAATTCGGCCTTCCACCACGCATTGACGTGCTCGACGAGTTGCTTGCCGGTGCGCGTGGCGTCGGCCTCGCTGTGCGCGTGTTTGAGCCAGACGAAGGTCGAGTCGGTGTCGCCGTAGATCACGTCGTAGCCTTGCGACTCGATGAGCTGACGTGTTCTGCGCATGATCTCGTGCCCGCGCATCGTGATCGAAGAGGCGAGGCGCGGGTCGAAGAAACGGCAGCCGGTCGAGCCGAGCACGCCGTAAAACGCGTTCATGATGATCTTGAGCGCCTGCGAGAGCGGGGCGTTGTGGTGCCGCTTCGCGTTTTCGCGTTCGTCCCACACCTGGCGCACGATTTCCGGCAGGCAATGCTTTTCACGCGAGAAGCGCGCTCCGAGAAAGCCGGGCACGGACACCGCGTCGCCGGGATCGCTCAGACCTTCGATGAGCCCGACGGGATCGATCAGAAACGTACGGATGATCGAGGGGTAGAGGCTCTTGTAGTCGAGCACGAGCACCGAGTCGTAGATGCCGGGGCGCGAATCCATGACGAAGCCCCCGGGGCTGTTTTCGCCCACCACGTCGCCGATGTTGGGCGCCACGTAGCCGAGCCTGTGCATCTTCGGCAGATACAGGTGCGTGAACGCGGCGACCGAACCGCCGCTGCGATCCACCGGCAGCCCCGTGACCGACGCGCGCTCGAGCAAAAAGGCAATCAGCTCGGTTTTCTCGAAGACACGAGTGACCAGTTCGCAGTCCTTGAGGTTGTAGCGGGCCAGCGCGGGTTTGTCTTCGTCGAAGCGGCGCTGGATCTCGTCCATGCGCTGATACGGATTGTCGATGGACTTGCCTTCGCCGAGCAGCGCCTGCGCGACGTATTCGAGACTGAACGACGGAAAGCTCCAGGTGGCCGAGCGCAGCGCCTCGATGCCGTCGATGATGAGGCGCCCCGCTGCGCCGGCGAAAAAGTGATTCTCCCGCATGCCGTGCTCGCGCCATTCCATGACCTCGCCGCCGCGCCCAAGGCGCAGCGGCACGCCGGTTTGCTGGGCGTGCGCGTGCAACACGCGCAAATCGAACTGCACGAGATTCCAGCCGATGATCGCGTCGGGGTCGTGCTGCGCCATCCACGCGTTCAGGCGTTCGAGCATCAGCGCGCGGCTTTCGCAGTATTCGAAGTCGAAGTCGATCTGGCTCGCGTCGCCATTGGCGGGGCCGAGCATGTAGACCTGGCGTTGTCCGCAGCCTTCGAGCGCAATGGAATACAGCTCGCCCTGCGCGCTCGTTTCGATGTCGAGCGACACGAGTCTCAAGTGCGGGCGATAACCGTTGGCGGGCTTCATCTCGCCGTCGAGCAGCACGCCGCTTCCGTTCGCGTCGACGGCATCGCCTCGAAACAGCACGGGCGCCGTGATGAACCGTTCCATCATGTAGCGGTCCGGCGGCTGGATATCGGCTTCGTAGACGTCGACGCCCGCTTTGGCGAGGCGCTTTGCATGCCCCGCGAGGGCGCGATGTTGCGGCGAGTAGAGCCCCAGCACCGGACGGCGCTGGAAGTCGCGCAAATTGAGCGGGCGGAGTTCGGCGCGTGCGTCGCCCTTTAGTGCGGCGCGGGCCGCGTTTTCCTGCGCGGCCGGCACGAACGCCACAGAGGGCTGGGGACGCAGGCGCAGCTGACGCGGCCCTGCGTCGGTCGCGAGCCAGAAGTCGACCTCGGTGTGTTCGCCCGTATCGCGCCAATGGCGGGTGAGAATAAAACCCGCTTCAAACTCAGACAAAGTGTGACTCCGCCGCCCATGTTTCCCGGTTGCGATTGTAGCGGTTGAACCTGAGAAAGGCGGCGGGTCGTGTTAGCGCTGAAGCAGGTGCGCGAACATTGGATACAGCGAAACGATCAGCGAGAGCGCCATGCCGACATTGAACAGGCGCAGCCGCCGCGGGTTCGACAGAAAACGCCGCATGCTGGTGCCGAACGCGGCCCAGATGCAGATGCAGGGCAGGCCGATCACATAGAACAGGACGGCCATCGCCATCGTATTGGTGCCGAAGTTCGCGGAAAGGCGAATCGTGGTGGCGGCCGTGAGCACCATCATCCACGCCTTGGGATTGACCCACTGGAACGCGATGGCTTCATGAAAGCGCATGGGCCGATGCTCGCCGCTCTTGACCTTGAGGTCGCCCGAGGTGCCGATCTTCCACGCGAGATACAGCAGGTACGCAATGCTCGCGACTTCCAGCACGACATAGAGCGACGGAATGTGCCGGAACACCTGGCCAAGCCCGAAACCCACGGAGAGCATGAGCACAACCACGCCGGCACTAATGCCGAGAATGTGCGGCACCGTGCGGCGAAAACCGAAGTTGACGCCGGAAGCGAGCAACATGGTGTTATTGGGGCCGGGCGTGATCGTCGTGACCACGACGAAGAGCATGCCGGCGGGCAGCGCGCTGAGCATTTCGGGCAGCATGATGCGAGGGGCTCCGGAAAGAGAAGACAGATTCGACGGAGATCAGTTTATCGACAGTGCGCGGTACAGTACCGGTACAGTTCTGTGGACGCTGAACAGTACGGATTGGGTTGAGGCATGACGCGGCGGAATTCACTGAGACGTTCACCGAGGCGTTCACGCGAAACATCGACAAGGCTTGTTCGCTCGGACTATTTGCATGGATGTTCACAACCATCCTGTTACTCGGGTTGTTTCGGTTGCTCACAAGGTCGCGCTTTAATGGGTCATTTTGAATTCAAAAAAGAGAAACATCTTTCGTTGATGCCTGTCCAGTAACGACTAAAACGGGAAAACCGCACGCAGCGAGCGTTTCCCTCTAAAACCGTCTAGTCTTTATCCTGCGCGCAACCTTTGAATTCTTGTGCGCGATCAGGTCTCAATCGAGATCGTGCGGATTTTGGGAAATCGGATACGCACGATGCCTCGTGTTAAAGACTGTCTTTTTAGTGTTGTCGCAGGGTCCGCTCTGGCGACGCCAGGAAGGAGACTGAAATGCGAGGTGCCGGCTGTGCGTTAGTGACTTCGCTGGTTGCCTCGCTAGCGCTTTGCGCCTGCGAGGCGCCCACTTCGGGCTCCACCTTCACGCCGGCCCAGGCGCAACAGGTGATGGTGGTCGAACTCGGTGCGATCGAATCGGTGCGGTCCGTCACGATCCAGCCCGGTCCATCCGGCATTGGCGCGATCGCGGGCGGCGCACTTGGAGGCATCGCGGCGGGCAGCAACATCGGGCGCGGCACGGGTTCCGTTGCGGCGGGCATCGGCGGCGCCGTGCTGGGCGGCGCGGCGGGCAATGCCGTGGAGCAGCGCGTCACGCAGCGCACGGGCCTTGAGATCGTCGTGCGTCTGGATTCGGGGCAACTGATATCGGTGGTTCAGGACGCGGATCAGCAGTTCGTTCCGGGCGACCGTGTGCGAGTGCTGTTCGGCAACAACTCGGTGCGCGTGACCCGATGACGTGAACGCAGGCGGGATGGGTCTCTCGATAAAGCGAAGTTCCGAACCAGGCGAGGAAACCGATGGCCGATACCGGGCAGAAGATGAGCCGCGTGCAGCCGACCGCGATGGTAACCGAGGGCATGGTGGGCGCCGGGAGCGGCAGTTGCATCGGCAACGTTTCGTACCGGATGCCGATCGAGTCCGCGCTGGGCGCTTTTTCACCGGTGTTCGCCTATGGCAATGCAGCCACGGTTATCGTCGCGGCTTTAACCAGCGTCTGGCTGTTTCGCTTTCTCATGCTGTACGGCCTGAAGCCGGTCGCGTTCCTCAACACCATCGCGACGTTTGCCACCAGGATCGCTCCGATCAGGGTGTTCATCTTCAACCGCCTGTTCGTATTCAAGTACGGCGCCTTCCGATGTCCCTCGATACGGTATTCACGTTCGCGGACCGCTAACGCGTGGTGATCGCGCCGGTTTGTCGGTAGTTGTTTTCGGATGGATACCGGCGCGCCCGGCGAAGGCTGCAACAGGGCGCGATGTCATTTCAGGGTGGACGCGGGCAGCCGGTCCAGGGATCCGGAGGAATACGCCAGTGTTTGCGAAACATGCTCCATGTCGAGCGGTGTCCCTGCCTTTTGCCGTGACGCTGTGCGCACTGTGTGTATTGGCGGCAGGCTCACTGCTGGCGGGCTGCCGCAAGGGCGAAGAAGCGCCGGTGACGGAGGTCCGCCCGGTACGCGCCGTCAGGGTGGAAAAGCAGGAGGCGGGAACGACCATCGCCTTGACTGGAAGGTTGCAGGCACAGGCCGAGATCAATCAGTCGTTCCGTATCGACGGAAGAATGACATCCCGCAACGTCGACGTCGGAGATCGCGTACGGGCGGGCCAGGTGCTGGCGCGGCTCGACCGGATGAACGAGGAAAGCAGCCTGCAGTCCGCCCGCGCGCAACTGGCGGCTGCTCAAGCACAAGCCCTGGAAGCGCGCACCATGTTCACCCGCATGCGCGATCTGCTTGCGGAGCATGCCGTGTCGCGTGCTTCGTTCGAACAGTCGGAAGCGATGGCAAAGATCACGCAGTCGCAAGTCGATTCCGCGCAGTCGCTGGTCAACATCGCACAGAACCGGCTGAGCTATACCGACCTCGTTTCCGATGTCGCCGGCGTGGTCACGGCGCGAGGGGCGGAGCCGGGCGAGGTGGTTCCGGCTGGCCGCATGATCGTGCAGATTGCTCGCGAAGGCGCGGTAGATGCCGTATTCGATGTGCCCGCCGCGATCAAGGATGTCGCGCCGGCCAATCCCGACATTGTCATCGCGCTTGCCAGCAACCCCGAGACCACCGCCATTGGTAAGGTGCGCGAAGTATCGCCCCGCGCCGATCCGGTGACCGGTACTTTCGCGGTCCGGGTGCAGGTGCTCAATCCGCCGGCTGCCATGCGCCTCGGCAGTACGGTCATTGGCCACATGACGCTGCAGCGCGCGCCGGCCATCGAAATTCCCTCGAGCGCGCTGATCCAGCCCGGCGGCAAACCGGCGGTCTGGGTGGTCGATACGAAGACGGGGACGGTTTCTGTGCGCGAGGTCGAGCTTCAAGCGTACGGCGAGGACCGCGTTCAGGTATCGCAGGGCCTCGCCACGGGCGACGTGGTCGTGACTGCCGGTGTACAGGCATTGCGGCCGGGACAGAAAATTAACTGGACCGAGGCTCCCAGGTGATTGGCCCGAATCTCTCCGAGTGGGCGCTTTCGAAGCGCCCCCTGGTGGTGTTCCTGATGATCGCCGCACTGGTGGCCGGAACGCTGTCATTCTTGCAGTTGGGGCGTGCCGAGGATCCGGTCTTTACCTTTCGCACCATGATCGTGGCGGCCGCGTGGCCGGGGGCGACAGTCGACGACACCCTCTCGCAGGTGACCGAGCGGCTCGAGCGCACGCTGCAGGAAACCCGCCATCTCGATCGCATACGCAGCTATACGACAGCGGGCCAGACGACGATCTTCGTCGATCTCCTGCAATCCACGCCGCCTTCAGAAGTCCAGAACATCTGGTACCAGGTGCGCAAGAACGTGGACGACATGCGCCAAACGCTCCCGGCCGGCACGCTCGGGCCGTTCTTCAACGACGACTTCGGCGACACCTACGGCATCATCTACGGATTCACCGCCGACGGCTACAACATGCGCGAGTTGCGCGACCACGTCGAAGCGATCCGCTCGCGCCTGCTGCTCGTGCCCGACGTTTCGAAGATCGAGGTGCTGGGCGCGCAGGACGAGCAGATCTACATCGAGTTCTCGACCACGCGCCTCGCGGGCTTGCGCCTGGACTACCCGACCATCGTCGCGGCATTGAGAGCGCAAAATCTGATCAGGCCGACCGGCGTCCTGCAAACCGGGCAGGAGCGAGTGTTCTTCAGGGTGACGGGCGCCTTCGACTCCGCACGCGACATCGAGAACGTCAACCTGGTGCTCGGCGGGCGCATCGTTCGTCTGGGCGACATCGCCACGGTGAGACGCGGCTTCGCCGATCCGCCCCAGCCGATGTTCCGTGTGAACGGCAAGCCGGCCATCGGCCTCGCGATCGCGATGCGCGATTCGGGCGACATCCTGGCGCTCGGTCATAACCTGAAGGCCGAGATGGCCGACGCCACCGCGAACCTGCCCGCCGGCATCGAGCCGTTCCTGGTCGCCAACCAGTCGGATACCGTCGATGTCGCGATCAACGACTTCATGGCGTCGCTCTGGCAGGCCATCATCATCATCCTGGTGTGCAGTTTCCTGAGTCTGGGCGTGCGGCCGGGGACGGTGGTGGCCTTGTCGATTCCTCTGACGCTGGCGATCGTATTCGCGATCATGGACGCCGTGCACATCGACTTGCACCGGGTATCGTTAGGGGCACTGATCATTGCGCTGACCTTGCTGGTCGACGACGCCATGACCACGGTCGACGCCATGATCAACCGCCTCGCCGCCGGTGACAGCAAGGATCAGGCCGCGACGTTCGCATACCGCACGCTGGCCGCGCCGATGCTGATCGGCACCCTCGTGTCGATCTCCAGTTTCGTGCCGATTGGCTTCGCAAAGAGTTCGGCGGGCGAATATACGTTCTCCATTTTTGCCGTGGTGGCAATCGCGCTGCTCGCGTCGTGGTTCGGCGCCGTGATTTTCTCGCCGCTGGTCGGTGTGGTGATCCTCAAAGCGCCCAAGCCGGAGAAGGAGCCGCGCAAGCCCGGCAAGATGCTCACGGCCTATGACCGCTTCCTGCGTGGCGCGCTGCGGCTGAAGTGGTTGACGATCGCCATCACGCTCGCGGCGTTCGTGGTGTCGATCTTCCTCGTGCGGTTCGTGCCGCGGCAGTTCTTCCCCGCATCGGATCGGCCCGAACTGACGGTGGATCTGACCTTGCGCCAGAATGCGTCCATCCACGCGACCGAGGCACAAGTCGCGCGCCTTGAAGCGATTTTGAAAAGCGATCCCGATGTCGACCACTTCAGCAGCTATGTGGGCCGCGGCGCCGTGCGCTTTATTCTCACGCTCAATGTTCAGCTGCCCAATCCGTTTTTCGCGCAGATCATCGTGGTCGCGAAAAATCTCGAAGCGCGCGACCGCCTGCAATTGAAGCTGGAGAAAACGCTGAGCGACCAGTTTCCCGGCATCGTCGCCCGCGTGTCGCCGCTGGAGCTGGGGCCACCGGTGGGTTGGCCGCTGCAGTATCGCGTCTCGGGCCCCGACCCGGCGCAGGTGCGCAGGACCGCACTCGATCTGGCCGGTATCGTGGGTTCCGACGAGCGCACGCGCCACATCAATTTCGATTGGATGGAGCCGGCCAGGCAGATTCGCATTCACATCAACCAGGATGAAGCGCGCCAGCTCGGCGTGAGTTCGGCGGCGCTGGCCGCGATCATGAACACCGTGATTACCGGCACGCCGCTCACGCAGATACGCGACGACATCTACCTCGTCAACGTCGTGGCGCGCGCGCAGGAAGAGCAGCCGCTGACGGTTCAATCATTGAGTACGTTGCAGGTGCCCACGCCGAGCGGCCGGATGGTGCCGCTCAGCCAGTTCGCGACGTTCACGGAGGAGCAGGAGTCGCCGCTGGTATGGCGGCGAAACCGCGTTCCGACGCTCACCGTGCGCGCCGACGTGATGCATGGCGCGCTGCCCGACGATGTCGTCGCAACGCTCGCGCCGAAGATCGCCGATTTCAACGCGAAGCTGCCCAAGGGCTACCACGTCGCGACCGGCGGCATCTTCGAGGAAAGCGCAATTTCGCAAGCGTCGGTGTTCGCCGTGATCCCGGTGATGATCGTGCTGATGCTCACGAGCATGATGGTGCTGCTGGTGAGCTTCAAGCGGCTGGCGATGGTGGTCTCGGTGATGCCGTTGGGCCTGATAGGCGTGGTGCTCGCGCTGCTGATCTTCAACCGGCCGCTGGGTTTCGTCGCCATTCTGGGCATTCTCGCGTTGATCGGCATGATCGCGAAGAACGGCCTGATCCTGATCGTGCAGATCGAGACCTATCGGCAAGAGGGGATGGGCGTGCTCGAGGCCGTGGTTGCCTCGGGCACGTCGCGCATACGGCCCATGATGCTGACCTCGATCTCGACCGTGCTCGGCCTGATCCCGATCGCGCCCACGGTGTTCTGGGGCGCCATGGCCTTCGCGATCATGGGCGGGTTGCTGGTGGCGACGCTGCTGACCCTGGTGTTCCTGCCGGCGCTGTACATGGTGGTGTTCGGCAAGGAAGACCAGCCGGCATCGCATTCGGGTGCGGCGAGCGGGGCGGTGTAAGCCGCGTGGGGCCGATTCCATCCGGGACCCTGCGCCATGTTCGCGCTCGCTGGATTTCCGTAGAGGAGGCGCTTCGTTCATGAGCACACCATCGCTGCGTGCTTTTCTGCTCGACTGGCGTTCGCATTGGCGCGTCGCGCTGGCGCGCGCGCTGTGTTTTCTGGCGCTATGGATCATTCTGATGCCGAGCGTGAAGCCGGCCGATCTCGCCTGCGGCCTGATCGCGACGTTCGTCGCGACACAGATGAGCCTGCGTCTCCAGCCTCCCGCCGCAGGCATGTTGCGCCTTGGCGCTTTACTCGTCTTCGCGCCGCATTTTCTCTTGCAGTCGCTGCTTGCGGGCATCGACGTGGCGCGCCGCGCATTGGACCCGCGCCTGCCCTTGCGGCCGGGTATCGTGGTCTATCGGGTCGGCTTTCCGCCGGGCACGGCCCGCAACGGATTCGCCATCATCACGAGTCTCCTGCCGGGGTCGCTTCCGGTAGACGAGACCGCGGACGGGCTCGTCTACCACTGCCTCGACATTTCGCAGCCCGTTGCCGCGCAGTTGGCAGACGAAGAACGGCGCCTGGCGGGCGCTTTGGTGGGCGCTTCGGTCAGCGGTGAACGTCATGGCTGACGTGCTCATTGCCGTTTGCGCGGTGGTGCTGCTGATGGTGGCCGTGGGCTTGTTGACCGTGCTGCGCGGGCCCACGCGCGCCGACCGCATGATGGCCGCGCAACTGTTCGGCACCGGAGGGATCGCGGCCTTGCTGCTGGTGGGCACGGCAAGCGGCGTCGAGGCGGTCGTGGATGTCGCGTTGACGCTTGCCGTGCTCGCGGCGTTCGCCTCGGTGGCCTTCGTCAAGGCCGATCGTCAGGCGCAAGGCGATATCGTGAAGGAGGACCGGAAATGAAAACCGCAGCCGATATCTTCACGATCGCCGCGATGCTGGCGGGCATTGTCTTCTTCGTGGCCGGTACGGTCGGGCTGCTGCGCTTCCCCGATACCTACACGCGGCTGCACGCGTTGACCAAGGCCGACAACCTGGGCCTCGGCATGGTGGTGCTGGGTCTCGTGCCGCAGACGGGGCATATCGTGATCGCCCTCAAGCTGATCGTGGTCTGGCTGCTGGTGATGCTGACGTCGTCCGATGTGTCGCAGCTCATCGCGCGCGCCGCGCGCCGCCAGGAGGAGGGCACATGATCACCGCCATCTCCGTCGGCATCGGGGTTCTGCTGCTGGCGCTCGCGCTCTGGACCATCGTTGTGCGCGATACGTTCGCCGCGGTCGCCGGGTTCATTCCGTATGGCCTGCTGCTCACGCTGGCCTGGCTGGTGCTGCGCGCAGTCGACGTGGCGTTGACCGAAGCGGCCATCGGTGCGGGCTTGACCGGCGCGCTGCTGATCCGCGCGGCTTCGCGGCTGCAGCCAACGGAAGCGGCCGCCCGCGCCGAGGAGCCGGGTCTCGCGATGCGTGTCCTGGCGGGAGCCGTCTCCGCGTGCGTCGCCATCGTGATTGCCGCTTGCCTGTGGAATTTGCCGGACCCCGCTCCGACGCTCGCGCCGGAGGTGGCGCAACACATTCAGGCGACTGGCGTCGGCAATCCGATCACGGCAGTCCTGCTGTCGTTCCGCGCGATCGACACGCTGCTGGAAGCGATCGTGCTGCTGCTGGGCGTGGTCGGCGTCTGGTCGCTGGCGCCGGACCGCTTCTGGGGCGGCAGGCCGGGACTCGCGCAGGTGGTGAGCCCCAACGACATTCTGGTGTACCTCGCACGCGTATTGCCGCCGATAGGCGTCGTGATCGGCATCTACATTTTCTGGGTCGGCGCCGATCATCCGGGCGGCAAATTCCAGGGCGCCACGGTGATTGCCGCAATGTGGCTGCTCGTCATGATGTCCGGTCTGCGCGATGCGCCGCCGATCAGCCGGCGCTGGTTGCGCGCCGTGCTGATCCTCGGGCCAGCTGTGTTCATCGCGCTTGGCCTGCTCGGCGCCGTCATGGCGGGAGCGCTTCTGGCGTACCCCGATGGCCGGGCGAAGCTGTGGATCATCGTCATTGAAGCCGCGCTGTTGCCTTCGCTTGCCGTGACCCTGGTGCTCCTGCTGGTCGGGCCACCCCAGCGGCCGGAGATGAGCCCATGAACGTCTCGCAGTTGTTCGGCTTGACGGCTGCCGCCCTCGTGGGTCTGGGCCTGTACGGCCTGATCGTCAACCCGCAGCCTTTGCGCAAGGTGCTGGCCTTCAATCTCACGGGCAATGGCGTTTTTCTGGCCTGTGCCGTGATCGCGCATCGAGGCGCCGGCGCGGGCATGTCCGGCGATCCGGTGCCGCAGGCGCTGTTGATCACGGCGATCGTCGTGTCGTTCGCCGCTTCCGCGCTGGCAGTCGGGCTCATGCTGCGCAGGTTCTCGGAAACGGGTTCGAATTCGCTTTCGGCGGAAGGCGATGCAGCGTCGGGCGGGGCGCGCGCCAGGACGGAGGCCACGTGACGACGCTGGCGCTCGCGGGGCAGTCGACGCCGGGCGGCCTGCTGCTCGCGCTCGCCATCTTGTTGCCTTTTGCCGGGATGATGGCGGCCCTGGCGCTCGGCGGGCGCCTCGCGCAACGTGTGGCCTGGGTGACGATTGCCTTCGGTTTCGGCGTCGTGCTGGAGATTGCGGCCAGGCTGCTGGTCTCGGGCGACGCATTGCGATATCTGCTGGGCGGCTGGTCGCCGCCACTGGGCGTCATGCTTCGCGCGGACGGCCTCTCGGTTTGCATGATGCTGGTGGTCGCCGTAGTCGTGGCCGCAGTGGCCATTTACGCCAACGGCGATTTCGGCACGCCGTCCGGCACGACCGAGGCGCGCGCGCCGTTGTCATTCTGGTTGCTGCTGCTCGCGGTATGGGGGGCGCTCAATCTGGTCTTCGTCAGCGGAGACATTTTCACGCTCTACGTCGCGCTCGAACTGCTGACTTTTGCCGGTGTGCCTCTGGTGTCCCTCGATGGCCGCGCCGAAACGTTACTGGCCGCACTGCGCTATCTGCTGTACGCGCTGATCGGATCGATGCTGTATCTGCTGGGTGTCTTTCTGCTCTATGGCGCCTACGGCACGCTGGACATCGCGCTGCTTGCCGGGAGGATCGGCGCCCAGCCGCTGGCCTGGACGGCGTTGGCGCTGATGACGGCAGGCATGCTCGCCAAAACCGCGCTGTTCCCGCTGCATCTGTGGCTGCCGCCTGCGCACGCGGGCGCGCCCGCCGCCGCAAGCGCGCTGCTGTCGGCATTGGTCATCAAGGGATCGTGGTTCGTGGTGGTGCGGTTGTGGCTCGATGTCTTTGCCGGCATCGTCAGCGTATCGTGCGCGCAACTGCTGGCGGCGCTGGGCGCGATGGCCATCCTCTTCGGCAACGTCGTGGCGCTGCGCCAGGCGCGCCTGAAACTCCTGATCGCCTACTCGACGGTTGCGCAGATCGGCTATCTGTTCCTGCTGTTCCCGCTCGCCGTGCAGCACGAAGGCGCCCGGGCCGTCACGGGCGGCCTGCTGCAGGCCATCTCGCACGCGAGCGCCAAAGCGGCCATGTTCCTCGCGGCGGGGCTGATCTACAGCACACTCGGTCATGACCGCCTGGCCGACCTGCGCGGCGCAGCCCGCGCCTTGCCCATGACGCTGACGGCATTCGCGCTGGCCGGCGCCACATTGATCGGCTTGCCGCCTTCCGGTGGCTTCCTGGCCAAGTGGCTGCTGATGTCGGCGGCGCTCGCGACGGGGCAATGGTGGTGGGCGCTGGTGATGCTGGCGGGCGGCCTGCTCACGAGCGTCTATGTCTTCATGGTGGTGGTGCGCGCGATGGAGCCCGCCGCGCCCGGCTGGTCGCCGCAACGGCAGGTGCCGCGTTACCAGCAGCTCGCGGTGCTCGGCCTCGCAACGTGTTCGTTCCTGCTTGGCCTCGCCGTGCTGCTGCCGGTCGACGTGGCGCAGATTGGACGCACCGTGATGCCGCCTGCGGGGTTGCCATGAACATCTCCCAAGGTCTGCTCGCCGCAGCCGTCGGCCTGCCGTTGCTGATGCTGCTGCTGTGCGCGTCGGCGCCTGTTCGCGGGCGCTTGCCTGCATGGTTCGCGATTGCGCCGCTGCCCGCATTGGCGGCGGCAGTCGGGGCGGGGCAGGGCGAAACGCTGACGCTCGGGCACAGCCGGTTCGCCCTGCGTTTTGCGCTCGACACGCCTGGCGCGTTGCTGCTCGGCACGGCGGCGCTGTTGTGGCTCTTCGCCGGCATCTATGCCGCGCGATATGTACGGGGCCGCGAAGATGCCGATGGGTTCGTCGTCTGCTGGTTCATGACTCTGACCGGCAGCGTGGGCGTGTTTCTGGTGGCCGATCTGATTGGTTTCTATCTGATGCTGGCGGTATTGAGTGTCGGCGCCAGCGGGCTCGTGCTGCAGGGCGACGGGCCCGAAGCGCGATACGCGGGCGCGCTTTATCTTGGCGTTGCATTGCTGGCCGAGGCATTCGTGCTAGGAGGGTTGGTCCTGCTGGCCCAGGCGACGCCCGGAGGGAGCCTGCTGATACGCGATGCGGCGGCGGCCTTGCCGGGTTCGCCGTGGCGCGACGCCACCTTGCTCTTGCTGCTGGTTGGCCTCGGCATGAAGGCCGGGATGGTGCCGTTGCACTTCTGGATGCCGCATGCCTATCGCGCGGCGCCGGTTCCAGCGGCGGCGGTGATGAGCGGCGCGGTGGTCAAGGCCAGTGTGATCGCGCTGGTCCGCTTTCTGCCATTCACTTCCCACGCCGCATGGCCGCAATTCGGCATCCCATTCGCGGCGCTGGGCATGTTCGGCGCGTTCTACGGCGTGGCGATCGGCATCACCCAGCTAGAGCCGAAGGTCGTGCTGGCGTACTCCAGCGTGAGCCAGATGGGCTTCCTGATGGCCGTGATCGGCATGGGGCTGGCCGCAGGCGACCCCGCTACCGTGGTGGCGGCCGCTTACTATGCCGCGCACCATCTGCTGGTGAAAGGCACGTTGTTTCTGGCCGTGGGCGTGGTCGCGTTGACGGGCGCCGGATCGTTGCGCCTCGTGCAGGTGCCCACGGCAGTCATCGCGCTTGGCCTCGGCGGCTTGCCGTTGACCGGCGGCGCACTGGCCAAATACGCGGCCAAGGACCTGTTGTCCGGCGATCTGGCCAGCTGGCTGGCTGCGGCGTCTTCAGCCGCGACCACGTTGCTGATGCTGCATTTCGTGCGCTGCCTCGGCGCGATGGCCACGACCCACTACAACGCGCGCGCGCCGGGGCCGTTCCGGGGCGCGTGGCTGGCCATGGTGGTGGCCTCGCTGGCCGTTCCGTGGGTGCTGTATCTGCGGATTCCGGTAGGCTGGCTACCGCAGGCCCTGGCGCCCGCGGCGCTGTGGTCGGCGCTCTGGCCGGTACTCGTTGGCGCGGTGCTCGCGCTTGGCTGGAGCCGATGGGGCAAAACAGTGCCGTCCGTGCCCGTGGGCGATATCGGCGGGCTTTTGCGCGGAATGCAACGAGGCGGCGCGCGGGCGGCGCGAATCGCGGTGTGTACCGATGCATTCGTGCGCGGCTGGTCCGTGTCCTGTCTGACGCTGCTGCTCGCCGCGCTGCTGTTCGGTGGCCTGCTGGCGATGGCGGTCTGATGTGCATGGCGCAAACGACCGCACCGCCTGCGCATACGGGACGCGCGCGCAGCAGAACCTGGAGTCCGTCATGAGAACGCTGACGTGTACTGCGATACTTGCGGCCGCAACCAGTTGCCTGGTCGGCTGCTTCAGCGTGGGTCCCGATTACAGCCGCCCCGAGGTGCCGGTGCCCGCAACGTGGCGGGTCGATTTGCCCGCGGCTGAAGCAGTCGTGAACACGGCGTGGTGGGAGCAGTTCGACGATCCGGTGTTGAACGATCTGATTCAATCCGCCCTGGCGGGCAATCTGGATGTGCGGATCGCGGCAGCGCGTATCGACCAGTTCATCGGAGTGTTGCGCGCCGCGCGCTCGCAGGGCCTGCCGCAGGTCGGTTATGGCGCCAACGTGAGCCGCAACCGGACCAGCGAGGTCGGCATGCCGCCGCTTTCGCCCTTGCTCGAACCCGTATTCAATCTCTATCAGGGCTCGCTGTCCGCTTCCTGGCAAATCGACCTGTTCGGCCGGGTACGACGCCTGACCGAAGCCGCACAGGCACAGGTCTATGCGAGCGAACAGGCCCAGCGCGGCGTCGTGCTCTCGCTGGTGACAGGCGTGGCGACCAGCTACATCACGCTGCGCGGACTCGACCGGCAACTCGAAATCGCGCAGGCAACCGCGAGCAACTTCGGCGAAACGTTGCGGATTTTCGAGCTGCGCTACCGCAAGGGCCTCGTGTCCCAGACGGAGCTGTCGCAGGTGCAGTCGCAGTACAAGCTCGCACAGTCCACGATACCGGCCATCGAGCAGCAGATCGCCATCGTGGAAAACGGTATATCCATTCTGCTGGGCCGCAATCCTGGGCCGATTCCACGCGGCAAGTCGGTGAGCGAACTGGTGCTGCCCGTCATCCCGGCGGATTTGCCTTCGACACTGCTCGAGCGCCGGCCCGATATTCTGCAGGCCGAACAAAATCTGGTCGCCGCCAATGCGAATGTCGGCGCCGCGCGCGCACTTTACTATCCGACCATCTCGCTCACGGGCGCGCTGGGTTCGGTCAGCACGGCCTTCGGCGACTTCCTTTCCGGGCCCGCTGCGCTCTGGTCGGTTGCAGCGGGTGTGACCGGGCCGATCTTCACGGCGGGAGCGATTGGCGGCCAGGTGCAGTCGGCCGAGGCGCAAAAGCGCCAGGCCGAACTCGTCTACCGGCAGACGGTGCTGGGCGCGTTCAACGACACCAACAATGCGCTCGTCAGCTCACAGAAGACCAACGAGCAGACCGGGCTTCAGCAGCAGCGCGTCGACGCGTTGCGCGAATACGCGCGCTTCTCGCGGCTCAAGTTCGAAGACGGTCTGATTGGCTATCTCGAAGTGCTGATTTCCGAAAACGATCTGTTCTCCGCCGAGCTTGCCCTCGCCAGCCTGCAGGCCTCGCGCTACAACCAGGTGATCAGCGTGTATCAGGCCATGGGCGGCGGATGGGTGGATATCGCCGATTCGCGTACGCCCGTGTCCTTGAGCGCCGAACGCAAGGTCAATGCCGCGCAGGGCAGGTGAATTCGCACAG
The DNA here is from genome assembly GCF_009789655.1 of Paraburkholderia acidiphila. GTDB lineage: Bacteria > Pseudomonadota > Gammaproteobacteria > Burkholderiales > Burkholderiaceae > Paraburkholderia > Paraburkholderia acidiphila. Next base: position 852,291 of record NZ_CP046910.1, read on the forward strand.
ATTCCCGGGACCAGGTCGCGCGTTCGCGGCAGTACGCCGTATTGCTCTTTCACAGGCGGCCTATACTCTGATGGCCTGCTGGTGAGCCGTTGCTTCCGAGAGAAAACCAATGCTACGCACGTCGCTGAAGGTAATAAAAATAGGGGTGTCGATTCTGGTCGTGCTCGCGCTGCTCGCACTGGGGTTGCGGGCCTGGGTTTCGCTGCGCGGCCCGGAACTATCGGTCTGGCACACCTACGTACCGCACGAGATGAGCGTTGCAGAAATGGACGCCGGCGACTGGAATGCGTACATGCGGGAGGAGGCGCGGCTGTTCGAGGATGTGCGCGTCAACGTCGTCGAAAAGGTCAAGGTATCCGAGCGTGTCCCGTCGAACCGCTACTACGAAGGCTCGCCGATTTATCCGGAGCACTTCGCTCAGGACTGGAACCGCTCGTACATACTGGAACCTCAAGGACCGCCGGTGGGCGCGGTGGTGCTGCTGCATGGCATGACGGACTCGCCCTATAGCTTGCGGCACATCGCGCGCAATTATCGCGACCGGGGCTTTGTCGCGATCGCCATCCGCTTGCCTGGCCACGGTACCGTGCCTGCGGGACTGACCAACGTCACATGGCAGGACTGGGCCGCGGCCACGCGGCTCGCGGTTCGCGAAGCGCGCCGGCGCGTGGGCCCGGACAAGCCGCTCGAACTGATCGGCTTTTCGAACGGCGGCGCGCTTGCCCTGCAGTATGCAATGGACGCCATCGAGAATCCCGCGCTCACGCGTCCCACCCGGCTCGTGCTCATCTCGCCGATGATCGGCGTCACGCGTTACGCGCGGTTTGCGGGTCTCGTGGGACTGCCCGCGGTATTGCCCGCGTTCGCGCGGGCCGCCTGGCTCGGCATCGTGCCGGAATTCAACCCGTTCAAGTACAACTCGTTTCCGGTGAACGCGGCGCGGCAGTCCTGGCTGCTTACGAGCGCCATCCAGGAGCAGATGGCGAGGCTCGAGCGCGAGAACCGGCTGAATTTGCTTCCTCCCGTACTGACGTTCCAGTCGGTTACCGATTTCACGGTCAGCACCCCTGCGGTCATGTCGTCGTTGTACGACAAGCTCCCCGCAAACGGCAGTGAAATCGTGTTGTTCGACGTGAACCGCAGTGTGAGCTTCAGAACCTTCTTGCGCGTCGCGTCCTATTCCGCGCTCACGCGGCTTTTGCGTATCGGGCCGCAAAACTATCGCACCACGGTCATTGCCAACGCGTCACAGGATTCGGCGCATACCGTTGAACGCAGTGTCGATGCGGGCAGTGTGGCCACCCGCGTTCGGCCTTTGGATATCGACTATCCGCCGGATATTTTTTCGTTATCGCATGTTGCGATCCCATTTCCGGTGACGGATGCACTCTACGGTATCAAGCCGGGCGACGACGAAAACTTCAATGTCAACCTGGGCACGCTCGCGCCGCGCGGAGAGCGCGGCACCTTGATCCTGACGCTCGACTCGATGTTCCGGATTGCATCGAATCCGTTCTTCCCCTATCTGCTGCAACGCATCGACGAGGGCATCGGCAGGATGCCGCCTCCCGTTGTCGATTCGCCGAAGCGCACGCATGAGACCGCTGCCGGGCAACCGGAGGATCCCGCGGAAGAGTTGAAGGAACTCGAGCAGGCCGGTGATGATTACAGCGAGCCGTAACCGATCCAGCCAACCTTGTTACCGGGCCCGGTTTGTCCGATCATACGAGGAGGGTGCGCAAGCGCCTGTCGAGTGTGACGTCATACCCGGAGACGCGCTCCGTGAACATTCCCCGATTGCTGCTTGGCAGCATCCTGCTTTTCGTGGCGGGCACGGTGTTGCAGCTGCTATGGCCGCTCGCGCAGCCGGCGTCCTATCACCGCTTCGCCGACCAGCGCGCGCTGGGCGTCATCCCGCATGCAGCGGACGTGCTGTCGAATCTCGTCATTCTGGCGGGCGGAATCGCCTGCCTCGGCTGGGCGCGGCAAAACGCGTACCGGCAGCGGCCGCAGCCGCCAAAATTCCCCGGCATGGTCGTCGCCGGATTCGGGCTCGTGCTAACCGCAATCGGGTCGGCCTACTATCACTGGGCGCCTTCCGACGCGACGCTCGTATGGGACCGCCTGCCGATGACGATCGTCTTCGCGGGCATCCTGGCGATGCTCTGGACGTCGCACACCGGGCAGCGCGTAGGCTGGGTGCCGTTGCTGATCATGGTGGCCGTGTCGCTCGGCACGATCGCGTACTGGCTCGCGCTCGACAGCCTGTGGCCGTACGCGATCCTGCAGTTCGGCGGCCTCATGTTCATCGTCGGCTTGACGCTCACGCGCAAGGTGGACAGCGTATTGGGCTGGACGATGGTGATCGTTTTCTACGGGGTCGCAAAGATCTTCGAGAGCCTCGACTGGCAGGTGTGGGAACTCACGCATCATGTGATCGCCGGCCATGCGATCAAACACGTATCGAGCGGCCTCGCCGGTGCCGCGCTGATTCTGGTGGCGAATGCCGCACCGCGCTTCGCGGCCGGCACGGTCGCATCGCGGGCCGCGATCGATCATTCCCGTACGCCGCGCTGACTTGTTCGGACTGCATAGTTTGGATGGGCGCGAGCAACCCTGCTACCGCGAAGCTACCCGCACGAGCGCAAACACGAGTGCGAGCACAACGACAATCACGCCTGTGGCCACGACCAGACGATCGGCGAGCAAGCGGCGCATGATGGTTCTCCTAAACGAAGCTGTAGCGCTCGGAGTGATACCGGGCAATCGGCACCTTCATGTTGCCCAGCGCGGTCTCGATGGCGTCCATCATCACATCCGGCCCGCAAATGAAGTACTCGTGGTCCGTGTACTCGGGCGGCAGGTGGCGCCTGAACAGGTCCGCGTCGATGCGGCCGGTCTCGCCGGTCCAGCCCGCGTGGGCATTCGAGAGTACATACACGATCTTCAGGTCGAGCCGCGCCTTCAGCGCTTCCAGCTCTTCTCGGAACGTCAGCGACTCCCAGTCCTTGCTGCCATACAGGAGGACCAGCGGACGCTTGTCGCCACGGTCGGCGAGCGTGCGGATCATGCTCATCATCGGCGTGATGCCGATGCCGCCTGCGATCAGCACATGCATATCCGTCGGATTGCCGATCGTGAACGCACCGTACGGGCCGTCGAGATACACGCGCTGCCCGGCCGTGACCGTTTTGACCGCGCTAGTGAAGTCGCCGAGATTGCGGATCGTCATTTCGACGCGCCCGTCCGGCGCCTGCGCGCTCGACGAGAACGAGAACGGGTGCCCGGTGATGCGAAAGGGGCTGGCCCATAGCGTCAGCCAGCCGAACTGGCCCGGCTTGAAGCGAAACCCCGCGTGACCTTCGGGCTGCATGACGAGCGTCGTGGTGTCGCCGCGCTCGCTACGCACCTCGACGACGCGATACGGCCTGCGCAGCATGAAGAGCGGCTTGACGATGCGCACATGGAGCAGCAGCGCGATCCAGAAGATCGTCATGCCGATCCACAGGATCCGCTTGAGCGGATCGGTGAGGTAGAAGCCCCAGCCGACCATATGCAGCATGCCCGCGCCGATTGTGGTCAGCGCGAGCACGATATGCGACCGATGCCAGGTCTCATAGCGGATTTTCAGTTGCTTGCGCCACAAGGCGGTCACCACCAGCACGATGAGCGCGACGATCGACAGCACTGCGAAGCGGGCGCCCCATGGGATATCCAGGATGGAGTCCGGCATCGCGAGCGATTCCGAGCGGATGGCGATCAGGATCAGCGGATGCGCCACGACAAGACCCACGGCCAGCAGCGAGACACGCCGATGAAAGTGATAGATGACGTCCTCGCCCCACGGTTCGGTCACATGCCGAAAGCGCGCGGTGAGGCCGAATTGCAGCCCCATCATCGCAAGACCGGAATAGCCGAGCGCAACCGAAAACTCGGTGCCGAAATTCCGCGCGGGCGGCAGCGTGCCCGCGAGCAGCGCAAACAGCGGGGCGAGAATGAAGAGCAGATAGATGGCCGACCAGATGGCTTTGCGCACGAGATCGCGAGCATTCATGAATCCCCCTCTACGCCAGGCTTGCTACGCACTGCTCAGATACAGGTGGTCAGCAACAGCGCGGGCCCGAACGTGATGACGGTGGCGGCAAGCGCCGCGATCAAGGTCCAGATGACAACGGTGTGCAGGAATGTGCTGATCCGCGCGGGACCCGGGTCGCGCCGCGCGGACGCACGATAGCGCCACAGCCAGCCGATCGCCACGAGGTGCGCGAGCAGCACGATTGCGAGGCTCAGGCGCAGCGGGCCCGCCGGCCAGCCGAAGGCGCAACCGATCGCATGCAGCGCGTACAGGATCACGAGCGCGAGACACCAGATCGTGAAGCCGACGGCCAGCCACCACAGCCGCCGCGGCGCAAGCGGCTGCCCGTTCATGGCCGCGCTCCGAGCATCGCGACGAGTCCGGGCAGCGCGAGCACGAGGCCGAGCGCGATGAACGCCGTCACTGCCGTGTAGTCGAGCCACAAGCGCGACAGGCGCAGGTCGGTGAATCGCCGCGGGGAGATGAAGCCTGCACGGAAGCGCAGCAGGTTGCTGACGAGGAACAGCAGTCCGACGCCGGCATGCAATGCGATGTAAGCGAGCAGCGCGGCGGCCGTCGCACCGAGCGCGTGCGCGCGCGGATCCGGCGTGACGCCGGAGATGAGTGAGACGTCGGCGACTAGCGCTACCACGAGTGCCAGCGCGGCAAGTACGATCCAACCGTGCGCTTTGCCACCCGCCGTGGTGGTGCGCAGCGAACCGCGCGCTGCCGCTGCCGCGACGACGAGCCCAGCAATCGTAAGGAATGCGAGCAAACGGCTCGGCTGCGGCGTCACCGCAGCGGGCCAGTTTGGCGCGGCGATCCAGAGATAGAACGTGCCGAAGATCAGCGACGTGAACAGCGTGCCGTTTGCGACCAGCGCGCAGACGAGCGCGAGCCACGATGGCGCGCTGGCCACTTCCGTATGCGGCGGCACATTGACACCGTGGCCCACCGGCAGCGGGCCATAGTCGCGCGGCAGTCCCGCGCGCTGTCCGGCGAAGACGAACATCCCGAACGTCACGAAGGCGAGCGCGGCCGATAGCAGGTAGAACTTGAACAGCATCGCAAGCACCGCGGCGCCAGTGACGAGGGCGGTGAAAAGCGGCAGATACGTTGCGTTCGGCAGCACGATCAGCTGATCGGGCTCCCCCGACGTCATGTGTACGCCAAGCGTTTCCTGCCAGCCGTTGCGCGTAAAGCCGAGATAGCCTTCGCCGCGCGCGAGCGACACGGCAAGCTGGCCCGGTCCGATGCCGTCCGTCTGCGTGCCAACGCGCGGCAGTGAGGCAAACGCGTAGGGTGCGGGCGGGATCTGCATGGCCCATTCGAGCGTCGTCGAATCCCACGGATTGCGCCGCACGCGCCTGCCGAAGCGCAGTTGCACGACGATGTCGATGGCCACCAGCGCGAAGCCGATCGTCATGACGAATCCGCCCACCGAGGAGAGCAGGTTGAGCCAGTTCCAGCCTTCGTCGCCGCTATAGGTGAAGATGCGCCGCGGCATGCCGAGCAGACCGGTCAGGTGCATCAGGAAGAAGGTCATGTTGAAACCGATGAAGACGAGCCAGAAGGCCGGCAGCGAGAGCCTGTGCACGGCGGTGCGGCCGGTCAGCAGCGGGAGCCAGTAATAGAACGCGGCCAGCATCGGAAAGGCGAGGGCGCCGGCTACCACGTAGTGCATATGCGCGACGACGAAATAGGTGTCGTGCGCCTGCCAGTCGAACGGCACGATGGCGAGCATCACGCCGGTCAGGCCGCCCGCCGTGAATACGAAGAAAAAGCCGAAGATGTAAAGCATCGGCACATCCCAGCGCGGCCGGCCGTGCGACAGCGTGGCGAGCCACGCGAAGAACTGGATCGCGGTCGGCACAGCGACGATCGCCGAGCCTGCTGAGAAGAACGCGAGCGCCAGATGCGGAATGCCCACCGTGAACATGTGGTGCACCCAGATGCCGAAGCTCAGGAACGCCAGCGCAATGATCGCAACGACAATGGTCCGGTAGCCGACGAGCGGATGCCTCGCGAACACGGGGATGATCGTCGAGAGCACGCCCGCCATCGGCAGGAAGATGATGTAGACGTCCGGGTGGCCGAACAGCCAGAACAGGTGCTGCCAGAGCAGTGGATCGCCGCCGCGGTGCGGGTCGAAGAACGGCAGCCCGAACGCGCGCTCGACCTCGAGCATGATCGAGCCGAGGATCAGCGGCGGAAAGGCCACGATCATCATCATGGCCGTCACGAGGATGTACCACGCGAAGATCGGCATGCGGTCGAGCGACATGCCCGGCGCGCGCATCTTGAGGATCGAAACGACGATCTCCATCGCGAGCGAGAGCGCCGAGATTTCGACGAAGGTCACGCCGAGCAGCCAGACGTCGGCGTTGATGCCTGGCGTATACACGTTGGAGCTGAGCGGCGTGTACATGAACCAGCCGCCGTCGGGGGCGACATGCATGATGAGCGCCACGGTCAGGATCGTGCCGCCGAACAGGTAGCACCAGTAACCGTAAGCCGTGAGCCGCGGAAAGGCGAAATCGCGCGTGCCGAGAATCTTCGGCGTGATGTAGACCGCGAAACTTTCCACCATCGGAATCGCGAACAGGAACAGCATCATCGAGCCATGCATCGTGAAGACCTGGTTGTAGGTCTCCGCGTCCATGAACGCGGCATGCGGGCTCGCGAGCTGCACGCGCGTGAGCATGCCGAGGACGCCCGCGATCGCGAAGAACACGAACGAGGTAATCATCATGCGCATGCCGATCACGGTGTGGTTCACGGAGGAGAGCCGCTTCACGCCGGGACCCGTGGCCCAGATCGCGGCAAGCTGGCGGTGCAGCCGCAGCGCGTTCACGCCCTGTGACCCAGGCTCGACGGGCACACTCATTTCTTCACCTCCCCGGTGGCGGCCGCTTCCTTGAGGGCGGCGGAAAAGTCTTCGGGACGATCGACGATCACCGCGAAGTGCATCCCCGCATGGCCGAGTCCGCAGAACTGGTTGCACAGGCCTTCGTACTGGCCCGGCTGATCGGCTTCCACGCGCAGGCGCGTTTCATGCCCGGGGATCGCGTCGATCTTGCCGGCAAGGCGCGGAATCCAGAACGCGTGCACGACGTCTTCGCTCGTGACGACGATGTCGACGGGCGTGCCAGCGGGCAGGTGCAGCACGTTCTTCGTTTCGAGGCCGCCCGCATCGGGATAGCGGAAGGTCCAGCTCCATTGCTGCGCAATGGCCTCGATGCGCGGCGCGGTGCGGCCCGGCAGCGGCAGCAGCCGTTCGCCGGCATAGAGCGCGTAGCCGATGAGGGGAATCAGGATCACGGCCGGCAGCACGAGGCCGCCGAGCACGATCCAGCGCGCGGGCGGCACCGCCGAGCCCCAGCCCGGCCGCAGGATCACGAGAAAGAACAGCGCGAGCACGAGTGCGAACAGCACGGCCGCGCCCGCCAGCATGACCCACCAGAGCCCGGCAATCGAAGCCGCGGCGGGCCCGGACGGTGAGAGCGTCGAGAGCGGACCGGCGCAGGCGGTGAGCGCCGCGACCAATCCGGCTTGGACCGGCACACGCAAGACACTATGATGGCTTGAGGTATCACGCCTTCGTCGCAGGGAGGATTGACCATGGCAAAGAAAGACGATTCCGGATCGCAACGCCACAGCGAGGTGATGCTCGAACTGTTGCGGCTCGATGCAGGCTCGGTCGTCGCGCTCGTCGGCCACCCGATTCACGTCATGATGGTGCACTTCCCGATTGCCTTCGTGGTCGCCACGCTGGGCGTCGATGTCCTCTACTGGTGGTCGGGCGATCCGTTCTGGGTGAGGGCGGGTCTGTGGGCGGCCGGCTTTGCGTTCTGGAGCGGCGTGGGCGCCAGCCTTGCCGGTACGGCCGAACTGCTGCTCGTGCGCGGCATCCGCTTGAGGGAAGCCAGCTGGTCGCATGCCGTGGCCGCCATGACGCTCGTCGCGATCGCGGGCGCCAACTGGGGCTTGCGCCTGCTCTATCCCGCGGAGGTCCTGCCGCATGGACTCGCGCTGTCGGCACTCGCCACGGTGATGACGGGCTTCGCCGGCTGGCATGGAGGCAAGCTCGTGTTCGATCATGGCGTTGGCATTCTGGTTTCCCCGAAGGACTGATGCAGCCAGCGGGAGAGCCCGCCGGGCTCGAACAGATGCGGGGCGAACGTGCTTGAGGGGATGTGCGGCTTGGCGAGTACGACCCAGATGATCGCGACGATAACAAACACATAAGCGGTTGCGAGAGCAATCGACGCAACGCGGCTGAAGTGCCCCTCGGGCAGGAAAAGATGGTGGAGCACGAGGCCGGCAAGAACATGAAGCATCGCCATGATGCCGACGAGCACCATCTTCACCGAGAACCATTCGACGAACGTGGCCTGCAGGAAGATCAACGCCGTGCCGCTTGCGATGGCGACGAAAGCCGCCGGCGAGGTCAGCTCGACATACACGAGCCTCGTGATGCGGTGCAACCGGTCGAGCTCGGGACCGACCGGGAGCGCGCGCCGCTGCCAGAACAGGAACGGCAGCACGATGAGCCCGCCCGACCAGATCGCGATCGCGGCCAGATGGATGAACTTCAGGACGGTTGTCACAGTGCGGGCTCCCCGCCGCGCAGCGAGGACCATGTGATCCAGAGTCCCGCGGCGAGATAGGGGATCATCGCGAGCACCCACATCAACAGGCCGGCGAGTTGCTGATCGGCGAGCGGCGTGAGTCCCCACGCGGCCGTGCTGGCGAAATGCACCGCGTAAAGCGGACGGGGAGAAAAGACGATGAGGGCGCCGAGCAGGCCCATCTGCCCGATCGTCGCGACCAGCGCCATCAATGCGACGCCGGTCTGCACCAGCGGGGAGAATATGCTGCGCCACATCAACCATGCACTCCCTAGCAGGGTGGCCTGCATCAACCAGTAGGCGGGCACGGTGGCGAGGCCCCACGTATAGAGCCCCGGCGCATGCCAGAGCCAGACGATGACCGCATGGGCGGCGACCACCGGCACGAGCGGAGGTGAGGGCATGCGCGGCAGCGGAAAGGCCCGTGCCAGGAGGGGCGCGACGGCGGCGATGAGGATGATGTGGTGCGTGACGCGCGCCGAGAACAACGCTGACGACAGCGCGCACAGCGGTGAGACGAATACGATGACCATCAGCGCGAGTGCCAGCCAGCCGGCACGCGCATTCGCGCTGCGCCCACAGACAATGACGCACGCCAGAGCCGCAAGCGCGGCGAGCAACAACGGATCGGTATTCCAGCGCAGCCAGAAGTCTTCAGGAGTGCCTGCGGGGCCGCAGTAGGCGATCAGTGAAGCTGGCATGACACGTTGCCCTCCGGATCTGCATCGTACTGTAATGTACGCTTAGCCGTTGGTGTGACAAGACCTGCGTGGATGTCCACGATAGTAGCAGACGAAGGCTTCGTCAGCTTCGCGGCGAGGACATTGTCACGTTATCCATACTGTTCCGATGGCGCGGGTAGCGCCCTTGTGCATGAGCGCGAGCCGCTGGGCTAAAGGCGCGCGTCATCCAGGCTGGCGTCCGTCTTCCCAGCGCGGGTCCGCGGTGATCTGCACAGTGAGGCGGTTTTCCAGCGGATTCGAGCCTAGCGTTTCCCAGAGGCGTTCGCGCAATCTGTCCTGCGAAGCAAGATCGCTTAGCGCGGACGTTGTGTCGACAAGCACGCTGACTTCGACAAAATTGCGCCGGCCCGCCTGGATCACATGCGTGTGGTGGCGCAGAATGCCGAGCTCGCGTTCGAGCCTCGAAAGCGCCGTCTCGATCTCCGCGCGCGGATTGTTTTCTTCGGGGCTCATGTGCAGCAATTCGGCAAAGCTCGTGCGCACGATCTTCACGGGCACGGAGAGAAAGATCAACGAAAGTCCTGCGGTCATCGCACTGTCGATATAACGCGCCCACAGATAGTGAAAGCTTTCGGGCAAGATCGAATAGACGAAGAAGCCGAGCAGCGTGGCGGCGCTGAACGTGAATTTCATGATCCATTTCCAGCCGTCGGTTCTGAGCAGCTTGGAATCGATCTGCGCGGCCGCGTGCTTTTTATAGACCACCATGGCGAAACAGATCACGCAACTCGCGAGGCTGATCAGCATGACGCCGTACGCATTCACTTTGTGGCCGCCCGAGCGTATCCCCTCGATCCCGTTCACGAGGCCGTACACGCAAACGAGCAGCATCATGAGCCCGTTTATGCCATTCACGAGCGGCTCCAGGAACCAATAGCCATATTCGAAGCGAGTCGTCGCGGGCCGGCTTACCACGGTGGCCGCGAGCAATCCGAGCACGGCGCTCACGAGGTTGAGCAGATAGAAAATGGCGGTGAGCAGCAGCGTGTCGGACTGCACGAAGAAGCCATAGCCGACGTTGGCCGCGAAACCGAGGCACACGACGTAAATGGACACCTTCATCGCGCGCTGCTCGACCGCCGCGAGTTGCGTCTTGCGGAGCGCGTAGCTGATAGGCATGGTTCCTCGCGGTCGAACGTTGGAACGTTTGAATGGCGGCGGTGAGGCGAGCGGTTAACGCCATGCCGAGGCGCTCAGCCCGACAATCGCAACGAGGCCGCCGCTCATCACCACGAGAAACGCGCACCACTCGGGCCGGGAAAAAAACGCCTGGCCGCGCTCGCGCCGTGCCCACATGTAAAGCAGGCTGCCGGGTCCATACAGGAGCGCGGACATGATGAGCAGTTCCAGCCCGCAAGCGTAAAGCAGGAACAGTGTATAAATCGTGGCGATGACCGCTGTGGCATAGCTGAGCGCGCGCTTTCGCGCGCTCATGGCCGATTGCGGGAGTGCGCGGACCGCCTTGACCCCGAACGTCGCCACAAAAAAGTAGGGGATGAGCGCCATGGCGCTCGTGAGGCGCAGCATGAGCGAGAAGGCGTCGGTGGACCAGTACGTGCTGATGACGAAGGCCTGCACCACGCTGCTCGTGAGCCAGATTGCGGCGGTGGGAAGCTGGCGCGCGTTGCGGCGCGCGAAGATGGCGGGCATGGCCTCCGCCTTCGCGCTGGCGTAGAGCACTTCCGCGCAGATCAGCGACCACGCGAGGTAGGCGCCGAGCACGGAGACGATCAGCGCGCCGCCAATGAACACCACGCCTGGCGAGCCGATCACGGCGCCAAGCACCGACGCCATGGAAGGTTGCCGCATGGCCGCGATGTCCGCGCGCATGAGATGCGCGTAGGGCAGCAGAGTGACGAGCACGAGCAGCAACAGCACGAAGGCGAAGCCGAGTATCGTGGCGGCGCCTACGTCTGAGCGCTTTTTCGCGTAGCGCGAATACACACTGGCCCCTTCGATGCCGAGAAACACGAATACCGTGACGAGCATTGTCCCCTTGACCTGCGTGGAAAGCCTGCCGGCACTTTCCGCGAGATTGTTCGTGAATGGCTCCGCACTCGCATAGATGCTCAAAATGCCGATAAAAACGAAAATCGGCAAAATCTTCACGACCGTGAGAATCGCATTGATCAGTGTGGCCTGCTGAATGCCGCGCAACAGCATCCAGTGAAATGCCCATATGCCGACTGACGAAACCGCAATGGCGATCGGCGTATTGCCGTTTCCAAATGCCGGCACGAATGCACCCAATGTGGATTTGATCAGCACCCAATAGGAGACGTTGCCGAAGCAACCGGCCATCCAGTAGCCAAACGCGGAGAGAAAGCCGGCGTAGCCGCCGAAGCCGTCGCGTGCATAGGCGAAGATGCCGGAGTCGAGGTCGGGCCGGATTTCCGCGAGCAGCTGGAACACGCGGGCCAGCATATACATGCCGCCTCCCGCAATGCACCATGAAACGACGGCGGCTGTTGGGCCCGCTTCGAGCGCGAAGTTGCGCGGCAGCGAATAAATGCCCGCGCCGACCATGGACCCCACGACCATGGCCGTGAGCACCGGCAGCGACAACTTCTGGTCATCCGTCGATTTCATGTTAGCGCCTTTTACCGATCGTCGATCTGTCGTAATGCGAGCGCGGGAAATCGCGGATTGAAAATGCGCGCCACATTGAATTGCTGAACTATTCTCGAGCGAATGTCACGTTGAATACCTCATGGGCGAATCGTATTCCATAATGTTCGTCAGGTGTCCGGAGGATGGATGGCGAAAGGAGCGCCGCCGGGCACGTATTGGCTGAATGTTCGCTAATGAATGTACGCGCAATCGTTAGCAAACAGGTCGAATCAATTAGCGAATCCGCAATGCGCCGCAATAGGGGAATGTCATGCGATATCTCGCTGCAGCATTAATTGGCTCCGTGGTCGGCTCGCTTGCGCTTTCCGGCTGCGAGGCGCCCACTTCGGGTTCCACCTTCACGCCGGCCCAGGCGCAACAGGTGATGGTGGTCGAACTCGGTGTCGTTGAAAACGTGAGGCCGGTCACGATCCAGCCGGGCCCGAGCGGCATTGGCGCAATCACGGGTGGCGCACTTGGGGGTATCGCGGCAGGCAGCAACATCGGGCGCGGCACGGGTTCCGTTGCGGCGGGCATCGGCGGCGCCGTGTTGGGCGGCGCGGCAGGCAATGCCGTGGAGCAGCGCGTCACGCAGCGCGCGGGCGTTGAAATCGTCGTGCGTCTGGATTCGGGGCAACTGATGTCAGTGGTCCAGGATGCGGATCAGCAGTTCGTGCCGGGCGACCGTGTGCGTGTGCTGCTCGGCAACAACTCGGTGCGCGTGACCCGATGACGTGAACGCAGGTGGGGTTGGTCTCTCGACAAAGCGAAGTTTCGAACAAAGCGAGGAAGCCGATGGCCGATACCGGGCAGAAGATGAGTCGCGTGCAGTTGACCGCGATGGTAGTCGGGGGCATGGTGGGCGCCGGGATCTTTTCTCTGCCGCGAACCTTTGCCAATGCAACGGGGCCGGTCGGCGCGGCCATTGCGTGGCTCGTGGCGGGCGTGGGCATGTACACGCTCGCACGCGTGTTCCAGGCGCTCGCGGAGCGCAAGCCGAACCTCGACGCCGGTGTGTTCATGTACGCCAAAGAGGGCTTCGGCGACTACCCCGGCTTTCTCTCCGCGTTCGGTTACTGGATAGGCAGTTGCATCGGCAACGTTTCGTACTGGGTGCTGATCAAGTCCACGCTGGGCGCTTTTTTCCCGGTCTTCGGCGACGGCAATACGGTCACGGCGATCGTCGTGGCCTCGATCGGCATCTGGCTATTTCACTTTCTCATTCTTCGCGGCGTGAAGCAGGCCGCGTTCATCAACACGATCGTGACGTTCGCCAAGGTCATTCCGATCCTGGTGTTCGTCGTCATTCTGCTGTTCGTATTCAAGTACGGGACCTTCCAGCTGAATATCCAGTCCGCGGCGCAAGAGGGCGGCCTCATCCAGCAGGTTCGCGCAACGATGCTGGTCACCGTGTTCGTGTTCATCGGCATCGAAGGGGCGAGTGTGTATTCGCGCTACGCGAAGGAGCGCGCGGACGTTGGGCGCGCAACGATCATGGGCTTCGCAGGCGTAACGACGCTCATGGTGCTTGTTTCCATGCTGCCGTTCGCGGTGCTGCCGCGCGGGGACGTGGCGGGCATGCGCCAGCCCTCCATGGCGGCCGTGCTCGAAAGCGTGGTCGGACCGTGGGGCGGCATCTTTGTGAGCGTCGGCCTGATCGTTTCCGTGCTGGGCGCGTATCTGGCGTGGTCGCTCATCTGCGCCGAGGTGATGTTCGCGGCGGCGCGCAATCGGGACATGCCTGCCGTGTTCGCGCGTGAAAACGCCAACAACGTGCCGGCCAATGCGCTCTGGATCACCAACATCGTCGTGCAGTTACTGGTGGCGAGCACCTATTTCTCGCGCGATGCGTTCTCGCTGATGCTCAACCTCACGAGCTCGATGTCGCTGATCCCGTATCTCTTCGTCGCGGCCTACGGGTTCATGGTCTCGAATCGCGGCGAGAGCTACGAGGTGCGGCCCGAAGAGCGCAGGCGCGATCTCGCGCTCGCCACCGTCGCGGTGATCTACACGTTGTTCATGATTGTGGCGGGCGGTTTCAAGTTCATCCTGCTTTCGGCGATTCTGTACGCGCCTGGCACGGTGCTGTATTTCCTCGCGCGAAGAGAGCGCAAGCTGAAGGTTTTCCAGCGTACGAGCGACTGGGTCATTTTCATCGTGGCGGCTGTCGCGGCCATCGTGGGGATCGTTGCGCTGGCAACGGGCGCCATGGCGCTCTAACGAAAACGAGTGGAGATCGATATGTCCAAGGCGAAGGGCGGTGGCAAGAGTGAAAAGAGCGAGAAGGCGGGGAAAGTAGAAAAGGCCGCGAAGGGCGGCAAGGCGAAGGCGAAGGAAGACAGCGCGCTCGGCGTGTATTCGGAAGTCGGCCAGTTGCGCAAGGTGATGGTGTGCGCACCCGGCATGGCGCACTCGCGTCTCACGCCGAGCAATTGCGACGAGCTGCTGTTCGACGACGTGCTGTGGGTCGACAACGCGAAGCGCGACCATTTCGACTTCGTCACGAAAATGCGCGACCGTGGCGTCGAAGTCGTGGAAATGCACAATCTGCTCGCTGAAACCGTTGCCGTGCCCGAAGGCAAGAAGTGGATTCTCGACAATCAGATTGTGCCGAACCAGGTCGGGCTGGGTTTCATCGACGAACTGCGCAGCTATCTGGAAGGGCTCGAGGACCGCAAGCTGGCCGAGACCTTGCTTGGCGGCCTGTCGATCTACGACTTTCCCGAATCGCACGGCGGCGCGGCGCTCAAGGTCGTGCGCGAAGCGGCGGGCTCCACCGAATATCTTTTGCCGCCGCTGCCGAACACGCTGTACACGCGCGACACCACGTGCTGGATATACGGCGGCGTGACGCTCAATCCGCTGTACTGGCCCGCGCGGCACGAGGAAACGATCCTTGCGGCGGCGATCTACCGCTTTCATCCGGACTTTGCGGGCAAGGTCAACGTGTGGTGGGGCGACCCCACCGAGGACCACGGCATGGCGACGCTCGAAGGCGGCGACGTCATGCCCATCGGCAACAAGACCGTGCTGATCGGCATGAGCGAGCGCACGTCGCGGCAGGCCATCAGCCAGCTCGCCGCCACGCTGTTCAAGAAGGGCGCGGCCGAACAGGTGATCGTGGCGGCCATGCCGAAAATTCGCGCGGCCATGCACCTCGATACGGTCTTCACGTTTGCCGATCGCGACTGCGTGCTGATCGCGCCGGATTTTCTCGCGCGTACCCGCACGTTCACGTACCGGCCCAGCGATCACCCGGCGGGTGTGGAACTGCATCAGGAGAAGAAGTCCTTCGTCGAGGTAGTGAGCGCGGCGCTCGGCATCAAGAAAATGCGGGTGGTGGAGGCGGGCGGCAACGACTACCAGCGCGAACGCACGCAGTGGGACAGCGGCGCGAACCTGGTATGCACGTCGCCTGGCGTCGTGTTCGCTTACGACCGCAACACGTATACGAACACGCTGCTGCGCAAGGCCGGAATCGAGGTCGTGAGCATCGTGGGCGCGGAACTGGGGCGCGGCCGCGGCGGCGGCCATTGCATGACGTGCCCGATCATTCGCGATGCGGTGGACTTCTAGCGTCGCAGGGCGGGGAGACCGTTGCGGGCGCAAGCAATCGCGCTGCAAGGGTGCCGGATCAAGAGGGCATGCGTCGCTGGGCCTTTCAAAGCTTACGGGCATGCGGACTGCTGCGGGGTCCTGTGGGGTGCGCATTGCGCGCACCTCGCTCCCCATCGCAACCACTTGATCCCCGATCATGGACGATTTCTTCAACCGCCTTTTTCATCTTCAACCCTCGCTGCTTGCCACGATGACGCACGACGTCATGAATCTCGTCGTCGCCGTGCTGATCGTGGTGGTCGGCTGGTGGGTCTCCAATCGCGTCGCGCAGGTCTTCGCGAGCATGCTGACGCGCTCGCACGCCGACCCGACACTCGCGCCCATGCTCGCGGGCATGGCGGCGTGGGCCGTGCGCGTGATCGCGCTCGTTGCCGCATTGAGCGAAGTGGGCATCGCCACGGCCAGCGTGCTCGCCGCGCTCGGCGCCGCTGGCCTTGCCATCGGCCTCGCGTTGCAAGGCACCCTGCAAAATATCGCCGCCGGCATCATGCTGCTGATGCTGCGCCCGTTTCGTGCGGGCGATGTGATCGAAGGCAGCGGCGCGGCGGCCGGCATCGTGTGCGAAGTCGGGCTATTCACGACGCGTATCGAGCGCGGCGACGGCAATGTCGTATTCGTGCCGAACAGCCAGATCTGGAGCAATCCCGTCATCAACTACAGCAGCGGCGGCACGCAGCGTATCGACGTCACTGTCGATCTCGCGCGGCGCGATCAGGTGGACGCCGCCATCGGCAAGCTCAAGGAAATGGTGTGCGCCGAGCCGCGCGTGCAAAGCGGCGCGACACTCGCACCGACGGTCGCTGTGGAAAGCTACCCGTCTGGCGGCGGCGCGCGCTTGCGCTTGCGCGCATGGGTGCGCAAGGCCGATGCGCAATACGCGGTGGACGATATACGCGGCCATGCGCGCGAAGCGCTGGCGACGGCGGGGCTCGCGGTGGCGGGTAACGCGCGTGTGACGGGTACTAACGCGGCCTTAACGCAGCGCTAGGGCACGTCAAAGCACGTTGAGCATCGCGAGCGCGCTCTCCTGCAGATGCGGCAGGACACGCTGCAGCGCAGCCTCCGGGCTTTCCTCGCCCATCGGCATATTGGTGCTAAGCGCGGCGACCACCTCGCCGTTGCGATTCCTGAGCGGCACGGCAATGCCGCGCACGCCCACCTGCAACTGCTGCTCGATGAGCGCATAGCCATCCACGCGCGCACGCCCGATCTTCTCGCGCAGGCGCGCGCCGCTCGTGATGGTATGCGGCGTGAAGGGCGTAAGCTCGACCGTATCGAGCCAGGCGGAAACCGCTTCCTGATCGGCCTCGTGCGCGAGCAGCACCACACCGGGCGAGATGAGCGGCGCGGGCACGCGCGCGCCGAGCACGAAGCCCGTGGTCATTACGCGCGATACCCCATTGCGCGCGATCACGACGAGATCCCAGCCATCGAGCACGCTCACATAGGCGGATTCGTTGAGCGTCGCGCTCAACTGCTGCAGATACGGCTGCACGGTGCGCGGCAGGCGCGCCGAATCGAAATAGGACCAGCCCACGCGCAGCACGCGCGGCGTGAGGCCGTACAGGCGGCCATCCGTGTACACATAGCCCAGCGATTCGAGCGTGAGCAGATAGCGGCGCGCGGCGGTGCGCGAGAGTCCCGTGCGCTCGGCCGCCTGGGTGGGGGTCATACGCGCGTGCTCGCTGTCGAAGGCTTCGAGAATCGCGAGGCCTTTTTCGAGCCCCGCGATCCAGTCGCGCGGGTCCAGTGGCGGTTTCTTCATCGGCGTGCAAGGCCTTGTGCTGCAAGGTCGCCAAAACAATGGCAAAAGCCGCAGGCGCCAAACGCCTGCGGCTCGCCAGCCAACGATGCGCGCGTGGTCACTCCGGCTTCATGCGCGCCGCCACGATCAGCGAGATCAGGCAGCCAATCGCCAGATACGCGGCGACGAGGTGCCACGAACCGCCGCCCACGCCCACCAGCGCCACCGCGATGAACGGCGTGAAGCCGCCGCCCACCACGCTCGCGAACTGGTAGCCCACGCCCGCGCCGCTGTAGCGGTACTCCGCGCCGAACAGTTCGGTGAAGAGCGGCTGCTGCACGCTCACGACCATGTCGTGGGCCACATTGGCGAGCATCACCGAGAAGATCACGATCCAGACCGTGGCCCGCGCTTCGAGCGCGAGGAAGAACGGCACGGCGCTCAGCAAGCCGATGAACGCGCCGATCAGATAGATGCGGCGCAGCCCGAGGCGGTCGGCGAGCCACGCGAAGCACGGGATCGTTACGCAGCTCAGCGCGCCCACGAAGAGGCCGATGCCGAGAAAGAGATCGCGCGACAGGCCGAGGTTGGTGGTCGAATAGCTCAGCGCGAAGGCGGTCACGATATACATCGTGAAGAGTTCGGCGAGGCGCAGCGCGACGATGTAGAGGAAGGCCTTCGGGTGGCGCGTGATCGCTTCGAGCACCGGCATCTTGAGCTTGCGATGACCGTGCTCGACTTTCTCGACGAACTCGCGCGACTCGTCCATGCTCGAGCGCACCCACAGGCCGATCAGCACGAGCACGACGCTGAACACGAACGGCAGGCGCCAGCCCCACGAGCGGAACGCCGCCTCGCCGAGCAGGTGGCTCAGGATCGCGACAATGCCCGTGGCGAGCACGAGGCCCACGCCGTAGCCCACCTGCACGCCGCTGCTGTAGAACGCCTTCTTGCCGCGCGGCGCGCTTTCCACGGCCATGAGCGCCGCGCCGCCCCATTCGCCGCCCACCGCGAAGCCTTGCAGCGCGCGGAACGCGACGAGCAGCGCGGGCGCCCACAGACCGATTGTCGCGTAGGTCGGCAACAGGCCGATGGCCACGGTGGACAGGCCCATCATCATGACGGTGATCACGAGCATGCGTTTGCGTCCGAGCCGGTCGCCGAAGTGGCCGAACACGATCCCGCCGAGCGGGCGGAACAGGAAGCCCACGCCGAAAGTCGCGAAGGCGGCGAGGGTGCCCGTCGACTTGCTGACCTGCGGGAAGAACGCCCCGTTGAACACGAGCGCGGCGACAATGCCGTAGAGCAGGAAGTCGTACCAGTCGACGACCGCGCCGACAAAGCTGCCGAGCGCCGCCTTGCGGGCCTGGCTGCGCGACGGCGAAAGTGGGGCGGCGTCGGGCGAGCCGGTGGTGTCGAGGCTTGGGGTCATGAGTTGTCTCCAGACTTTTGCGCATGTGCCATGCTGCGATATGCGCTAAACGTGAGTCGCAGCATAGGGCGGCCCACGCTATCCGGCAATGCGTGACGGCGCCGTTTTGCGCGATTATCGCCCAATGGCGTGCGATTATCGAACGCTTTGCGGGTTTGCACCGAGATGGCGCGTGGACCGCCCGCAGACGGCGGTCTTCGTCAAAATGAACGAAATGGTTAAAATCGGCCTGCTTCGCGCGCCCGTGGCGGCGAAGTCCCCGTTTCAGCGCTTGCGTCAGGAGCCTATTGCATGTCCAGCCCCGCTAACCTTCCGCCGCAGGCGGACAATCCGCTCGGCATGGCCGGCCTCGAGTTCGTCGAATTCGCCGCGCCCGAGCCCGCCGACCTCGGCCGCCGCTTCGAGCAGTTCGGCTTCAAGGCAATCGCGCGCCACGTGAGCAAGGCGGTCACGCTCTACCGCCAGGGCGAGATGAATTTCCTGCTCAACGCCGAGCCCGATTCGTTCGCCGCGCGTTACGCGCAGGAGTACGGCATGGGCATCTGCGCGATCGGCGTGCGCGTCGACAATGCGAAGCGCGCGTTCAAGCACGCCATCTCGCTCGGCGCGTGGGCGTTCGAAGGCGAGCGCCTCGGGCCCGCCGAGTTGCACATTCCCGCGATCCAGGGCATTGGGGATTCGCACCTCTATTTCATCGACCGCTGGCGCGGACGCGGCGGCCAGCGTGGCGGCGTGGGCGACATTTCGATCTTCGATATCGACTTTCGGCCCATCGACGTCGCTACGGCGCACACCGATCTCGACCACGGCGGCACGGGCCTCACGCGCGTCGATCACCTCACGCAAACGGTGGGCGCGGGGCGCATTGGGGAGTGGCTCGACTTCTACCGCGACCTGCTGCATTTCCGCGAGATTCACGAGATCAACGCGAACTGGCATGTGTCCGAGGAGTCGCGCGTGATGGTGTCGCCCGATGGCGAGCTGCGCATTCCCGTGTACGAGGAAGGCACGCGGCGCACGCAGCTATTGCACGACTATCTGCCCGAGCACCCTGGCGAAGGCGTGCAGCACATCGCGCTGGCAAGCAACGACATCCTCGCGAGCGTCGATGCGCTCATGGCCAATGGCGTGGAGTTCGTCGAGCCGCCGCCCGCTTACTACGACACCGTGGATGCGCGTTTGCCCGGCCACGGCGTGGACCTTGCGGCCTTGCGCAAGCGTCACGTGCTGATCGACGGCGAGATTGGCGAAGACGGGGTGCCGCGGCTCTTCTTCCAGACGTTTGCCACGCGCCATCCCGGCGAGATCTTTTTCGAAGTCGTGCAGCGCAGCGGCCACCACGGTTTCGGCGAGGGCAATCTCGACGTGCTTGCGCGCTCGCGCGAGGCGGGCGCGAACCAGGGCTAAACGCAGGTTAAGCTGCGCAGTTCGCAACGTTACCGATCCAAACGTTACTTCGCAGTTGCGCCTGTTGTTTTACGCGCGCGCGCCGCGCTGAGCGCGGCGGCGCGCGGCGGGACCATCGTGCGGCAGCGATGGCGAATCTCCTTGCTGAACTCGGTGCACACCTGGGTCATCAGGTCCGTGGACCGGTACACCATGAACACGTGGAAGTCCGGCAGTTCGTCCCGAATGGGCAGCGTGTGCAACGCGTCGCGCCTGAGGACGAGCGGCCCGCTCATGCCGTAGAACACGAAATCGGACCACATGCTGATCACATCCGAGCAGGTCGCGAGTTGCAGGCCGAGCAGGTTCGACACGCTGTGCACGATGCGCTTGGGCATGTCGAGGCGGTTGAGGCGCATGAGGCTTGCGAGCGGGCTGCCGGGATCGTCCAGCGGGTCGAGCGTGAGCCAGTCGGCCTCGAGCAGATCGCGCACGCGCGTCGTGCGCGCCAGCGGGTGGCCGGGGCGCGTGGCGAGCACCATGCCCACGGAGAAGAGCGGCTCCCACTGAAACGCATTCGTGCCGGGCCCGCTGTTCGTCGAGATCAGCGCGAGGTCGAGACGGCCTTCGCGCAACCCTTCGAGTATCTGTTGCGGCCGCATTTCAAAGGCGTGCACCTCCACGCCCGGAAAGCGCGCGCGAAACGCCGCGATGGATTCGGGCAGCGGCCCGCTCGATGCCACGGCGGAAAAACCGATGTTCAGTTGCGCCTCGGCATGGCCGCGCATGCCTTCGATATCTTCCAGCGCGTGGCGCAATTCCTGTTCGACCACGCTCGCGCGCTTCGCGAGCGCGCGCCCGTAATTCGTCAGGCTGACGCCGCGCACCGAGCGCGACATGAGCGTCACGCCCAGTTCACGCTCGAGTTCCGCAATCGCCTTGGAAAGCGCGGGCTGCGAGATGTGCAGGCTGCGCGATGCCTCGTGCATGCTGCCGTGCTGCGCGAGCGCGAGCAAGACGCGCAACTGGTGCAGTTTCATCCGTGGTGCTCCAACGTTGCTCCGATCGCAAGAGATTCTAAACGTTGTGCAACGTGGCGACGATGGCAGCGCGGGAGGCCCGGTGTCAGGTCGATACCTTGCCAACCAGATGAAAGCGCGAAGACGGATGCCAAAGCTCGACAGCCGTCGCAACGGCGCTACCCACCCACGTACGCCGCCACATCAGCAGGCAGGGCTCGCCGATATTCATCGCAAGATGGCGCCGTATGTCCGCGTCCGGCTTTTGCGCGTAGATCCGGAACTCCGCGCGTTGAACCGGCGCGAGCCTCATCATGTAGTGATTGGGCGTTTCCCGCGTGAAATCCTGTTCCAGATAGCCCGGAAACACATGCGGGTTCACATAGCGGTCCTCGTACAGAATCGCTTCGTCGTCCTCGTAGTGGACGATGCGCGAATGGAACACGGAACCGTCGCCCAGCTCGAGCGCGGCCAGTGCCTGAGCGTTCGAACTGGCTTCCAGCGTCAGCACGCGCGCGCTGTGCCGGTGACCGCGCGCGGCAATTTCGTCGGCAATGTTGCGAACCTCGAGAACGGTCGATTCGACATCGCGCGAGGCGACGAAGGTTCCCGCGCCCTGAACGCGCCTGAGGACATGCTCGGCCGACAGTTCGCGCAGCGCGCGCGATACGGTCATGCGCGCGACGCCGAATTCCTTGACCAGTTCCGTCTCCGACGGAATGGCCTCGCCCGGCTTCCAGGTTCCGTCCGTGATGCGATCGACCACGTAGCGCTTGATCTGCTCATACGCGGGAGCGACCTTGTGCGCGGTAGCTGTAGCGGAACGCGTCGGGTTGTCGATGAGCGAAGAGGGCGCGTGCATGCCTGACCTCGCTTCAGACGCCGACCGCGCCGGGAAGCGCGTCGTTGCTTGCCGGAGCCGCCGTACTGCGTGCAACCGGGCGCATGTCGGGTTCCGTCTCCCGCGCGACGGCCGGGGAGCGCTCATGCGCCGGGCCGGGAAGCGGCGGCGGGGCGCCGCCGGCGACGAGGCGAAACGCGAACGTCATGTCGTCGGAGAGCGGGCGGTCGTCGCGATAGGTCGGCAGCGCGGCGCGCACGCTGGCGTAAAGCGCGTCCGTGTAGGGCGCGCGCGCCGCATCGAGCGGTTGCAGATCGTAGGCCTGCGCCGCGGCGAGCAGTTCGATGCCGAGAATCCGGTTGCTGTTCTCGATGATCGTGAGCGCCTTGAGCGCAGCCGGCGTGGCATGGCACAAGTGGTCCTCCTGCAACCCCGAGGTCACGCCGCCGTCGAGACTCGCGGGCGCCGCCTCACGGCGGTTCTGCGCGACGAGCGAGGCGGCCGTGTACTGCGCGATCATGAAACCCGAGCGCGTGCCGCTCGCGTGAGCGAGGAAGGCGGGCAGGCCGCTCACGAGCGGGTTCACCAAACGGTCCAGGCGCCGTTCGGCCATTGCCGCGACTTGCGCAATCGCGGTTGCGAGGCTGTCCATCGCCAGAGCGATCGAGGCGCCGACCGCGTGCGCCTGCGAGTACACCTGCGGCGATTCCGGTGTGCCCGCAACGATCGGGTTGTCGGTCACCGAGGCAAGCTCGCGGTTCACGACTTCGGCCGTCGCGGCGAGGGTGTCTCGCGCCGCGCCGTGCACGTGCGGAATCGTGCGCACGCTGAGCGGGTCCTGCGTGCGCCGCCCGAGCGACTTTTCGAGCAGCGAACTGCCGGTGAGCGCTGCGCGCAGGCGCTCGCCCACGCGGGCGAGGCCCGGCGACACGCGAAACGCAAGCGAACGGGTGTCGAACGCGGCGATCTGGCCGCCAAGGTTCTCGAAGCTCATCGCGGCAACGACGTCCGCCCAGTCGAGCAGGCGCTCGGCGCGCTGCAGCGCGAGCGCGGCGAGCCCGGTCACGCACGGCGTGCCGTTCACGAGGCTCAACCCCTCCTTCGCTTCGAGCGACAGGGGCTGCAGACCGAGCCGCTGCAGGGCTTGCGCGCCGCTCAGGCGTTCGCCGTTCCAGCGCACATATCCCGCGCCCACGCACACGAGCGCAATGTGCGCCATGTGGCTCAGATAGCCGACGGAGCCGAACGCGGGCACCTCGGGCAGGCATCCCGCATCGAGCAACGCGGCGAGCCGCTCGACGACATCGAGCCGCACCCCCGAATGGCCGTGCGCGAAGTTGTTGATGGCCGCAGCCATGATCGCGCGCGTTTCCTCGGCGCCGAGCGGCTCGCCCACGCCCACGGCGTGGCTCATCAGGATGTTGTGCGACAGGTCGTGCTGTTCGTCTTGCGAGACGACCACGTCGCACAGCGCGCCAACGCCGGTGTTCACGCCATACGCGCGGATGCTGCGCGCGACGATTTGCTCGACGAGTGCACGGGCGCTGCGAATGCTCGCCTGCGCGTGCGCGCTGAGCATTAGCGGTTCGCCTGCGGCAATGTTGGCGATTTCGCGCCAGTCGAGCGGATTCTGGGTACGTGTGATTGCCATGAGGGAGCTTGTGCGTTGCGCGGGTTCAGTGAGCGTTGCGATCCTGGTGACTCGACACGAACTGGCGGAAGCGTTCCGACTTCAGTTCGCCGAAGACCTCTTCTGGCGTGCCGTCCGAATCCACCTGGCCCTGATGCAGGAACATCACGCGATTCGACACGTGGCGCGCAAAGCCCATCTCGTGCGTAACGACCAGCATCGTGCGGCCTTCGGCGGCGAGCGTGCGCATTACGCGCAGCACCTCGCCGACCAGCTCGGGATCGAGCGCCGAGGTCGGTTCGTCGAACAACATCACCTTCGGATGCATGGCGAGCGCGCGCGCAATCGCGACGCGCTGCTGCTGACCGCCCGACAGATGTGCTGGATAGTGGCCGCGTTTGTCCGCGAGACCGACCTTGGCGAGCAGCGCTTCGGCTTCTTCGACCGACTCCGCGCGGCTGCGCTTGAGGACGCGCATGGGCCCTTCGATCAGGTTCTCGAGCACGGTCATGTGCGACCACAGGTTGAAGTTCTGAAACACCATGCCGAGCTGCGAGCGCACGCGGTCGACCTGGCGGCGGTCGCCCGGATGCAGCTTGCCGTCGCGGCGGCGCTTCATCTTGAGTTCCTCGCCCGCGAGCGCGACCGAACCGTCGTCGGGCGTCTCGAGCAGGTTCAGGCAGCGCAGCAACGTGCTCTTGCCCGAGCCGCTCGCGCCGAGAATGGAAATGACGTCGCCCTCGTGAGCGTCGAGCGAAATGCCCTTCAGGACGTGATGGTCGCCGAACGATTTGTGGATATTGCGTACCGACAGCGCAACGGGTGCAGATGGGTTCATCAATCTCTCCGGATAGGGCGGCGGGTCACGATACGGCGCGGCTGGCTTCGAGCGGCGCGGCGGGCTTGCGTACGGCGGGCGGCGACGCACGCAGGTGACGCGAGAGCCGTTGCTCGACGAAGCCGATCAACCGCACGACGACGAAGTTCAGGAACAGGTAAATGAGCGCAGCGCACGTGAACACCTCGGTCGTGCGATAGGTCTGCTGAATGATCTGCTGCGCGACGCCCGTCACTTCCCACACGGTGACGAGGCTTGCCAGCGCCGTCGACTTGACGAGCAGCACGGCTTCCGTCGAATAGGCGGGCAGGCACTGGCGCAGCGCGATCGGCCCGATCACGCGGCGCAGCAGGGCGAAACCGGAAAGGCCGATCGAGTACCCGGCTTCGATCTGCCCGACGGGCACCGCCATGAGGCCGCCGCGGATGATCTCGGCCGTATATCCCGCCGTGCACAGCGCGAGCGACAGGACGGCGCAGACATAGGGTTCGCGCAGCACCGGCCACAGAAAGCTTTCGCGAATCACGCCGAACTGCCCGAGGCCGTAATAGACGAGGAACATCTGGATCAGCAGCGGGGAGCCTCTAAATACGAGGATGTACGCGCGCGCAAAACGGTTCGGCAGCCAGTGCGGCGACACCCGCATCGTGACGATCACGAGCGAGAGCAGGCCGCCCAGCACGAGCGAAGCGAAGAAAAGGCCTAGCGTTGTCGGCACGGCGCCAATGAGCTGGCGCAGGGTGTCGAGCAGGAACGCGAAATCGATAGTCATGATTGAGCGCTCCCTGATCAGTTGCGCGCGAAGTTGCGCTTGAACGAGCGGCCGACGATCGCTTCGGCACGCCCAAAGACACGGTTCGACACACCCGTCATGGCGAGATACAGCACGCCACCAGCGACGAAGAAGAGGAAGTACTGATGCGTCGAGCCTGCCGCGATCTGGCTCGCACGCAGCAGCTCGGCGAGCCCGGTGACCGATATCAGTGCGGAGTCCTTGAGGCTCAGTTGCCAGACGTTGCCGATGCCGGGCAGCGCGTAGCGCAGCACCTGCGGGATCAGGATGCGGCGAAACATCGTCAGCGTCGGCATGCCGATCGCGCGAGCGGCTTCGATTTCGCCGCGCGCAACCGCGATCACCGCGGCGCGATACACCTCGGCCTGATAGGCGCCCGAGATCATGCCAACCGCGAACGCGCCGACGGCGAAGGGCGGCACGCCGACGAAACCGTCTGCGCCGAACCACTGGCCGACGGTGGTGACGAGCGAGGAGCCGCCGAAATAGAACAGATAGATGACGAGCAGTTCGGGCACGCCGCGAAACACGGTCGTGTAGAAGTCGCCGAATACGCGCAGCACGCGCCAGCGCGAAAGTTTCGCAGCGGCGATGAGCGCACCGAACACCGCGCCGATCGCGAGTGCGGCAAGCGTCAGGACGACAGTCATCAACGCGCCGAGGAGCAGCACGCTACCCCAGCCGTCCGGCCCGAGGCCGAGTGTGTTGAAGAGCGATAACAGAGACATGGCTTGATCCACGCGGGTCGGGAAGCAAAGGCGCGCGCCGGAAGCGGCGCGCGCATGGCCTGGATGCGGCGCTTAGGGCGTCACGTCGGTCTTGAACCACTTCAGGGCGAGTTTCTTCACGGTGCCGTCGGCAAGCGCCGCGGTGATTGCGGTGTCGAACTTCGCCTTCAGGTCGGCGTCCTGCTTGCGGAATGCGAGGCCTTCGCCGGGACCCCAGATCGGGCCGGCGATCATCGTGCCGGCAATCACCACTGGCGACTTGTCGGCGTTGGCGGTGTAGTAGGTCACGTCGTCGAAGGTGGCGTCGATGCGGCCGTTCGCGAGATCGAGATCACGCTCGGGCGCGGTCTTGTACACGCGTACCGACGCGACGTCCTTGAAGTTGGCGTTGATGAAGCCCGTATAGACGGTGCCCGACTGGATGCCGATGGTCTTGCCCTTCAGCGCGTGGCGCATCGATTCGATGGCGGGCGCATTGCTGCGCGAGTCGGCGTCGAGCTTGAGCGGCTGCGTGTTCGGGCCGCCCTTCGGCAGGATCTTCGTATCGGACACGGCGAACGACGCCGGCGTCGACGCATAGGGCTTCGAGAAGGCGATGATCTTCTCGCGGTCCGGCGTGATCGAGATCGCATCCATCAGGACATCGAACTTACCGGCCTGAAGGCCCGGAATCATCCCGTCCCAATCCTGGGCGACGAGCTTGCACTGGATCTGTGCGCGCGCGCACAAGTTTTCGACGAGTTCCGGTTCGAAGCCACCGAGCTTGCCGCCGGGCAGCGTCAGGTTCCAGGGGGCATAGCTGCCGTCGAGCGCGATCGTCACGCTTTTCCATTCCTTCGCGCCGGCGCTGCCGCTTCCAAGCAGCGTGACGCCGAGTGCTGCGCCGATCAGCGCCTTTGCCAGCCGGGTGTACTTCGCCTGCATGACCATGCTCCTTTGTCGGTGGGTACTGTCGACCCGTGGGTACGTTCTTTCGTTCGCGTGACTTGCATAGACAAGAATGGCGAGAAAAGAATTTGAGTGCAAGCGAATTTCAGAAATACGGGCTCATGGAAAACCCTGTCAATCCACGTGTAATCGGCCAGACCCGGCCTCCTTCGAGCGGCAGGGCGTTGCCGGGGCGGTGGCAATGGTGCTCAGGCCTGTTTCTTTCAAAATTGTCTAGTCATTTAGAGGGCCGGGAAATTGAGACTGAAGTGCGATGGCCGTTGCATTTCGCTGCGATTCCATCCGGTTATCAAGATGAAAATTTGTGACTTCTTTCAAAAATGTGGCTGGCCTGAATATCGTTCGGCCGGTTCCCATTCCCGCTGTCCCACCGCTGCACCGCTCGCGGAGATCCGCCATGAATGACGCAACGCTCAGCGCCACCGCCCCGATCGCGCCGCCCGCGACGACTCGTCAGAGCCAGTTCCGCCTGATCGCCGCCTGTTCGATCGGCAATGCGCTCGAAATGTACGACTTCACGGTGTACAGCTTTTTCGCGCTCCTGATCGGCCGGCTCTTTTTCCCGTCGGACAGCCCTTACGGTTCGCTGCTGCTCGCCGTGGCGACGTTCGGCATCGGCTTCGTCATGCGTCCGCTCGGTGGTCTCGTGATCGGCAGCTACGCCGACCGGCGCGGGCGCAAGGCCGCCATGACGCTGACCATCGCGCTGATGGTGGCGGGCACGCTATGCATTGCGTTCGCGCCCACCTACGCGCAGGCCGGCGTGATGGGCTCGCTCGTGATCCTCGCGGGGCGCCTTCTGCAAGGCTTCTCGCTCGGCGGCGAAATCGGCGCATCCACGGCCATGCTGATGGAGTCCGGGGAAGTGGGGCAGCGCGGCTTTCGCGTGAGCTGGCAACTGGGCAGCCAGGGCATCTCGGCGCTCATCGGCGCGCTCACGGGCGCGGTGCTCTACGCCACGCTCTCGCCGCAGGCGCTGGAGAACTGGGGCTGGCGTCTGCCGTTCCTCGGCGGTCTGCTGATCGCGCCGGTGGGCCTCTATATCCGCTCGAAACTCGACGAAACGCATGAAGCCGAGCCCGATGCGCCGAGCCCGATCGGCACGCTCATGCGCGAGCATGGCGCGAAAGTGGGCCTTGGCATTCTCTCGATCACGGCGGGCACGGTGGGGATGTATCTCGTGGTGTTCTTCATGCCGACCTACATGATCCGCGTGCTCAAGATGCCGCCGTCGCTTTCGCTGCTTTCGGGCTGCGCCACGGGCCTCACGATGCTCGTCGCATCGCTCGTCTCGGGGCGTCTCGCCGATCGCCTCGCGCGCCGCAAGCGGCTTGCGCTGGGCGCGCTGCTCTTCAACATCGTGGCCATCGTGCCCGCGTTCTGGCTGATGACGCGCGTGCCGAGCGTGCCGCTCGTGCTCGCGCTCGCGGTCATGATTACCGCCGCCGCGAATCTCGGTTCCACGCCCATGCTGCTGATTCTCATGGAAATGCTCCCCGCCGGCGTGCGAGCAAGCGGCCTTTCGGTCATCTATAGCGTGGGTGTGACGGTGTTCGGCGGCAGCTCGCAGTTCATCGTCACGTGGCTGCTCGCGAAGACCGGCAATCCGCTTTCGCCCGCGTTCTACCTCGTGGTTTGCGGGCTCATCTCGCTGTGCGCCATCGGTGCGATTCGCGAGCAGCGTGTCAGCTAACGACGCGCTGCGCGTGGTTTCTCGCCTTTCGATCCTTCATACGAACAACGGAATCCTCATGAAACGTGAATCGTCGCTCACCCCGTTCCAGTTGCTGCCCACCTTGCTGCCCGAGATCGAGATCGACGCGGGGACGTTCATCGACATTCGCCGCCAGATTCATTCGCAGCCCGAACTAGGTTTCGAAGTGGGCGCCACGGCGAAGCTCGTTGCCATGCTGCTGGAGAAGTGGGGCTACGAAGTGCACACGGGCATCGGCCGCAGCGGCGTGGTGGGGCAGCTCAAAGTGGGCGAGGGCAAGCGGCGTCTGGGCATACGCGCTGACATGGACGCGCTGCCGATCGTCGAGAACACGGGCCTGCCGTACGCGAGCCAGACGCCCGGCAAGATGCACGCGTGCGGCCACGACGGCCACACGGCTATTTTGCTTGCCGCTGCGAAAACGCTGGCGGAGCGCCGCGATTTCGACGGCACGCTCAACCTGATCTTCCAGCCCGACGAAGAGAACCTGTGCGGCGCGAAGGCGATGATCGAAGACGGTCTGTTCGAGCGCTTTCCCTGCGATGCCGTGTATGCGCTGCATAACATGCCGGGCGTGCCGGCCGGGACGTTTCGCGTGCTGCCGGGGTCGGTGAGCCTTTCGTCGGATGTGGCCGACGTGACGCTGAAGGGCGTGGGCGGCCACGGCGCGATGCCGCACCGCGTGAAAGACCCCATCGTGGCCGCGGCGGCGCTCGTGACGGCGCTGCAAACCATCGTCGCGCGCAACGTGGCGCCCGACGAGTCGGCGGTGGTGTCCGTGGGCTACATTCGCGGCGGCGCGACCCACAACGTGATACCGGAGACGGTCACGCTCGGCCTGAACATCCGCGCGGCGCGCCCCGAAACCCGTGCGCTCGTGGAGTCACGCGTGCGGGAGATCGTGGCGCTCACGGCGCAGGCGCACGGCGTAGAAGCGCAGATCGACTACCGGCAACTCACGCCGCCGATGGTCAATACGCCGGAAGAAACCACACTCGCGCAGCAGGTCTGCGCGGAGCTGGTGGGCGAGGACAATGTGGTCATGCAGGCGCCGAAGGGCTTGAACGGCAGCGAGGACTTCGCGTGGATGCTTAACGCGGTGCCCGGTTGCTACCTGCTGCTCGGAAACGGCGAAGGGGAGTTCGGCGGCTGCATGGTGCACAACCCCGGCTACGACTTCAACGACCAGGTGTTGCCGCTTGGCGCGGCGTGCTGGGTGCGGCTCGCGCAGCGGTTCCTCGTGGCGTGACGATCCACGATTAGTTAGGTAATCGAATCATCTGTGCTGGCGGTCAGCAATTCAGGCGTCAGGCCCAGCCGCTCGCGCAGATCGACCCAGCCGCGCGGCGTGACCTGCACCGCGCGCGAAGCATTCGTGCGCCGCATCCAGCCGCGTTCGCACAGCAGCGTGAGAAAGGCCACGCCGAGCGGCCCGGCCAGATGATGCTGGCGCTCGGTCCAGTCGAGGCATTGACGCGCAACGCCGTGACGCCCCGGCTTGAGCGCGGCGACATCGAGTCCGAGCTCGCCGAACCATGCCGCGCCTGCTGGCGTCACCGCAAAGCGTTTGTCGGCTTCGGCGGTGATGAGCCCGGCATGCGCGAGGCGAGTCGTGAGCGCCACGCCCACCTGGCCCGCGAGATGGTCGTAGCAGCAGCGCGCGAAACGCAGGTTCTGCGCCTCGCGGCCAAGCGGCTTGCGGCGCACCGGCACGCGCGCGCCGACTGCTGCGAGGTTTTCGAGCAAGGTGGCGACCTGCGCGTCCGCGAGACGGTAGTAGCGGTGGCGGCCTTCCTTTTCCACAGCGAGCAGCCCGCCGTCCAGCAGCTTCGCCAGATGGCTGCTCGCGGTTTGCGCGGTCACACCGGCCGCGTAAGCGAGTTCGCCGGCGGGCAGCGCGCGGCCGTCGGCGAGCGCCATCAGCATCGCGGCGCGCGCGGGATCGGCGATCAGGAATGCCGTGGCGGACACCCTCGGGTGCAGGTTCATGCTGTTCTCCAGGAGATACCCATAGCGTAACGCGCGAGCAGGGTCGCATGTTTCGACACGCATCGAAGCATCGCCGCTGCCGCGCATCCGATACTGGGCTCATGGCCGGCGCCCAACGCGCGCGGGCGTAGCGGGAGAGCCCATGCAGACGCACGAGACACACAACACACACAACCGCGAACAGCAGCGCCGGGTGCTTTGGGCCACGAGCATCAGCTATGTCGTGGTGATCCTCGACACCTCGATCGTCAACGTTGCGCTGGAGCGCATCGGCGCGAGTCTTGCCGGCGGCGTATCCGGCCTGCAGTGGGTCGTGAACGCCTATACGCTCACGTTCGCGAGCCTGCTGCTTTCGGGCGGCACGCTCGGCGACCGGCTGGGCGCGCGCCATGTCTATATGGCCGGGCTCGCGGTCTTTACCGCCGCCTCGCTGTTGTGCGGCGCCGCGCCGAGCCTCGTGTTTCTCACGCTCGGACGCGTGCTGCAGGGCATAGGCGCGGCGCTGCTCGTGCCGGCATCGATGGCGCTCATCAACGGCGCATGTGCCAACGCGCGCGAGCGCGCCGCCGCCTTCGGTGTGTGGGCCGGGATGGGAGGCGTCGCGATGGCGGCGGGCCCGTTGCTGGGCGGCATTCTGATCGGGCTCGCCGGCTGGCGCAGCATTTTCCTGCTCAACGTGCCGGTGTGCCTCGCGGGCATCGTCATGGCCGCGCGCGTGGCGCCGCAGCCGCGCGGAGGCCTGCCGCGCCGGCTCGATCTCGCAGGTCAGACGGCGGCCGTCGCGGCGCTCGCGCTGCTCAATGCCGCCATCATCGAAGCGCCTGCGCACGGCTGGCATGCACCGCTCGTTGCGGGCGGTCTCGTGCTGGCGTTCGTGGCGGGGATCGCCTTCGTCGCGCTCGAAAAGCATCACGCGCAGCCGATGCTGCCGCTCGGTTTCTTCCGCGAGCCCGTGTTCAGCGCGGCCGTGCTGGTCTCGATGATTTCGGCGTTCACGTTCTACGGCCTGCTATTCGCACTCAGCCTGTATCTCCAGCAGGAGCGCGGCTACGCGCCGTTGCGCGCGGGCCTCGCTTTCCTGCCGCTTACCGTGATGGTGCCGCTCGGCAGTCTGCTTTCGCGGCGCGCGGTCGCGTGGCTCGGGCCGCGCGCGCTCGTCGCGCTTGCTTGCGTGCTCGCGGCAGCGGGCTACCTGGGCGCGGCGGTGTGTGGGACGACGGCGCGATACGGCGTGCTGGCCTTGCCGTTGCCGGCCATCGGTTTCGCCGCGAGCCTGAGCATGCCCGCCGCCACGGCGGCGCTCATGGCGACGGTCGATCAGGGCCGCGCGGGCATTGCGGCCGGCGTGCTCAACGCCGCGCGGCAGACCGGCGCGGCGCTCGGCGTGGCCGTTGCGGGCGCCATGATCGCCGGGCGCGCGTCGGTCGGCGCGGGTATGCGCCTGAATCTGCTGATCGCCACCGTGCTTTCGGCGGGCGCTGCGTGGGTGTGGTGGCGTGCCTGGTCACACGACACTGCCTACATCGCGCAGGCCGCCCACGCGCGCGACGCCAAGAAGGCGCGTGCCGCGAAGCCGCACGCCTGAATCCTCCCGGCGCACGCCCTGAATCATTCGCCGTGAATTCTGGGATAAAGTGCCGTTGCATGCATCGCGCATTCGCGCGGGCCACGCGCCATAGGAGGAGTTTGTCATGGCCGAGTACGGGCAACATCCCTCGTCTGTGCTGTCGCTCAAGAGCGCGCACGACTTCGAGACGACGATCGCGCGCCTGAAGGCAGCGCTCGCCAAGGCGGGCGCGGATATTTTCGCCGACGTCGATCAGCGCGAAGCCGCCGAGACTGCCGGGCTCAGCCTGCGCCGCACGCGCCTCATCCTGTTCGGCAATCCGAAGGCGGGTACGCCCGTCATGGCGGCCAACCCGCACGCGGCGGTGGAGTTGCCGCTGCGCATGGTGATCTGGGAAGACAACGAAGGGCACACGCGGCTCGACTATCGCGACGTCTCGCAGACGCTTGGCCCGCTCTATGGCATCGACACTGAAGTGCTCGTGCCGCTGCAGCGCGTGGTGGGGCTGCTGCAGGTTGCCGTGCAATGAACGTGCAGTAAATGTGCAATAAGCGGCGCACGCACAGCGGGCTCATGTTCGGCAGACGCTTAAAAAATTGACAGGCGCGGCGCGCTTCGCTTAACGTACGCGCATTGCGACTTCGCCCGGCCAGCGGGCGAAGCGCGTTGCCCGCCGCTGCCTCGATCCGCCGATGACCTCCCGCGCAGAAGACCCCGACGATCCGCCACGCGATCGCGCCGGGGCGTCCGACTCGACTTCCGCTTCTTCATCCACACCTTCGCCCGCGGTTGCCGGCACGAAGCCAGTGCTCCCGGAAAATCCGCACGACGTCGCGTTCGCGCAGCACTGGCGCCGCAATCTCGCGGTCTGTGTGGTGGGCTCGTTCACCACGCTCGTCGCCATGACGCTGATGCTGCCGTTCCTGCCGCTCTACGTGGAGGAACTGGGCGTGCGCGGCCACGCGGCGATCGTGCAGTGGTCGGGCATTGCGTACAGCGCGACGTTCTTCACGGCCGCGCTCGTCGCGCCGGTGTGGGGGCGTCTCGGCGACCGCTATGGCCGCAAGCCCATGCTCGTGCGCGCGAGCCTCGGGATGGCGATCACGATGTCGCTCATCGGCATGTCGCGCAATATCTGGCAGCTCGTCGCGCTGCGTCTGCTTGCCGGTTTCGCGGGCGGGTATTCGTCGGGCTCGACGATCCTCGTCGCCACGCAAACGCCGCGTCACCGCTCGGCCTGGGCGCTCGGCGTGCTGTCGTCGGGCATCATGGCCGGCAATCTCATCGGGCCGCTGCTGGGCGGATCGCTGCCGCCGCTGATCGGCTTGCGCGCCACGTTCTGGGTGGCGGGCGCAACGATCTTCGCGGCCTTCATCGCGACCTGCGTGTTCGTGAAGGAAGCGCCGCGCCCCCCGCGCGTAGCGCAAGCCGCGCACAAGGGCGGCTGGTCGGCGCTGCCCGACAAGCGCCCGATCGTCGCCATGCTCGTGACCGGCATGCTGCTCATGCTCGCCAACATGTCGATCGAACCCATCATCACCGTGTACGTGGCGACGCTCGTGCACGACCCCGCGCGCGTGACCTTCGTCGCGGGCCTCGCAATGTCGGCGGCGGCGCTCGGCAGCATCGTCGCGGCTTCGCGCCTCGGGCGCATGGCGGACCGCGTGGGGCACGCGAAGGTGATCGTCGGCGCGCTCGCGGTCTCGGCCGTGCTGCTCGTGCCGCAGGCGTTCGTCACGGCGGGTTGGCAACTCGTCGCGCTGCGCTTTCTCATGGGTGTGTCGCTCGCGGCGCTCCTGCCGTGCATCGCGACGGTCATTCGTCACAACGCGCCGGACCATGCCGCGGGCAGCGTGCTCGGCTATTCGGTATCGGCGCAATTCGCGGGGCAGGTGCTCGGGCCGCTGATCGGCGGCTTCGTGGGCGGACATCTGGGCATGCGCGCCGTGTTCCTCGGCACGAGCCTGTTGATGCTGGCGGGCGCGCTGTTTGCGTGGCGCACGGTGGGTTTCGCCCGGCGCGCATGAAGTGGCAACTGCGGCGGCAACAGCGGCGCCAACCGCGACGCGCGCAGGGATGAAAGAGAGAAAGGCGAGGGCGGCGCGACTTGCGCGCCGCCGCCTCAGGTGCATCGGCGCTCGACTACCGGGTGCGGCTCAATGGCCGGATTTCAGTGAGCCTTGAAAATGTCGCAATCGGGACGCGGCCAGCACATCTTGCCCGTGCGGTGGCCCGAGGCGCTGCTCGTGTCGGGTGTGCCGCCGTACGACATGTCGGTACTGGCCTGAGCCGAAGCATCGGCGTCATCGGTCATCGTCTGATGCGCGCGCTCCTGCGGAACTGGCTCGTCCTTCGCGCGCGCCGTGCCGGGCGCGACGGCTGCCACGGCCGCCACGCACAGGGCGATCAATGCCAGGCGTAGTGTCATATCAACCTCCTTTCTCGAGTTCGTGAGTGCGCCTTCGCGGCAATGACGAAGTCACTGCGTGAGAAAGCGGAGTGACTCCGCGGCGAAGGTGCGCGCGAGCAAAAGGCAAAGCCTGAAGCCGCACACTCATCTGGAAAGTCGGGATGCCTGCGCGCAGCGCACGGCTGCCGAACGTCTTAGCTCACTACTCACGAAAGAAGCGCGCCCACGCATTCGGGGGCGGCACAGCGCGGCGCGACGCAAGAAGAAGGGGCGAGCGGGCGCGCAGAGAACATCCGCGCTGTACTTCCAGTTATAGCTCGCGCCGCAGGGAGTGCAATGGGCCGACCCTCGGCCCGCGCGCGGCCCGGATCCAGGGCCGAATCCGCACGCCCGCATACGCGGTCCTTCCCGCGATCCTTTCGGATCTGAAATTCAATGAAAGTATTCGGAAATTAAACGGTCGCCGTGTAGTCATCTTGCGATGTTGTAATGCGCTCGCTCTGATGTAAGGCGCATGGGGGCCTGTGCGCAGAATGGATGGGGCCCCGCCTGACAGCGCGGCGGCAGGGCGCACTTGTGCGCGCCGCGTCTGAAGGACTCTAAAAATCAACTCGAACAATCGATGGAGCCTAATTACATGTTGTATCGCCGAGCATTACTCGCCCTGCCTTGTGCGGGCCTCGCTGCCGCTCTGTTTGCGTGCGGCAGCAGCAATTCGAATCCGGGGACCTCTGCAGCCGTCGCGTCGGCACAAGACACCTTGTCGACGGCCACGCCGATCAAGCATCTCGTCGTGATCTACGGCGAGAACGTTTCGTTCGACCACTACTTCGCCACCTACCCGAACGCCACGAATCCGGGCGGCGAGCCCGCTTTCACGGCGGCTTCGGGCACGCCGACGGTCAATGGCCTCACTAGCGCGCTGATCAACTCGAACGGCAACGCGAGCACGACGCTCAACGGCGCGAACGCATCGCCGCCGTTCCGCCTCGACCGCACGCAGGCCGCCACCGCCGACCAGAACCACGCCTACACGGCCGAGCAGCAGGCCGGCGACAACGGCTTGCTCGATCTGTTCCCGACGTACACGGGTAAGGGCACGAGCGGCGGCGCAGGCGCCTTCGGCACGAAGGGCCAGGTGATGGGCTATTACGACGGCAACACTGTTACGGCGATGTGGAACTACGCGCAGAAGTTCGCCATGAGCGACAACGCGTGGACCACGACCTACGGTCCGTCGACGCCGGGTGCACTCGAAGTCGTGTCGGGCCAGACCAACGGGCTCGAACTCGTGAACACGACGGCGCTGCCCTCGACGGTTGCGACGCCCAGCTACTACATCGAGGACGGCGTAAATGGCTTCACGCTGATGGGCGACGTCGATCCGGGCTACGACACCTGCTCGAAGAAGACCGACCAGGGCATGATCAACGCGCAGAACATCGGCGACCTGCTGAACGCGCAGAAGATCACGTGGGGCGGCTTCATGGGCGGCTTCAACTTGCAGACGGTCAACGCGAACGGTACGACGGGGTGCCTGCGCAGCACGGTCGCTACGGCCGTGAACGCGGCGACCGCGGACTACAGCCCGCACCACAACTGGTTCCAGTACTTCAAGACGACGGCGAACCCGCAGCATCTGCGCCCGAGCTCGACGGCGGCTATTGGCGCGACGCTCGAAACAGACGGCAAGACGCTGGACCCGGCCAACCACCAGTACGACACGGACGACTTCTTCGCGGCTGTGAAGGCGGGCAACTTCCCGTCGGTGAGCTTCCTCAAGGCGCCTGCTGCCCAGGACGCGCACGCGGGCTATTCGGACCCGCTCGACGAGCAGCAGTTCGTGACCAAGGTCGTGAACTTCCTGATGCAGCAGCCCGACTGGAAGAACACGGCGGTTGTCGTGACCTATGACGATTCGGACGGCTGGTACGACCACCAGTACATGGCGCCGGTGCATTCGTCGCTGAACGCGGCCGACCAGCTCAACGGCAACGCCGTTTGCGGCACGGGCACGCAGCCCACGGGTGTCGCGGGCGCGCCGGTCAACGGCCGCTGCGGTCCGGGCACGCGCATTCCGTTCCTCGTGATCTCGCCGTGGGCGAAGGCCAACTACGTCGACCACACGTTCATCGATCAAGCATCGGTTGTGCGCTTCATCGAAGACAACTGGCTCGGCGGCGCACGTCTTGGCGGCGGTTCGTTCGACGCAGCGGCGGGCGACATGCGCGCGCTGTTCAACTTTAGCGGTACGGGTAATTTGCCGGTGTTGTATCTC
The DNA here is from genome assembly GCF_009789655.1 of Paraburkholderia acidiphila. Lineage (GTDB taxonomy): Bacteria > Pseudomonadota > Gammaproteobacteria > Burkholderiales > Burkholderiaceae > Paraburkholderia > Paraburkholderia acidiphila. Next base: position 889,285 of record NZ_CP046910.1, read on the forward strand.
GACGGCACGCTGGGCACGCAGTTGAGCTCCGCGCCGTCGATCTGATCGACGTCCGGCGCGAGTCTCGACCGTCCGCCCGCGCCAGTCTCGCGCGTGCAGGGCGGCCGGCCTCGCGCCGTTGTCACGTCGTGTGGCTCTCGCCGCGTTGCACGCCAGCTTCGATGTTCGCTGGCGGCTCGCGGCGTTCGGCTTTTCCTTCTCGTGGTATTACGCAAAGAAAGATCGAATCATGTCCGAGCTTTCCACTTCGCCTGGCTCCTCCTCGCCCAAAGCGCGCAGCGCGTCGAGCCCCATGCGGCTCGTTTTGCGCGGCACCGCCGCCGTGATCGCGGTCGGTGCACTGGGTTTTTGCGCCTACGCCGTGGCGTTTCCGGCCAGCGTTCCCGATGCCGTGGGCGAGGTCGTCGAGAACCTGACCGGCGCGAATCCGCACCCCGTGGTGCTGCAGCGCCCGCCAGTCGCGCCGCTTTCGGCGATGGCGCAGCTCGGCAAGCAGCTTTTCTTCGACCCGGCGCTCTCGGGCTCCGGTCAGCAGTCCTGTGCTTCGTGCCATAGCCCCGACCGTTCGTACGGTCCTCCGAATGGGCACGATGTGCAGATGGGCGGCCTCGCGATGAACCAGCAGGGTTATCGCCCGCCGCCTTCGCTGATGTACCTGTACCGCCAGCCGAACTTCAGCATTGGCCCCGACCAGGGCGAAAGCGACGACGCGCCGACGGTCGCCCAGCAGGCCACGGCCGCCGCCGACGTCGTGAAGTCGCAGAAGGTGGCGGGCGGCGCGTCGACCTCGGTCGAGATGGTGCCGCAGGGCGGCCTCTTCTGGGACGGCCGCGCCGACACGCTGCAGCAGCAGGCCTACGGCCCGCTGCTCAATCCCGTGGAAATGGCGAACACGAGCATCGAACAGGTGGCGACGAAGCTCGCGAAGGCGCCGTACGCGAAACACTTCACGGAGTTGTTCGGAGACCGAATCTTCAGCGACCCGAAGCTGACCGTGGCGGAGGCGATGTTCGCGATCTCCCGCTACCAGGTGGAAGATCAGTCGTTCCATCCGTATAACAGCAAGTACGACCGCTGGCTCGAAGGCCATGCGCGCCTCTCGCAAGCCGAGCTGCGCGGGCTGCGCCTGTTCAACGATCCGAACAAGGCGAACTGCGCGGGCTGCCACCTCTCGAAGCCCGGCAAGGACGGCCTGCCGCCCATGTTCACGGACTACCAGTACGAGGCGCTCGGCGTGCCGCGCAACAACAAGCTCGCGCAGAACAAGGACCCGCACTTCTTCGATCTGGGGGTATGCGGCCCGTTCCGTTCGGACTTCAAGGACCAGACGCAGTACTGCGGCATGTTCCTCACGCCCACGCTGCGCAACTCGGCTACGCGCACGGTGTTCTTCCATAACGGCGTGTATCACAACCTCGACGACGTGATGGCGTTCTACAACGATCGCAATACGGACCCGGGCAAGTTCTATCCGCATGGCCCCGACGGCAAGATCGACAAGTACGACGATATTCCGCCGCAGTTCCAGAAGAACGTGGATGTGACCGACGCGCCGTTCGACCGCAAGTTCGGCGACAAGCCCGCGATGACGCAAAGCGACATTCAGGACATCATCGCGTTCCTCAAGACGCTCAACGACGATCCCGTGGCGTCGAAGCAGTGAGCGCGGGTGCGGGCGGCTACCCCGGCAAGCTGGCCGGGTAGCCGCCTGCATTTGCCACTTCGCGTTTCAACGCGCAGCCGTGCCGCCCACGAACTGCTCGATCGCAGCCATCGTCGGTCCCGGCGCTTCCTCCATGAGCCAGTGCCCCGCGCCCGGGATGATCACGCCTTGCACGTTCGTATCGACGAGCCGGGCCTGATCGATGAGGAACGTGCCGGAGGCCTTTTCCCCGGCCAGCACGAGCATGGGCATCGTGAGCGGCGTTTGCGCGAGCGCCGCGAAATCGGCGGCGTCTTGCGGGAACGCGTGGAAGTATTCGAAGCCGGCCTTCATGCGGCCGGGGCGGGCGTAGGCAGCCGCATAGCGCTCGCGGTCCGCTTCAGGCACCGAGTGCTTCGGGTCCGCGGCGAAGTCGTTCCAGAAGTGCTCGAAGTAGATGCGCTCGCGGCCGTCCACGAGCGCGAGCGGCGTGGGCCCGTAGAAGTTGAAGTGCCACTTGTCGCGCAACAGCCAGACCTTTTGCCAGTCGCCAACGCCTGGCAGGAAAGCGTCCATCAGCGTGATGCTCTCGACTTCGTCCGGATATTGCGCGGCGTACGCATACGCGACCATCAGCCCGATGTCGTGACCCACGAGCTTGACCTTGCGATAGCCGAGCGCCTGCACCATCGCGTGGATGTCCTGTGCGAGCGTCTTTTTGTCGTAGCCGCTCGCCGGGATTTGCGAATTGCCCGCACCGGGCAAGTCCGGCGCGATCACGACGCGCTGCTGGCCCAGTTGCGCCATGAGCGGTTGCCACATATGGCTGGTCTCGGCGTAGCCGTGCAACAGCAGAACCGGGGTGGCGTCGTTCTGCTTGTCGCCAGCCTGGAGATAGTGCAGGCGCAGGCCGTTCGCTTCGATGTCGTGCTGCGTAATGGCAGCCGCAGCGGCGGCGGGGTGCGAGACGGTTGCCGACATCGAAGGCATGGCCGGCGCCAGGGCGGCCGCACAGAAGAGGGCGGCGCCGAGCCGCATGAGCAAGCGTAAGGGTTTCATCGCGGAACTCCGTGGGTTGTCTGAACGCGGTTGCGTTTGAACCCATGATCGTTCCGCGGGCACGGATTGCCGTGCCACGGAAATGATGCAGACGTTCGAAAGTTTCGAACGAGTTAGCGGGACGGCCCTGGCGTGTGGCTACGCGCCCCCATGCGCAAGATGAATCGTGACGATCACGGAAGCATCGTCGAGCGCTTCCAGCGCGTGCTTTTCGCCACCGCTAAGCAGCAGCATGTCGCCGGCGTGCATGGTGCGCGGGTCGCCGTTCACGAAGAAGCGGATCACGCCTTCCACGCACTGCACCGTGATCTCGCCGGGCACGCTGTGCTCGGGCAGGTGCTTGCCCGCCGGGAGCACGATGCGCATGACTTCGAGCTGCTGCGCGCGGATCAGCGTCGTCGACTTCGCGTTCTTGAGCGCGCCGCCGAGCGGGCGTACGTCGAAGACCTCACCCGGCGCGGCATGGGGGATGGCCATGAGCGTCTCTCAAACGAGCGTCGCGTTGAGCGTGATCTTCGCGTTGTTGGCGAAGAGCTTCGATACCGGGCAGTTCTCCTTGGCGCCCTTCGAAAGCTCGTCGAACTTCGCCTGATCGATGCCCGGAATCTTCGCGGTCATGTCGAGCTGGCAGCTCGTGATGGCGAAGCCTTCGCCCACCTTGTCGAGCGTGACGGTCGATTTCGTCTCGATGCTCTCGGCCGTGAAGCCCGCCTGGGTCAGAAAGAGCGAGAACGCCATCGTGAAGCAGCCCGCGTGCGCCGCGCCGATCAGCTCCTCGGGGTTGGTGCCGGGACCGCCTTCGAAACGCGAGGCGAAGCCATAGGGCGCCTCCTTGAGCACCCCGGTTTGCGTCGAGATCGTGCCCTGACCGTCCTTGATGCCGCCGTGCCATTTTGCCGATGCCGTCTTTTGCATGATGTCGCTCCGCGATGTGTGATGAGGGACAGGCGGGGCGCGCAATTTGCATACCGCCGCACGCCCCGCGTGGGTGAGTTCAGGGTTGCTTCGGCGGCGTTTCGCCCGCGTACCAGGCCGCCGCCGCGTCGATTTCCTCTGGCGTCATGTTGCGCGCGATGTTGCGCATCTGCTCGGAAATATCGTTATGGCGCGTGCCGTTCGCGAACGCGAGCAGTTGCGCCTTCGTGTACGCGGCCGGCAAGCCGTCGAGCCACGGGCTGCCGATCTTGCTGTCCACGCCGCCATGGCAGGACGCGCAAGCGGGAATATTGCGCAGCGGCGCGCCGTGCGCGACGATGTCGGGCGCGCCGCCATGCAGGTGCGCAATCGGCTGCAGCGAGGCGTAATACGCCGCGAGGTCGCGCATGTCCTCATCGGACAGATCGCGCGCCATGGGCGACATCACCGCGTTCTGGCGCGCGCCGGACTGAAAGTCGTGCAGTTCCTTGAAGACCACGATGGCGAACTGGCCCGCCAGATTCGGCGAATTGGCCATGCTGATGCCGCGCGGGCCGTGACACATCGTGCAGCGTAGGGCGAGCGTCGCGCCGCGGCCAATCGAGAGAGAAGTCGCGCCATCGAGCATGTGCGGCGTGAGTTCGACCTGGCTTAGCTGGTAGCCCGGCGCGACCGCCGATTCGACCGGATGCCACTCGCGCGGCACGCCGGCCGCGCTGCAGATCGCCGTCCAGATGCCCTGAAAATACGGGTCGCTCTTGGCGGAAGGCAGCCAGATAAAGCCGATCAGCACGGACACGACGAACACGACGATCGTCGCGCCCACGCCCGTGCGAAACCACACATTGCGAAACGAGAACAGGCGTTCGTCGCTCATCGCTGCGCTCCAATCGGGATCGCGGGCACGGCCGTTTCGGGCGTCGCCAGCAGCTGCGCGATCGGGTAGCCGTAGTTGGTGATCGTGAGGGCGATCATCAGCACGATCCACAGCCCGAAGCTATTGAGCGCCACCGGCAGCGTGGCCGACTCGTGCACCGGTTTGCTGAAGCGATATTCCTCGGGCGCGGCCGCCTCGCTGCGATGGCCCTGAAGCAGCACGATGAAGAACAGCACCGCCGAAATCACGAGGATCAGTCCGCCCACTGCGGAAAGCGCCACGAGCGCGCCCTGGCCCGCGAGCGCCGGGTCGCTGTAATCGTAGTAGGCCATGCGCCGCGGCATGCCCATGAGGCCGACCAGGTGCCACGGGAAGGTCGTCACGATCATGCCGATGAACCACAGCCACAGCTGCCAGCGCATGAGCCGCCAGTTGTTGAGCGCGCGGCCGGTGATCTGCGGCCACAGGTCGTAGGCGATGGCGAAGTACATGATGACGATCGCGCCGCCATAGATCAGGTGAAAGTGGCCTGTGATCCACTGCGTGTTGTGCACCGACTGGTCGAGCTGGTAGCTCATGTTGATGAGACCGCCCGCGCCGCCAAAGCCGAGCATGACGAACGAGAACGCCACGGCCAGCATTTGCGGGTTGTCCCACGGCAGCTTCGCGAGCCAGCCGAACGGGCCCTTGCCGCCGCGCAGCCGCCCGGCGATTTCAACCGACGCGCAGATCGTGAACACGGTGAGGAGCGTCGGCACCGAGACGAGCGCCGTGAACACCGACTGCACGAACTTGAAGCCCGAGCCCACCTGCGGATCGGTGAACAGGTGGTGCAGGCCGATCGGCATGGCCACGACCAGGAACAGGATGAACGAGATACGCGCCATCACGTCGCTGTAGAGCCGCCCGCCAATGGCGCGCGGGATGATCGTGTAGTACGCGATATAGGCCGGCATGAGCCAGAAGTAGACGATGGCGTGCAGCGTCCAGGAGAAGAACACGCGTGCCAGGCCCGCGTCGATCGTATTGCGCCAACCGAAGGCCACGGGCAGGATCTGGAACAGCACTTCGATGGCCGCACCCACCGCGGTCCAGCCCCAGAGGTAGGCGCCCGCGGTGGTCGCGAACATGGCGAGCGGCAGCGGTTTGCCGCGATTTTCGCGCTTCCATTTCGCGGTGTTCACGCCCATCAGCGCGACCCAGACCCACGAGCCCACCACGACGAGCACGACGCCGAGGTAATAGAACACGTTGCCGATCATCGGCGGATAGAACGTGTAGAGCACCGAGGCGAGGCCGAGCGCCACGGGCACCGAGGCGGTGACGGAGCCGAGCGCGAGCAGGATGAAGCCGACCCAGGCCCACTTCACGCCCACGAGCGGGCGCTTGAGCGCGAGTTCCGTGACCGCGTAGCCGAAACCCATGGCGATGAGCGTGGGAAACACGTAGCCCATCACGGTGCCGTGCTCCGTGACCGAACGGTAGTAAAGCTCGGGGTCGTTCAGCCACGGGTGCATGGGGCTGCGCACGAACATCTGCCACGCGCCGAGCAGCAGCGCCACGCCGAACAAGATGAACGCGAGCCAGAAGTGGGCGAGTACGAGTCGCTTGTTATTTAACACAGCTGAGTCTCCGCGCGGAATTGCCTGCCTGGTTCGCCATCTGCATGAAGGCATCCTTGTCGATGACCTTCACGTGGGCCCACATGCCCTGGTGGCCCGTGCCGCAATATTCGTGGCACGGCATGAGGTGGTCGGCGGGTTTGTCGAAGGTCGTGCGGAACGTCGAGATGTAGCCCGGCTCGACCATCGAGTTCAGGTTGGTGTCCGTGACGAGAAAGCCGTGCACGACATCGGCGCTCGTCGCGCGGAACGTAATGGGCGTGTTCGCCGGCACGACGATGCATTGCGGCGTGAACGAGTACTGTTGCGCGAGAATGCGCACGGTCACGGAGCCGTCGGTCTCGACCGCGCTGCCGAGGTTCGATTCGACGAATTCGCCGGACACGTGCAGCGTTTCCGGATTGACGAGTTCGACGCGCGAGGGCGGCATCATGGCCCAGTGCAGACCGGTGAACACCACCACGGCCACGAGCAGGGACACAAACGCCACCATGAGCACCGCCCAGCGGCGCTCGACGCGCGCGGCGACTTCGGCACTGGCATGGTTATCGAGCGGATTCGACATGAGGCCGGCCTTTTCTTGTCTGTCTGGTCTATTGGATGACGCCGCGCGGCAGGAACACGACGAAGTAGAAGACGAACCAGATCGCCGCGACGATCGCCGTGGCGATGCCGGCTACCGCGAGCGCGCCGCCCGGGCCGCTGGCCACGATCTCGTCGACCTGTTCGTGTTGGGGGCGCTCGCCCGGTTGTTCGGGTACGGGAGTTTCGATCATCGCAGCCTCAGAAGAGCGGCGCGGAACGCAGCGCGTTCACTTCATGTTCGGAAACCGGCGTGCCGTGGTTGCCCCACGCCGTGCGGATATAGGTGACCACGGCCGCCACTTCTTCATCGGAGAGCGACTGCGCGAAGGGCGGCATGCCATAGGGCATCGGGTTCTTTTGCGTGCCCGGTGCATAGCCGCCGTTGAGCACCATGCGGATGGGGTTCACGGCCGAGTTCATCTGGATGGACTGGTTGTCGGCGAGCGGCGGGAAGTGCGGCGGCTTGCCCTGGCCTTCGGTCGCGTGGCACACCGCGCACTGCGACTCGTAAATTTTCTTGCCGAGCGGCACGAGGCGGGCGGCTTCCTCCGACACGAAGGTGCTCTTGGGTGACTTGTCGACCTCGTTGTTGTGGCCCGGCAGCGACTTCAGATACACGGCCACGGCGCGCACGTCGTCTTCGGTGAGGTACTGGAAGCTGTCGTAGACCACTTCGGCCATCGGTCCGTACACCGCGCCGCGTTTCGAAACCCCTGCGTGCAGCAGATCGACGATGTCCTCGATGCTCCAGTCGCCGAGGCCCGCTTCCTTGTTCGAAGTGAGCGAAGGCGCATACCAGTCCTGCACGGGAATCAGGCCGCCCTGGAACTCCTTGGAGGCCGAGTTGCCGCCGAGCGCGTTGATGGCCGTGTGGCACATCGTGCAGTGGCCGAGGCCTTGCACGAGATACGCGCCGCGATTCCATTCGGCGGACTGCGTCGGGTCGGGCTTGAACTCGCCCTGGCGAAAGAACAGCGTGCGCCAGCCGAGCAGCAGCGCGCGCTTGTTATACGGGAAGCGCAGATCGTGTGCGCGGTTCTCCTTGTGCACGGGCGGCGTGGAGAGCAGGTACGCAAAAATGGCGTCCGAGTCCGCGCGCGTGACCTTCGTGTACGACGCGAACGGCATGGCCGGATAGAGCAGCGTGCCGTCGCGCGATTTGCCTTCGTGCAGCATGCGGTAGAACTCATCGGCGGTCCAGGCGCCGATGCCGAAGGTCTTGTCCGACGAGATGTTCGGCGTGTAGAGCGTGCCGAACGGCGTTTCCATCGGGCGGCCGCCGCCGAACATCTGCTGGGAGGGCACCGTGTGGCACGCAATGCAGTCGCCGGCGCGCGCGAGATACTCGCCGCGCGCGATCTGTTCGGCGTTGCTCGCGATCGGCTTGGCATTGGCCGCGGCGGCCGCTGCGGCGGCGCTGGCCGCGTTGGCTGCGTTCGCGCTGGGTGCGGCCGTTTGCGCGAGCGCGAGTCCGGCGCCCAGGCAGAGCGTGACCGTCGCGAACGATACGCGAAGCGATGTGGGGAGAAGGGATCGAAGTCTGCGCACGTCGAGGCCCCGGCTAGTTATGGACGCTGCCGCACGCGAGCGGCAGCGGCGAGGCCGCCGCTGGCGTCGTTTCGGCAGGCGCGGGTTGCGACGCGAGCCAGGCCGCGATCGCGGTGATGTCGCGGTCGGCGAGACGGGTGGCGATGTCGTGCATGCAGTCCGGCGCGGCCGCGCGGCGCGTGCCGTAGCGGAAGGCGCCGAGCTGCGCGCTGATGTAGTTCGGATGCAGGCCCACGAGACCCGGAATGGCCGGTTGCATGCCCGTGAGCGAGGCGCCGTGGCAGAGCGCGCAGGCGGGCACGTTGCGCTTGCTGTCGCCGTTCATGACGAGCGACTTGCCGAGCGCGAGCGTGGCCGCGTCGACGGTGGGTTTCGCGGGCGGCGGATAGGGCGGGTGCTCCTGCGCGAAGAACTCCGCGATCTGCTTGAGGTAGGCGTCGGGCAGATACGCCAGCAGATAGTTCATCGGCGGATAGCTGCGGCCGCCGTCACGGAACGCGACGAGCTGGTTGAACAGATAACCCGCCGGCTTGCCCGCGAGACGCGGGAAGTAGTCGTTGTCGGTGCCTTCGCCGTGCGCGCCGTGGCAAGCCGCGCAACCCATCACGCGGGCCTGCATCGTGTCAGGCGCGGGCTCGGCGGGCGGCGCCGCGAACAGCGGCGCCCATGGCAGCGCGAGCGCGAGAACAAGGAGGACGATGCGGTTTCTCAATGATTCCCTCGGTACGGAATGTGACTACACAAACGCGTTGCGATTCGATATCAGTTGAGGCGTCGTCCGCGGGGATTCTCGTTTTCTTTGACGGCCGGGCGCGCACCTTGTTGTGGAGATTATCGGAGAACGCCGACTTGTGCAGCCAGGATGCGCAAATAAATTTGCTCCGATCCCAACTCGATTTGAACTGCGCGATTTCAACGGCGCAATATGTTTGCTAACACAACGACTGGCGTTTCCCGTTGCGGGAAAGCGAGGCGCGATGAGGCGTAAATTACATCGGAATGCGAAATAAAATGAGGATCGTTCAACGGGGGATTGCGCGCGGTGCCCAGGCCGCGTCGCGTGACGTCCGTCACGCAGTCATAGGATGTCCGCGGTCGCGTGCGCGCGTGCTTTTCCTGTGGTTGTCCGACAACGTATAATGGAACGATACATTATCGAGCCAGGGAGATCCACATGGCGGAGTCGCTTGCCACGCCCATCGCCGCGCGTAGCCGCAATCTCGCCGAGCAGGTCGTCAACTTCATCAACGAGCAGATCGCCACGCGCGCGCTCAAGCCCGGCGACAAGCTGCCGACGGAAAGCAACCTCATGACGCAACTGGGCGTGAGCCGCACGGTGGTGCGCGAGGCCATTTCGCGTCTGCAGGCCATGTCGGTGATCGAAACGCGTCATGGCATCGGCAGCTTCGTGCTGGAGCCGCGCCGCGAGCCGCTCGATCTCGACGTCGTGCCGGCCAGCACGCTCGACGATGTGCTCTCCGTGCTCGAGCTGCGCATCAGCCTCGAAACGGAGGCCGCGGGTCTTGCCGCGCAGCGTGCGAGCGAGCGCGACCTTACCGGCATGCGCGCCGCGCTCGATGCCCTCGACATCGTCATCCGCTCGGGCGGCGATAGTTCGGGCGCCGACCTCGAATTTCACGTCTCGGTGGCGCGCGCCACGGGCAACCGCTATTTCGTCGATATCCTCACGCAGATGGGCGCGGCATTGATCCCGCGCCGTCGGGTCGATTCGGCCGGCATTGCGCATCGCGATCCGCAGGCTTACGCCGAGCTGGTGAACCGCGAACACGAAAGCATTTTCGACGCCATTGCCCGTCACGATCCCGATGGCGCACGCGCGGCCATGCGCATGCATCTGTCGAGCAGCCGCGAGCGGCTGCGCCGTGCGGCGGCGGAAGCGGGGGAAAAGGCGTAGCGCGTTCGAACTCCAAACGCGTATGAAAAAACAGCGGCCAAGGCCGCTGTTTTCGTTCTCAGCATCGAAAGAAGCCGATTACCCGCGCACGAGCTCACCGTTCTTGCGACGCCAGAGGTCGAGCGGATTGGCGTCCGCGAGCGCCTGCGGCAGCAGCTCGGCCGGGAAGTCCTGATAGCAGACCGGCCGCAGGAAGCGCTCCATCGCGCTCGTGCCGACCGACGTCGCGCGGCTATCGGAGGTAGCCGGGAACGGGCCGCCGTGCACCATCGCGTGCGTGACTTCCACGCCGGTCGGGAAGCCGTTCACGAGCAGACGGCCGGCCTTGCGTTCGAGAATCGGCACGAGGCGCAGGGCGGCGGGCACGTCGCCGCTGTCCATCTGGATCGTCGCGGTGAGCTGGCCCGCGAAGTGCCCGGCCACGGCGAGCAGTTCGGCTTCGTCCTTGCAGCGCACGAGCGTCGAGGCCGGCCCGAACACTTCGTCTTCGAGGGCGGGTTGCGCGAGGAAGGTTTGCGCGTCGGTCTCGAACAGGGCGGCGAACGCCTGGTTCGGGCCGCTCGCGGGCTGGCCCTGCGCGAGCGCGCTCACGCCCTGGGTTTCGGCGAGCCGCCGCGCGCCTTCTTCATACGCCGCATGAATGCCCGACGTGAGCATGGTCTGCGCGGGCTTGACGCCCAGCGCCTGTGCGGCGGCCTGCGCGAACTGGTCGAGCGCCGGACCTTCGATGCCGATCGCGAGACCCGGATTCGTGCAGAACTGCCCCGCGCCGAGCACGAGCGAATCGACGAAGCCCTGCGCGATGGCCGCGCCGCGCGCGGCGAGCGCCTCGGGCAAAAGGAACACAGGATTGATGCTGCTCATTTCCGCGTAAACGGGAATCGGCTCGGGACGGTTCGCGGCGATGCGCATGAGCGCCGTGCCGCCCGCGCGCGAGCCGGTGAAGCCCACGGCCTTGATGGCCGGATGCGCCACGAGCGCTTCGCCCACGGTGCGGCCCGCGCCGACGATCAGCGAGAACACGCCTTCGGGCAGCCCCATCTCTTGTACCGCTTGCTGGATTACGCGGCCGACCATCTCCGAGGTGCCGAGGTGCGCGCCGTGCGCCTTCACGACCACCGGGCAGCCCGCCGCGAGGGCAGCGGCCGTGTCGCCGCCAGCCACCGAGAACGCCAGCGGAAAGTTGCTCGCGCCGAACACCGCGACCGGGCCGAGCGCGATTTTCTGCAGACGCAGGTCGGCGCGCGGCAGCGGCTTGCGATCGGGCAGGGCGGCGTCGAGCGTGGGCGTGAGCCACAGTCCCTGCAGCACTTCCTTCGCGAACAGCTTGAGTTGACCGACCGTGCGGCCGCGCTCGCCTTCCAGGCGCGCCTTGGGCAGACCGGTTTCCGCGTGGGCGCGCTCGGTGAGCGCGTCGCCTAGTGCGGCGATGCCGTCGGCGATGCGTTCGAGAAACGCCGCGCGCACGGCAAGCGGCAGCGTGCGGTAGGCGTCGAACGCTTCGGCCGCGAGCTTGCACGCCGCATCGACGTCGGCTGCCGTGCCGCTGCCGAAGGCCGGTGCGGGGATCGCTTCGCCGGTGGCGGGATTGAAAGCCGCGAGCGGCTTTTCCGAGCCGCGCACGGCGCGGCCTCCAATGAGCATGTCGCCAGTGATTTGCATGTCGTCTCCGAGCCTCGTGACAGTGATCGTTACAGTGAGTTAAGTCATCGTACAACTATGATACGCCAGATCGTCGCCGCCGGACACCCCTGGCACGCGCGTTTTGCGGGCGAAGAAGCGCTGCAAGCGCGCCAATTCGGGCTTTATCAGCTATGATTCCCGTTCCAGTGCAGGGTAAACACGAGATTGGTTTCCTTTGGCGGACAAGTTTACAATGTCATCAGACAACGTACCACGAAGCACCCAATCCGCGCGCCGCCGGCACGCCTGAAGGAGACAACCCCGATGTCCGCCCCTGCCAACCGTTATGAAGACCTGCTGGAGTCGGCAAGCGCCAAGGTCCTGCGGCACGTGCTCCCGCTCTTCCTCATCATGTTCATCGCGAACTATATCGACCGTGTGAACGTCGGTTTCGCCGGCACGCATATGAAGGCCGACATCGGCCTTTCGGCGGCGGCGTACGGGTTCGGCGCGGGGCTGTTCTTCGTGGGCTATGCGATCTTCGAGGTGCCGTCCAACATCCTCATGCAAAAGTATGGCGCACGCGCGTGGCTCACGCGCATCATGGGCACCTGGGGCGTGGTCGCGGCCGCCATGGCGTTCGTGCACAACGACATCTCGTTCTACGTGCTGCGTTTTCTGCTGGGTGTGGCCGAAGCGGGCTTCTTTCCCGGCGTGATCTACTACTTCGCGCAGTGGCTGCCGCAGAAAGAGCGCGGCAAGGCGGCGGCCGTGTTTCTCGCGGGCTCGGCGTTCGCCTCGGTGCTCTCGGGCCCGATCACGGGCGCGCTGCTTTCCGTGCGCGGCCTGGGTCTGGCGGGATGGCAGTGGATGTTCCTGATCGAAGGCGCCTTTTCCATCGTGCTGTGCGGCGTGAGCTGGGTGTTCCTCAAGTCGCGCATCCGCGACGCGCACTGGCTCACGAGCGACGAGCAAGGTGCGCTCGAAACCTACCTGGCGCGCGAACAGGCCGAGCGCGAAGCCGCGACGGGCGCGCACGTGCCGGTGCTGCGCCTCTTGAAGGACCCGCAGATCGTGCTGTTCTGCTTCCTCTATTTCGCCATTCAGCTCACCATTTACGCGGCCACGTTCTGGCTGCCCACGATCATTCGCAAGATGGGCGGCCTCAGCGACTTCCAGGTGGGCCTCTATAACGCCATTCCGTGGATGATCGCCATCGTCGCGATGTACTGCTTTGCGCTGCTCTCGGCGAAGTACCGTTTCCAGCAAGCGTGGCTCGCCATCGCCCTCGTGATCGCAGCCTGCGGCCTGTTCGCTTCGACTTCGTCGGACCCGGTGTTCTCGTTCGTGGCGATCTGCTTCTCGGCCATCGGCTTCAAGGCGGCTTCGTCGCTATTCTGGCCCATGCCGCAAGGCTATCTCGACACCCGCGTGGCCGCCGGCGTGATCGCGCTCATCAATTCGCTCGGCAACCTGGGCGGCTTCTTCGCTCCGGCTACCTTCGGCTATCTTCAACAGCATACGGGCTCGATTACCGGCGGCCTCTACGGCTTGGGCGTGACCTCGCTGATTGCCGCCGCCGCCGCGTTCCTTGCCCGCAACAAGCCGTCGCGCCGCGCCTTCGCCGATGATCCCGTCAGCAGCGGCGCGCACTGAACCTGAGCGCCATCTTCAATCGAGAAGGAAACCCACACCATGAACCAGCCGAACCCCGAACGCTTCTTCGTCTACGTCGCGAATTCGAAAGACGGCGACATCGGCGTGTTTCATCTCGACGCGCGCAATGGCGCGCTCACGCCGCAAGCGCGCGTGGCCGCGCAGGACAACGTGATGCCGATGGCGCTCTCGCCCGATCGCCGCCGGCTCTATGCGGCCACGCGCGGCGCGGACAAGCGCATCAACGACTACGCCATCGATGCGCAGACCGGCAGCCTCACGCCGCGTGTCCAGACGCCAATCGAATCGAGCCTCGCGTATCTGTGCGCCGAGCCGCAGGGGCGTTTCCTGCTGGGCGCTTCGTACGGCGAGCATCGCGTGAGCCTGTATGGCGCGAACGACCTCGAGAACGGACGGGGCGCGCCGCTCCAGGTGATCGCTGACATCGAGCATGCGCACGCCGTCATCGTTTCCGCCGACGGGCGCTTCGCGTATGCGTCGTCGCTTGGCAGCAACCGCGTGTTCGCCTTTGCGCTGCAGGACGAAGGGCGCCTCGTCGAAATCGGCGCCGTCGATTTGGGCGCGGGCTTCGGTCCTCGGCATCTGCGTTTTTCGCCGGGCGGCGACGTGCTGTACGTGCTGAGCGAATTCCGCGCGACGGTGGCGGCTTTCGCGCGCGACGCCGCCACGGGCAAGCTCGCGGCGCTGCACGTTTCGCCGCGCGCCGCCGATCTCGCGCATCTGAACGACGGCTTTGCGCGCCCGAGCCCCACGGACCCCGTGCAGCCCGACCCGGCGGTGCTCGCCAAGAACGTTTGGGCCGCCGATATCCACGTCTCGCCCGATGGGCGCTTCGTCTACGTGTCCGAGCGCACGACGAGCCAGATTCTCACGCTGCGCGTAGCGCAAGATGGCGCGCTCGAATACGTGGGCGCGACTGCGACCGAAACACAGCCGCGCGGCTTTCGCATCGACCCCACGGGCCGCTTTCTGGTGGCGTGCGGAGAGAAATCGCAGCACGTCTCGGTCTATTCAGTCGATGCGGCGAGCGGCGCACTCACACCCGTCTCGCGCGGCGAGGGCGGCAACGGTGCGAACTGGGTGGAGATCGTCGCAGCCACTGCCTAACCGGTTCAAGCAAAAGTTTCGATTGTCAGGGCGCAGCGCGCCGCACTTTTACAGGTAATACGTTCATGTCTACACAAACCGTTCAACCGAACGCCACGCCCGTCGTGACCGAATTGCGCGTCGTGCCCGTGGCGGGCCGCGACAGCATGCTGCTGAACCTCTCCGGCGCGCACGGTCCGTTCTTCACGCGCAACGTCGTGCTGCTGCGCGACAGCGCGGGCCACACCGGCATCGGCGAAGTGCCGGGCGGCGAGGCGATCCGCAAGACGCTCGAAGACGCGCGTGCGTTCGTGGTCGGCCAGTCCATCGGCAATATGCAGTCGGTGCTCAACACCGTGCGCAAGCAGTTCGCCGACCGCGACTCGGGCGGCCGCGGCCTGCAGACCTTCGACCTGCGCACGACGATTCACGCGGTGACCGCGCTCGAAGCGGCGCTGCTCGACCTGCTCGGCCAGCACCTGAACGTGCCCGTTGCCGCGCTGTTGGGCGAAGGGCAGCAGCGCAGCGAAGTGGAGATGCTCGGCTACCTGTTCTTCATCGGCGATCGCAACAAGACCGATCTCGCGTACGCGAGCGGCGCCGATGGCCGCGACGACTGGGAGCGTGTGCGCACCGAAGAAGCGATGACGCCGGAAGCCGTCGTGCGCCTCGCCGAAGCCGCGCAAGCGCGCTACGGCTTCAACGACTTCAAGCTCAAGGGCGGCGTGCTGGCAGGCGACGCGGAAATGGAAGCGGTCACGGCGCTGGCCGAGCGCTTTCCCGAGGCGCGCGTGACGCTCGACCCGAACGGCGCATGGTCGCTCGCGGAAGCGATCCGCCTGTGCCGCGACAAGCACGACGTGCTCGCCTATGCCGAAGACCCGTGCGGCGCGGAAAACGGCTATTCGGGCCGCGAAGTGATGGCCGAGTTCCGCCGCGCCACGGGCCTGCCCACGGCCACCAACATGATCGCGACCGACTGGCGCCAGATGGGCCACGCGATCCAGCTGCAATCCGTGGACATTCCGCTTGCCGACCCGCACTTCTGGACCATGCAGGGCTCGGTGCGCGTGGCGCAGATGTGCAACGACTGGGGCCTCACGTGGGGCTCGCACTCGAACAATCACTTCGACATCTCGCTCGCCATGTTCACGCATGCGGCGGCCGCAGCGCCCGGCAAGATCACCGCGATCGACACGCACTGGATCTGGCAGGACGGCCAGCGCCTCACGCGCGAGCCGCTGCAGATCGTGGGCGGCAAGGTGCAGGTGCCGCAAAAGCCGGGCCTCGGCATCGAGATCGACATGGACGAGCTGGAAAAGGCCCACGCGCTCTACCAGGAGCACGGCCTTGGCGCGCGCGACGACGCGATCGCCATGCAATACCTGATTCCCAACTGGAAATTCGACAACAAGCGTCCGTGCCTCGTGCGCTGAACGCCAACTTCGACTGAACACTTTTACTGACTTCGCAACAGGATCAAGACCATGACCACGCCGCAAGAACTCAAGCAAATCGTCTCCGAAGGCCTGCTTTCGTTCCCCGTCACCGACTTCGACGCGCAAGGCAACTTCCGCGCGAACACCTACGCCGAGCGCCTCGAATGGCTGGCCCCGTATGGCGCGAGCGCGCTGTTCGCGGCGGGCGGCACGGGCGAGTTCTTCTCGCTCACGAAGAGCGAATACTCGCAGGTCATCAAGACGGCCACCGAAACCTGCAAGGGCAAGGTGCCGATTCTCGCGGGCGCGGGCGGCGCGACGCGCGTGGCGATCGAGTACGCGCAGGAAGCCGAGCGCAACGGCGCGCAGGGCATTCTGCTGATGCCGCACTACCTCACGGAAGCCTCGCAGGAAGGCATCGCCGCGCACGCCGAGCAGGTCTGCAAGGCCGTGCCGAACATGGGCGTCATCATTTACAACCGCGCCAATTCGAAGCTGAACGCGGACATGCTCGAGCAACTCGCCGATCGCTGCCCGAACCTGATCGGCTTCAAGGACGGCGTAGGTGAGATCGAGGCGATGGTGACGATCCGCCGCCGTCTCGGCGACCGCTTTTCGTACCTGGGCGGCCTGCCCACGGCCGAAGTCTACGCAGCGGCGTACAAGGCGCTGGGCGTGCCCGTGTATTCGTCTGCAGTGTTCAACTTCATTCCGAAGACGGCCATGCAGTTCTATCGCGCGATTGCCGCCGACGACCACGCGACGGTCGGCAAGCTCATCGACGAGTTCTTCCTGCCGTACCTGGCCATCCGCAATCGCCGCGCGGGCTACGCGGTCAGCATCGTGAAGGCGGGCGCGAAGCTCGTGGGCCATGACGCGGGCCCGGTGCGCGCGCCGCTCACCGATCTCACGGAAGAGGAAGTGGCGCAGCTCGACGTGCTGATCAAGAAGCTCGGCGCGCAGTAAGGCGTTCGGTGCTCGCGTCATGCTCGCGCCAGCCGGCGCGCGGCATGGCTTGCAGCATGGAACGCGACAGGGCCCTTGCGGCCCTGTTTGCTTACGAAGGGCGAATGCCGCCGGTCAGCTGTTGTCGGCGGAGTCGCCGAACAGGTCCAGATTGGCGCGTTCGCGCTTTTTGCCCGCATTGCCTTCGGACTTGCGCGGGCGCCGCGCGGCTTTTTCGCGGCGCGGCTTGCCGAACACCTCGTCGGGCGTGAAGCCGAATTCGGCGATTGCCGCGCGCACATTGGCCAGCGCTTCGTGCGCCGCTTCGGCGCGCAGCGCTTCGATGCGCTCGTCAAGCTCGCGCTTCTGGGCGAGCAATTCGCGGTAGGTAGCCATCAATGATTCATGTCGAGTGAAAACGAGGCGCTGATTTTACGCGCTGCGCGGGCTTCGCGTGGGCTTTACGCATGAATTAGCGGCATCAGAGATATGCGGCGAGGAGGGCGACCACGACGCCCGATAACCCCATCAGCAAGGCCGCGAGCCAGAGCGACCTGCGCGCGGGCGCTCGCACCGAGGCGGGCAAGCGCTTTTTGCCGCTTACCATCGGGCCAATGAGATTGTGGCCTTTCACGACCGCATAGACGGTAATCGCGCATACGTGCAGCACGACCGCCGCCGCGAGCAGATCCCAGCCCCACGCGTGCAGGTTCGCTATGGCATTGGCGATTGTTGCGGGCACGATTTCGCTGAGCGGGCCTTCGTCGGCGATATCGTTGTAGTCGTAGAGGCCGGTGAGCGTTTCGACGAGCAGCAGCGCGAGCAGCAGCAGAACCATCCAGCCGCCCGCCGCGTTGTGGCCCACCTGCACGTCGGGCTCGCGTCGCAACAAGTGGCGCAGATGCTCGATCGCCTTGCGCGGCGAGGCGACGAAACGCGAGAAGCGTGCAGTCTCGCTGCCGAAGCACCCCCACAGAATGCGAAACAGCACGAGCGCGAGCAGCGTTTCGCCAAGGCGCACGTGCATCTGCATCCAGTTCATGCGCTGCGTGACGTAGGCGGCGGCCACGAGCACGACGGTGAGCCAGTGGAACAGGCGCGTGGGCAGGTCCCAGACGGGCACGCGGCGTTCAGTGCGTTCGGGGTGGTCGCGGGATGCGGATGTCGTGGCGTTCATGATCCGTGGCGGGTGGGCGTGGCGCTCAAGGGCATCATAGGTCAGGAACGCTCGCGCGCCATGTGCAGCGCAAGATACGCAACTGCGTTAGCGCTGCGGCGACGTGGCGTCGCCCGGCGACTTCGGCCATACTTGCCGCTTGCCTTACATCCCTTGCAGGCCGATCCCGCAGATGGAAAAGAATCGACTCGAAGCATTCAGCGATGGCGTGCTCGCCATCATCATCACCATCATGGTGCTGGAACTCAAGGTGCCGCACGGCGACACGCTTGCCGCACTTGCGCCGCTCTGGCCGGTTTATCTGAGCTACGTGCTGAGCTTCATCTACGTGGGCATCTACTGGAACAACCATCACCATATGCTGCAGGTGGCGCGCCGCGTGAACGGCTCGGTGCTCTGGGCCAACCTGCATCTGCTGTTCTGGCTCTCGCTGCTGCCGTTCACCACGGGCTGGATGGGCGAAAACGAATTCGGGCGCTGGCCAACCGCGCTTTACGGCGTGAACCTGCTGCTCTGCGCGATTGCTTATGTCGTGCTGCAATTCACGCTCGTGCGCTATCACGGCTCGCAAAGCCCGCTTGCGATGGCATTGGGCAACGACTTGAAGGGCAAGATTTCGCCCGTCATTTATACGGCCGGTTTTGCGCTGGCGGCGTTCGACTATCCACGCGTTGGCGCGATTTTCTATTTCATCGCGGCGCTGCTCTGGCTCGTGCCCGATCGACGCATGGAGCGGCTGGCGCTCGCCGCGAGCGAAAAGAGGGAAGAGTAAGCGGCAAAGGGGCCGGCGCGCGTGTCGCCGGCCCCTTTGTGCATCACATCGCCATCAGCCCGCCAGGTGCTTGCGCTTGGCAAGTTCCTGCGCCTTGGCGTAGTCGGCCTGGATCACAGGCAGACCTTCCGTGGCGGCTTTCTTGAGGCCCGCGTCGCGGCCCGAGGCAATCTCCGCCTGGAAGGCCGAAAGCGTTTTCTGCTGCCCAGCCAGCGCGACCTGTTCGATATACGTCTTGTCGAAATCCGCGCCGCGCAGATTGTTGATGCTGCTGATCACCGCCGCATTCGGGTCGTTGCGCGGCACGTCCACGCCGCGCGGGCTTGCCGCGCGCATCGAGTCGGAGAGCTTCGAATAGTCGGCCACCAGCTTTTCCGCGAAGGCCTTCACTTCGCGGTCGGTCGAGCGCGAGTCGGCAATGCGCGCGGCGTCGCGCTGCGTGGCGACGGTTTGCGTGCCGTCCGAGATGAAGGTCTTGTCGGCTTCGTGGAGCCGAACGGCTTCGGCCGAGGTGGAGGCAGAAGCCGCGGAGGGCGCGGGGGTCTGCGCATGGGCGCTCAGCGAAACGGCGCAAAGGCTGGCGGCTGAAGCCGCGATGAGCGAGGCAAGCGAGAGGCGAGTCATGTGAACTCCTTTCTGCGTAGTTGGTATCGATTGCGCGTGCCGCGTGTGATGTGACGTTGCGGGCGGCTGTGCGCGCGACCGTTCTGGCGTAGCGCCTTAGTGCGCAACGGTCTGAGGAATTCTATGAACTCGCTTGCCGTTCAGGTGAAACGATTGCTTCGCTTGTGTAACGGTTGGTAAGAGAGGATGCGAGTTCAATAACGATCCACGTATTCACATCGACGTCATGTGTTTATGCAAAACGGCGTTCTCCATTCGCGCCAACCGGCGCACAATGTCCCCCGCGCGTATCGTTGCTTCCACAGCGAAAAGTCCCACGATGTGGGCACGAACGCGGTTTGAGTCCCACGAGCGTGTGCGCCAAAGCGCACGCGAAAAAACGTAGGCCAACAAGGAGGAGACGGGATGGACGACAAACTGGTTGCAAGCGCATCTACCGCGACATCGACTGACGCGACAGCGGCCGCTGCGGACTTTCGCTGGCGCGTGCTGATCTGGCTGCTGTTGGGCGGCGTCATCAACTACCTCGATCGCGCGAATCTCGCGATCGCCGCGCCCGGCATGATTCACGACCTGGGCCTTACGCGCACGCAAATCGGCCTGCTAGGCACCGTGTTCGCCTGGACCTACGCCGTGATGCAGTTGCCGGCGGGCTGGATCATCGACCGCTTCGGCGCGAAGCGCGCCTATGCAGTGGGCATGATCTGGTGGAGCGTGGCGACGTGGCTCACCGGCGTGGTCGGCTCGATCTCGGGCCTCATCGTCATGCGCGCACTGCTCGCCGTGGGCGAGGCGCCGTGCTGGCCGACCTCCGCCAAGATCACGGCGGCATGGTTTCCGGCCAAGGAGCGCGGCTTCGCCACCGGCATCTGGGATTCGTCGTCGAAATGGGGGCCCGCGCTTGCGCCCGCCGTGCTGGTCGCGCTGATGATCGCCTTCGGCTGGCGCTCGCTTTTTCACGTGACGGGCGCCATCGGCATCGTCTTCGCCGTGCTGTTCCTGTTTCTTTATCGCAACCCCGCGCAGAGCAAGCGGCTCACGCGCGAGGAGTTCGCTTATATCGAAGCGGGCGGCGGCGGCCACGAGCGTTCGCTTACGACCGCGCCCATTCGCTGGCGCGCGCTGTTCGCTTCGCGCAGCGTGTGGGGCATGATATTCGGCTACTTCTGCGCGATCTGGCTGTGGAATATCTTCCTTGTGTTCCTGCCGCTCTATCTGCTCGATCGCTTTCATATTTCGTTCGCACAACTGGGCATCTACGCGAGCATTCCGTGGTTCGGCGGCGCGGCCGGCGAGATCGCCGCGGGCTGGATCGCCAAGAAGCTCGTGGATCGCCATGTGGCGACGCCAATGGTCGCCAAGCGCGTGCTGATCGTGGTGGGCGCGATTGGCGCTGGCGTGTGCGCGGCGGCGCTGCCGCTCGCGGACACGATAGGTGCGAGCGTCGCGCTGATGACGCTGGGGCTCGCGTTCATCGCCGCCACGATCGGCAACGCCTGGGCGCTCGCGGCAGACATCGCGCCGTCTTCGATGGTCGCATCCGTGAGTTCGATCCAGAACTTCGGCGGCTATTTCGGCGGGGCGTTCTCGCCGGTCGTGGCGGGCTTTATCGTCGACCGCACGGGATCGTATTCGATCGCATTCATCATGGGCGGCGCGATTGCGGGGTGTGCTGCGCTGTTCTACTGGTTCATGGCGCGCAATACGGTGGGCCAGCCGGCCGATGCCGTTTGAGGAGGCCAACGTGAACGCCTACGAAAGCTTTCCCTGGCGCGCGCTGTACGACACCGGTACCGAGGCGCATCCTCAGCAGGACTATACGAACGGTATGGATATGTTCGCGGCGGCGCTGGCTCGCGCGCCGCGCGAAAGCGCGCTGCTTTACTTCGACGGCAGGCTCGACTGGCAGGCGCTCGACGCGTGGAGCGATCGCATTGCCTGCGTGCTGCTGGACGCAGGCGTGCAGCGCGGCGACCGCGTGGCGCTTTACTTGCAGAACGTGCCGCAGTTCGTGATGGCCTTGCTCGGCATCTGGAAGGCCGGCGCCGTGATGGTGCCGGTCAATCCGATGAACCGTGCGCGCGAACTGAAACTGCTGCTCGACGATTCGCAATCGCGCGTCCTGATCTGCGATGCCGCGCTCGAAAGCGACGTCGTTCGCGAAGTGGTTGCGAGCATCGAATCCGATGGCAACGCCGCGCCGCGTGTACTCACCACGCGCGCGCGTGCGCTGCAAACACGCGACGATCCGCGCGTATTCGGCGCGCAGCGCGAGGAGAGCGAGGCGGGCGAGGGCGCACGCGATCTCTTGCAGGCGGCACAGGCCGTGCAGCAAGGGCGAAAACCGCCGCCGGTCGCGCTGGCGGCGAGCGATCCCGCCATGCTCGTGTATACCTCGGGTACGAGCGGCCGCCCGAAAGGCGCGATCTGCACGCATGGCAATTTCGCGTTCAACTCGCAGACCTACCGCGACTTTTGCGACCTGCGCGAAGGCGGACCGATACTCGGCGTCGCGCCGCTCTTTCACATTACCGGCCTGCTTGGCCACATCGGCGCGGCGTGGATTGCGCGCGCGCCGCTTGTTCTCACGCACCGCTTCGACCCGGCGGCCACGCTCGACGCCATCGAGGAACACCGCGCGGAGTTCACGATCGGCGCGATCACGGTGTTTATCGCGCTGCTGCATCATGCCGAGGCAACCCGCGAAAAGCTCGCGACGCTCACGAAGATCTATTCGGGCGGCGCGCCGATTGCGCCCAGCGTGGTGGAGGCGTTTCGCGCGAAGTTCGGCCACGTGATCCACGGCGCCTATGGGCTCACCGAAACGAATTCGCCCACGCACATGGTGCCGCTCGCGCGGTTGGCGCCCGTCGATCCACGCAGCGGCGCGCTCGCGATGGGCGTGCCGGTGCCGGGTGCCGAAGCGGCGATTGTCGACGATGACGGTCACATGCTCGCTGCCGGTGAAACGGGCGAGATCGTCTGCCGCGGGCCGATGGTCGTGCCCGGCTACTGGAACAACGCGGCGGAGACGGCTAATGCGTTTCGCGGCGGCTGGTTCCATACCGGCGACGTCGGGTTCATGGACGAAGCGGGCTGGTTCTATCTCGTCGACCGCAAGAAGGACATGATCAATGCGGCCGGCTTCAAGGTCTGGCCACGTGAAGTGGAAGACGTGCTTTACGGCCATCCTGCCGTGCGCGAAGCGGCCGTGGTGGGCGTGCCCAATGCGTATCGCGGCGAGACGGTGAAAGCCGTGGTGAGCCTGCGCGCGGGCGCAGTGGCCGACGCAGCGGAGTTGATCGCGTTCTGCAAGGCACGCATGGCGGCGTACAAATATCCGCGCATCGTCGAGTTCCGCGACGAGTTGCCGAAGACGGCGACGGGGAAGATATTGCGGCGGGAATTGCGGTAATGGTTGCTCTGAAAAACCGCCGCGCCCCGAGACAGACTCGGGGCGCGGCGCTTCGATGAACCTTATTGCGCCTGGCTGCGCAGCGCCCTGGCGGCAGCAACCATGTTGGTCAACGCAGGAACCACCTCCGCCCACTGACGCGTCTTCAACCCACAGTCCGGGTTCACCCACAGGCGCTCAGCGGGAATACGCTCAGCGGCCTTCTGCATCAGTTGCACGATATGCGCTTCGGTCGGAATATTCGGCGAGTGAATGTCGTATACGCCCGGTCCGATTTCGTTCGGATACTTGAAGTTGTCGAACGCGTCGAGCAGCTCCATATCCGAGCGGGACGTTTCAATCGTGATGACATCCGCATCCATATCGGCGATCGACGCGATGATGTCGTTGAACTCCGAATAGCACATGTGCGTGTGGATCTGCGTTTCGTCTGCCACGCCGTTCGCGGTGATGCGGAACGATTCGACGGCCCAGCGCAGATACTCGCCCCACTGATCGCGCCGCAGCGGCAGACCTTCGCGCAGCGCGGCTTCGTCGATCTGGATCACGCCCACGCCCGCCTTCTCCAGGTCGAGCACTTCTTCGCGAATGGCGAGCGCGAGCTGGTAGCACGACACCGAACGCGGCTGGTCGTCGCGCACGAAGGACCAGTTGAGGATCGTCACCGGACCCGTGAGCATGCCCTTCATGGGCTTGTTCGTGAGCGATTGCGCGTAGGTGATCCACTCCACGGTCATCGCCTTCGGGCGGCTGATGTCGCCGAACAGAATGGGCGGCTTCACGCAACGCGAGCCATACGACTGCACCCAGCCGAACTGGCTGAACGCGTAGCCGTCGAGCTGTTCTCCGAAGTATTCGACCATGTCGTTGCGCTCGGCTTCGCCGTGCACGAGCACGTCGAGGCCCAGTTGCTCCTGCTCGCGCACGCTGCGCCCGATCTCGGCGCGCATGGCCGCCCGGTAGCCTGCGTCGTCAAGCGCGCCGGCCTTGAACTGGCTGCGCGCCCGGCGGATTTCGGCCGTTTGCGGAAACGAGCCGATCGTGGTGGTCGGGTACGCCGGCAGATTGAGAATGGCGGCCTGCTTCGCGGCACGCACGGCGTAAGCGTGCTGGCGGCTGCCTAGATTTGCATCGATGCCGGCGATCGCAGCCTTCACCGCCGGGTTATTCACGCGCGGCGAGTGGCGGCGCGCGGCGATGGCGGCGGCGTTCGCGGCAAGTTCGACAGCCACCGCGCCGCGGCCCTGGTTGAGTGCCGCGGCCAGCAGCTTGACTTCGTCGAGCTTTTGCAGCGCAAATGCGAGCCACGAGCGGATTTCAGCGTCCAGCTTCTCTTCGCTCGCGAGATCCACTGGCACGTGCAGTAGCGAGCACGACGGCGCGATCCACAGGCGCTCGCCCAATTGCTTAGCCAGCGGTTCGAGCCATTCGAGCGTAGCGGTCAAGTCCGTCTTCCAGATGTTGCGGCCGTTGATCGCGCCCACCGAGAGCACGCTCTGCGCAGGCAGTTTCTGCGCGGCCAGTGCGACTTCCTCACGTGCGTTGATCGCGTCGATATGCAGGCCGTCGACGGGCAGCGAGCAGGCGAGGTTCAGATTGTCCTGTAGTTGTCCGAAGTAGGTGGCCAGCAGCAGCTTGACGCTGCGCAGTTCGAACCCTTCATACGCCGTCGCGAACGCGGCACGCCATGCCGGGTCGAGCTCGGTCACGAGAATCGGCTCGTCGATCTGCACCCACTCGACGTCCATCACGCGGAAGTAGTCGAGCAGCGCGCGGTACGCCGGCATGATGCGCGGGAGCAGCGCCAGCTTGTCGGAATTGTCCTTTGCCTTGCCGAGCCACAGGTACGTGAGCGGCCCGATGATGACGGGCTTGGCCTTCACGCCAAGCTCGCGCGCTTCGCGCAGTTGCTCGGAAAGACGCGACGTGTCGAGGTTGAACTGCGTATCGGCCGTGAATTCGGGGACGATGTAGTGATAGTTCGTGTCGAACCACTTCGTCATTTCGCCGGCCGCGACGCCGCCGCAGCAAGCGGCATGGTCCTCGGCGCCTGCGGCCGAGCGGCCCCGCGCCACGCGGAAGTAGTTGTCGAGCTTGTCGCCGTGGAAACCCTGCACGCGCTCGGGCAGGTTGCCGAGCGTGAAGCTCATGTCGAGCACCTGGTCGTAGAACGCGAAGTCGCCGGCGGGCACGAGGTCGAGACCTTTCTGGTTGTCCCAATGGCGCGCGCGCAGTTGCGCGCCAAGCGCCTTCAGTTCGGCGCGCGAAGACTCGCCTTTCCAGTAGCGTTCGAGACCGGACTTGAGTTCGCGTTTTGCGCCGATGCGCGGAAAGCCGAGATTGTGCGTGGTGACCATGTGCGTTGCCGTCCGAAATGAAGATGCTGAAAACGTTCCAGAGTGGCAGCGATCATAGAGGTATTCGAAGATGAAGAAAAATGGCATTATTTCATTCATCCATTAGTTTTCTTCATCTTAAGCCGGCCTGGCGCGGCGCCCCGCGTGCAAGGCTGACGCCGCCCGGCGCATGCGAGGTCTTACGTTTTTAAAACGAAAGGAACGCGCCCGAACTTCGTATATTGATCGTTCAATTAACTTAAAGCCGCTGTTTCGTGGGCTTCGCGGGAATCGCTTGTCGCTTCTGCGCAATTGCTCGTCGCAATTGCTACGTTAGTCCGCTTTTTGCCGGACAACTATGTGTCATGAGACTTCATGACCCAGCGACGCAGTTCGATTCCTCGAGGAGATGACGATGTGCCGATTCCCCCTGCTTAAGACAGGCGCGCTCGCGTGCGCCGCGGTCCTCAGCGCCAGCGCCTTTGCGGCCGATCCCGCCGCGTGCAAGGACGTGCGCTTCGCCGACGTGGGCTGGACCGATATCGCGGCGACCACGGGCGTCGCATCGACGATCCTCGGGGCGCTCGGCTATACGCCGACAAAAACGATCGCCTCGGTGCCGATTACGTTCGCCGGGCTCAAGAGCAAGCAGATCGACGTATTCCTCGGCTACTGGTCGCCCACCATGGACCCGATCATCGCGCCCTTTACGAAGTCGGGTTCGATCAAGGTTCTCTCGACACCGAATCTCACGGGCGCGAAATACACGCTCGCTGTGCCCGACTACGTCTACCAGGGCGGCTTGAAGTCGTTCCAGGACATTGCGAAATTCGCAGACAAGCTGCAAGGGCGCATCTACGGCATCGAACCCGGCAACGACGGCAACGCGCTGATCCAGAAGATGATCGGCGCGAACCAGTACGGCCTCGGCAAATTCAAGCTCGTCGAGTCGAGCGAGGCGGGCATGCTCGTGCAGGTGAAGCGCGCCGTGCGCGAGAAGCAATGGATCGTGTTCCTCGGCTGGGAGCCGCATCCGATGAACGTGCAGATGAAGATCGACTATCTCGCGGGCGGCGACGACGTGTTCGGCCCCGACTACGGCGCGGCGCGCGTACTGACCGCCGAACCGCCCGACTATGCCGCGCGCTGCCCGAACGTGGCGAAGTTCGTTTCCAACCTGCAGTTCACGACCGCCATCGAGAACCATTTGATGGTGCCGATCGCGAACAAGGAGGACCCGAACAAGGCCGCCGCCGACTGGCTGCGCACCAATCCGCAAGTGCTCGACAGCTGGCTCGCCGGTGTGACCACGCTGGACGGCAAACCCGGCCTGCCTGCCGTGCGCGCCTCGCTGGGCGTGCATTGACGTGCCCTGGTCCGCGGTGAACGCCGCGGACCTCCCTGCGGTACATCCCTATTTGCGCGGCAATTTTGGTTGATTAGCGTTCAAAAGAGGAGGAGGCAGATGGAGCAAGCGGGAATCGGAACGCACGGCGCGGAGGAGAGCGCCGCACGCGGCGGTCATGGCCATGCGCTGCAGCGCGGCCTTACATGGAAAGATGCGTTCTGGGTGACGAGCGGCGTGCCCGCGGGCGTGCTGTTCACGATCGGCGGCGTTTGCGCGACTATCGGACAGCCGGCATGGGCCATCTGGATCGCGTCGATCACGATGGGCCTCGTGCAAAGCGCCACCTACGCCGAGATTTCAGGGCTCTTTCCGCATAAGTCGGGCGGTGCTTCGGTGTACGGAGCAATCGGCTGGGTCCGTTACAGCAAGATGATCGCGCCCGTTTCCGTGTGGTGCAACTGGCTCGCGTGGTCGCCCATGCTGGCGCTTGGCTGCGGACTCGCCGCGAACTACGCGCTCGCGACGCTGTTTGCGCCCGATGCGGCCATCTTGCAGTGGCACTGGACGCTCGCAAACCTGGACTTCATCAAGCCGGGTCTCACGCTGCGCATCAACGCCACGTTCCTGATCGCGGCAGCGTTCCTGCTCATCACCTTCCGGCTTCAGCATAGCGGCGCTTCGAAGGCCGCGAAAACGCAGAAGATTCTGGGTATCGCTTCGCTTACACCACTTTTGATCGTCGGACTCGTGCCGTTCGTCACGGGCGACGTGCCGGCAAAACATCTGTTTCCGCTGCTGCCCCTCGGCCATGATGCGCACGGCAATCTCACGGCATCGGTCTTCGGCGCATGGAACGGGCAGGGCGTGATCATGGCGCTGGGCGCGATGTTCATGGCGGGATGGGCCTCGTACGGCTTCGAAACGGCGGTGTGCTATACGCGCGAGTTCCGCGATCCACGGCGCGATACGGCGAGGGCGATTTTCTGGTCGGGCGCGCTTTGCCTCGTCGTCATGACGCTCGTTCCTCTTGCGTTTCAGGGGTCGCTCGGCACGGCGATGATGCTCGATCCGCGCATCGGCGACGGCACCGGCGTGGGCACCGCCATGGCCGCGATGGTGGGCGGCGGCGCCTGGGTGGGCAATGCCGTGGTGGTAATGCTCATGCTCTCGATTTTGCTGATCGTAATGACGTCGATGATGGGTTCGTCGCGCACGCTCTATCAGGCTTCGGTGGACGGCTGGCTGCCGCGCTATCTCTCGCGGGTCAACGAGCACGGCGCGCCGACGGCGGCGATGTGGACCGATCTCGGCTTCAATCTCGTCCTGCTCGCGATGTCGGACTATATGACCGTGCTGTCGATCTCGAACGTCTGCTACATGTTGTTCGTTTTCCTGAATTTGCAGTCGGGCTGGATTCATCGCATGGATCGTGGCGCGTGGGCGCGTCCGTTTCGTTGCCCGACGTGGCTGCTCGCGCTGGGGGCGCTGTGCGGGTATGCGAACCTCGTGTTCGTTGGCGCTGGCGCCAATCTGCAAGGAGAGGGGACGCTGCGCGACGGCCTCATCGCCATGCTGCTGATCGTGCCGGTGTTTGCTTTCCGGCATTACTGGCAAGATCGCGGGCGGTTTCCGGCGGGCAGTGCGCTCGACATGGAAGTGAGCGTGCCGGTGCGCAGCCGATGGCTGAGTCTCGCGCCTTATGGTGCGCTCGTTGCGGCGGCGCTGACGATCGCGGCTTCGCATTGGCTGGCCGCTTCGGTCTGAGTTAGCTTCAGTAGTGCGTCGATAGTTGGCTTCAGTGTTGGCGGCATCATGCGGGCGAGTTTCCCGTGTGGTGCCGCTTTTTTACTGACTTGGCCGCGCACTGGTTGAACACAACGAAAAAGCCAGACGCGGCGCGCAGATCCCCGCGCGCCGCCTCTGGCTGATAAGCGGTACTTAAAGCGTCACTGCGCGTACTTTCTCCTTATGCGTCGCGCCATTCGTGGCGGAAAAGTCAGCCCCACGGGCCGCAGCTCCGTTCGCCACGAAATACGGCGCATTCGAACGCGCCAGCGCTTCACGCCCGCGAATCCTGTCCGCGATCTTTTCCGCGATCATGATCGTCGGGGCATTGAGGTTGCCGGTGGTAATGCGCGGCATGATCGACGCATCCACGACGCGCAGGCCGTCAACGCCATGCACGCGGCCTTCGCCGTCCACCACGGCCATATCGTCGTAACCCATCGCACACGAGCACGACGGGTGATAGGCGGTTTCCGCGCGGTTGCGCACGAAAGCATCGATCTCCGCATCGGTCTTGAGCGCCGCGCCGGGGTTCAACTCGCGTCCGCGAAAGCGGTCTAGCGCAGGTTGCGCAATGATTTCGCGAGTGATGCGGATCGCGTCGCGGAACTCGCGCCAGTCGAGCGCTTCGGCCATGTAGTTGAAGAGAATCGACGGATGCTGGCGCGGATCGCGCGAGCGCAGCTTCACGCGCCCGCGGCTTGGCGAGCGCATCGAGCCCACGTGCGCCTGGAAGCCGTGCATCTTGATCGCATTGCTGCCGTTGTAATTGATCGCAACGGGCAGGAAGTGATACTGAAGGTTCGGCCAGGGATCGTCGTCGCGCGTGCGGATGAAGCCGCCCGCCTCGAAATGATTGCTCGCGCCAATACCGGTGCCGCGCAGCATCCATTCAATGCCAATGGCCGGTTGATTGCGCATGAGAAGCGCAGGGTAGAGCGAAACCGGCTCCTTGCACTCGTACTGCATATACATTTCCAGGTGGTCCTGAAGATTTTGACCCACGCCCGGCAGATCGAGCACAACGGGGATGTCCAGTTCGCGCAGCCACGCACCCGGACCGATGCCCGAGCGCTGCAGAATTTGCGGCGAGGCGATCGCGCCCGCGCACAGCAGCACTTCACGGCGCGCATAGCGGGTCACGCGCGCGGGCCCGTCGAGGAAGACGACACCGCACGCCCGCTTGCCGCTGAACAGAATGCGGTCCGTTACCGCGTGCGTGACGATGTCGATGTTAGGTCGATGCCTGGCCTGATCCAGATAGCCGCGCGCGGTGCTCGCGCGCCGGCCTTTGGCGGTCACCGTGCGATCCATCGGACCGAAGCCTTCCTGGCGGTAGCCGTTGAGATCGTCGGTGCGGGCGTAGCCTGCCTGCACGCCAGCCTCGATCATCGCTTCGAAGAGCGGGTTCACGCCCGGCTTGCTCGTCGTCACGTGAACGGGACCTTCGCCGCCGTGATAATCGTTCGCGCCGATGTCGCGCGTTTCGGCTTTGCGGAAATAGGGCAGGCAGTCCAGATAGCTCCAGTTTGCAAGGCCTTCGCGCTCGGCCCAGCCGTCGTAATCTAGCGCATTGCCGCGGATATAGCACATGCCGTTGATGAGCGACGACCCGCCCAGCCCCTTGCCGCGCCCGCATTCCATGCGCCGGTTGTTCATGTGCGGCTCGGGGTCGGTTTCGTAGGCCCAGTTGTAGCGCCGGCCTTGCAACGGGTAGGCGAGCGCCGCGGGCATCTGCGTGCGGAAATCGAAGCGGTAGTCGGGGCCGCCCGCTTCGAGCAGCAGCACCGTCGCATCGCGATCTTCGGTGAGGCGCGCGGCGAGCACATTGCCCGCCGACCCCGCGCCAATGATGATGTAGTCGTACTCTTGCGCTGCCATGCAGGACTCCCTCAGAAAACGGGCTGATACGGTCCCAGTTCGACCTGGACGGATTTGATGCGCGTGTAGTGTTCGAGCGTCGTGATGCCGTTCTCGCGGCCCACGCCCGACTGCTTGTAGCCGCCCACGGGCATTTCGGCGGGGGACTCGCCCCACGTGTTGATCCAGCAGATGCCGGCTTCGAGCCGATGAATCACGTGGTGCGCGCGCGAAAGGCTTTCGGTCACGACACCGGCGGCGAGACCATAAAGCGATTCGTTGGCGCGCGCGATCACTTCGGCTTCGTTGGCGAAGGCGAGAATGCTCATCACCGGGCCGAAAATCTCTTCCTGCACGATGCGCATGTCGTCGCGGCAGCCGGAAAACACGGTGGGCTGCACGTATTGGCCGCGCGCGAAATCGCCATCCGTGAGGCGCGCTCCGCCCGCGATCAGCCGTGCGCCTTCGCGCTTGCCGCTCTCGATATAGCCGAGCACCTTGTCGAGTTGCGCGGCGTTCGCGAGCGGCCCGAAGTTGGTGGCGGGATCGGCGGGATGGCCTACGCGAATACGCTGAACGCGTTCGAGCACGCGCGCTTCGAACGCGGCAATCACCGATTGATGGACGAACACGCGCGTGGCGTTGGTGCACACCTGGCCCGCGCTGAAGAAGTTGGCGGTCACGGCGATATCGGCGGCGCGGTCGAGGTCGGCGTCTTCGAAGACGATGAGCGGCGACTTGCCGCCCAGTTCCATCGTGACTTCCTTGAGCGTGGAGCCGCCCGCGGCCGCCATGACTTTCTTGCCCGTTTCGACGCCGCCCGTAAACGAAATCTTCTCGATGCCGGGATGCACGCTCAGCATGGCCCCCACGCGGCCGTCGCCGTGGACCACGTTGAACACGCCCGGCGGCACGCCTGCCTCGATATAAATCTCGGCGAGCTTCGAGGCCGAAAGCGGGGTGATCTCGCTCGGCTTGAAGATCATCGCGTTGCCTGCCGCAAGCGCAGGCGCCGACTTCCAGCAGGCGATCTGCAACGGGTAATTCCACGCGCCAATGCCTGCCGTGACGCCCAGCGGCTCGCGCCGCGTGTAGACGAACGAGCTTTCGCGCAGCGGAATCTGCTGACCTTCGAGTGCGGGCGCGAGGCCCGCGTAGTACTCGATCACGTCCGCGCCGGTGACGATGTCCACGCTGCGCGTTTCGGCGATGGGCTTGCCCGTGTCGCGGGTTTCGAGCGCCGCGAGCTCGTCGTTGCGCTCGCGCAGCAACTCGACCGCGCGCCGCAGAACGCGCGAGCGCTGCATCGCGGTCATGGCCGCCCAGACGCGTTGGCCGGCGCGTGCCGATTGCACCGCACGGTCGATGTCGGCGGGACTCGCATGCTGCACGGTGGCGAGCCTCGTGCAGGTGGCGGGATCGTAGCTGTCGAAGGTTTCGCCGCTGGTGGCGTCGGTGTAGGCGCCGTCGATAAAGAGGCGTTGCAGGGGAAAGAGGGACATCGATTGGCTCCGGGCCGGGTTATTTGGCCGACTTGCCTGAGCGCGGCTTCGCGCGCGCTTCGAGCAGCAGGTCGATGTAGTCGTTGGCCACGCGCAGCGCGGCCTTCGTGTCGAACGGTTCGCCCGTGAGCGCGCCCCGCAGCCAGAGGCCGTCGATCAGCGCGGCGAGACCGCTCGCGGCGCGTCGGGCCGTAGCGCCCGGCAGCACCTTCTCGAACTCCGCGCAGAGGTTCGAATGCAGCCGCCGCGTGTTGACGCGCTGCAGCCGGCGCAGCGCGGGCTGATGCATGCTCTCGGCCCAGAACGCGAGCCACGTCTTCATGACGGGCGAGTTCACCTGCGAAACGTCGAAGTTGGCCGCAACGATGGCGCGAAGGCGGGCGCGCGGTTCGTCTTTCGCGGCGAGGCGCCGCCGCACCGTGGCCTCCCAGAGGTCGTGCAGCACGTGGCGCATGGTGGCTTCGAGCAGGCCGTCCTTGCCGCCGAAATAGTGACTGACGATGCCGGTGGAGATCTTCGCGTGCTGCGCGACGGTGGCTAGCGTCGTGCCCGAGAGCCCCGACTGGTCGATCGATTGCAGCGTGGCGTCGATGAGTTGCGCGCGACGCACGTCGCGCATTCCGATCTTGGGCATGGGGACTCCGGGCAATGCGGGAAGGCTTCCACTCTAGGTATTTTTTATTGAATGTTCAATCAATAAAAACGTAGAAACGGCGGGATCGGCGGATTTTACAAAGTCCGCGTCGGATTACCGATGATTGCATCTCCGGAACCCCTCGCGAGGCCCGCCACATAAAGGATTGCGCCTGTTTTTCAGGGCTTTTTCCGCTGCGGGCGTGTCGCGTTAGCGCCAGCGCGTGTCGTGTCTGCGCAAGTCGGTCGAGATTTGGACTTGTACGTTTTGATCCACCGCGCAAGGCGCCACGCGTTTTCTGTGCGGACCGACAACCTGTATCGCCAGACAAGAGAGACCCGACACCATGAGAAAACCGAATGCGGTGGCACTGAGCGGCATCGCGATGGCATTGAGCGCTGTCTCGACCGCAAGCCATGCCCAAAGCAGCGTCACGCTGTACGGAATCATCGACGCGGGCGTGACGTATGTGAGCAATGCGGGCGGCTCGCATCAAGTCAAATTCGACGACGGCATTGCGCAGGCCAACCGCTGGGGGCTCAAGGGCACCGAGGATCTCGGCGGCGGGTTGAAGGCCGTGTTCCAGCTGGAGAGCGGCTTTCACCTCGGCAATGGGCAGATCGCCAACGGCGGCTCGCTTTTCGGCCGCCTCGCTTATGTCGGACTCCAGAACGATTGGGGCACGCTCACGTTCGGCAATCAGGCCGACATGACGCAGGAGTTCGTGTACCTCTACAACGTCACGGCGTGGGCGAGCGGCTACGCGATCAACCAGGGCGACTTCGACCGCATGAACGGCGACCATCTGCCGAATGCCGTGAAGTTCATGTCGAACACGTTCGGCGGATTCCAGTTCGGCGGCATGTACTCGTTCAGCAACACGCCCGGCGACTTTCACACCGGCAGCGCCTGGAGCGCGGGCGCGCAGTACCAGAACGGCCCGTTCGCGATGGGCGCTGCCTACACCCAACTCAACAACCCATCGGGCATTTACGCGTTCGATCCATACAACATGATCGGCGTGCGCACGTTCTTCGGCAGGCCCACCGTCAGCGTCGATCCGGCCACGGGCGCGGTCAGCTCGCTCTATAGCGAAACGCCGTTCCCCGTGGACAAGCAGGCGACCTTCGGCACGGGCGCGAGCTACGCCATCGGCGACGTCACGTTGATGGCCGCTTTCACGTACACGCAGATCAAGGCGTTCGGCGAGAGCGAGCACATGCAGGTGGGCGAGGGCGGCGCGAACTGGCAGGTCACGCCCGCGTTCAGCGTGGCGGGCGGCTACCAGTACACGCACTTCGACGGTCACCATTGGAACCAGCTCTCGGCGGGCCTGCATTACCTGCTTTCGAAGACCACGGACGTCTATCTCTCGGGCGACTGGCTCAAGGCTTCGCAAGGGGTGGACGCGGTGATCGGCTACAGCTTCACGCCTTCTTCGACCACCACGCAGGCCGATGTACGCGTGGGCTTGCGGCATTCGTTCTGAGTGAGCGCCGGGCGGGCGTTTTCTCGTTGCAAAACATCGGGAAAACCCGCAGTGCAACCCCGGCACAACGTCCGCCGGAGACGCCCGAAGCCCCGTCTGGCGGGGCTGTCCAACGGCGATGGCGTTTTTGTTCTATCGACTGATGCGGCCTCTTTGGTCTACTTGCACTCAAGCTCATCCATGCGCTCAGCGCGAAGGGAAGTCAGATGAACGTCAGCGTTTTCGACCTGTTCAAGATCGGAATCGGTCCGTCCAGCTCGCATACGGTCGGCCCGATGGTCGCTGCGTGCCGCTTCGCGTCCCATATCGAGGACGCCAATCTGCTCGCGTTTGTGCGCCGCGTCAAAGTCGAGCTTTACGGCTCGCTCGGCGCGACGGGCAAGGGCCACGGCACGGACAAGGCCGTGCTGCTCGGCCTCGAAGGCAATCTGCCCGACTCGGTCGATCCCGACCAGATCGAGCCGCGCCTCGCCGCCATTCGCCGCGAGAAGACGCTCGTGCTGCTCGGCAAGCAGGCCGTCCGCTTCGACGAGAAGGAATGCATCGGCTTCTTTCGCAAGACGATGGGCGGCGCGAACACGCTGCATCCGAACGGCATGCGCTTTCAGGCCTTCGACGAAAACGGCCAGCTGCTCGTTGAAAAGGAGTACTACTCGGTCGGCGGCGGCTTCGTCGTGAACCGCGACGGCGACCGCGTCAATGGCGTGCGCAGCGGACGCGACGTGCCGTATCCGTTCCGCACGGGCGACGATCTGCTGCGCGTGTGCAACGAGAGCGGGCGTTCGATCGCCGAAGTCACTTTGGCTAATGAGTGTGCAGCACGTTCGCCGCAAGACGTGCGTGAAGGGCTGCTCACGATCTGGCGCGCGATGGCCGCCTGCGTGGAGCGCGGCTGCAAGATGCACGGCGAGTTGCCCGGCCCGATGCAGGTGAAGCGCCGCGCCGCCGATCTCTCGGTGCATCTGCGTTCGCGCTCGGAAGAGTCGCTGCGCGATCCGCTTTCCATGCTCGACTGGGTCAACCTCTACGCGATGGCCGTGAACGAGGAAAACGCGGCGGGCGGCCGCGTCGTCACGGCGCCGACGAACGGCGCGGCGGGCGTGATTCCCGCTGTGTTGCACTACTATGTGAAGTTCGTTGCGGGCGCAAACGAAGACGGCATCGCCAACTTCCTGCTCACCGCGGCGGCCATCGGCATCATCTACAAGGAAACGGCATCGATTTCGGGCGCGGAAGTGGGCTGCCAGGGCGAAGTGGGTGTGGCGTGCTCGATGGCGGCAGCGGCGCTCGCAGCCGTGATGGGCGGGATGCCTCGCCAGGTGGAGAACGCCGCCGAAATCGGCATGGAACACAACCTCGGCATGACCTGCGACCCGGTGGGCGGCCTCGTGCAGATTCCGTGCATCGAGCGCAACGCGATGGGCGCGATCAAGGCGATCAATGCCGCGCGCATGGCGCTCAAGGGCAACGGCGAGCACTACGTCACGCTCGATAACGTCATCAAGACGATGCGCGAGACGGGCGCCGACATGAAGACGAAATACAAGGAGACGTCGCGCGGTGGTCTCGCCGTGAACGTCATCGAGTGCTAACGGAAGCTAATGGTAACGCGCAACAAGGGGTCTGCGAGATGAGCCGCTATTCGATATTCAGTCTGTTCCGCAACGGGTTGTCGTATCACGAGAACTGGGAGCGGCAGTGGAGAAGCCCGGAGCCGAAAAAGGAGTACGACGTGGTGATCGTCGGCGGCGGCGGGCATGGTCTCGCAACGGCCTATTACCTCGCGAAAGAACACGGCGTGAAGAACGTCGCGATTCTGGAGAAGGGGTGGATCGGCGGCGGCAATACGGCGCGCAATACGACCATCGTGCGCTCGAACTATCTGTGGGACGAGTCGGCGGCGCTCTATGAAAAGGCCATGAAGCTCTGGGAAGGGCTCTCGCAGGACCTCAACTACAACGTGATGTTCAGCCAGCGCGGCGTGATGAATCTCGCGCACACGCTGCAGGACGTGCGCGACACCGAGCGCCGCGTGAACGCGAACCGCCTGAACGGCGTGGACGCCGAATTCCTCACGCCCGAGCAGATCAAGGAAATCGAGCCGACCATCAACCTGAATAGCCGCTACCCCGTGCTGGGCGCGTCGATCCAGCGCCGCGCGGGCGTGGCGCGTCACGATGCCGTGGCATGGGGCTTCGCGCGCGGCGCGGACCAGCACGGCGTGGACATTATCCAGAACTGCCAGGTAACGGGTATTCGCCGCGACGGGGCGCGCGTGACGGGCGTGGATACGTCGAAGGGTTTCATCAAGGCGAAGAAGGTCGCTGTCGTGGCGGCGGGCAACACGACGACGCTCGCGGACATGGCAGGCGTGCGTCTGCCGCTCGAAAGCCACCCGCTGCAGGCGCTGGTTTCGGAGCCGATCAAGCCGGTGGTGAACACCGTCATCATGTCGAACGCGGTGCACGCCTATATCAGCCAGTCCGACAAGGGCGATCTCGTGATTGGCGCGGGCGTGGACCAGTACACAGGCTTTGGGCAGCGCGGCAGCTTCCACATCATCGAAGGCACGCTGCAGGCCATCGTCGAAATGTTCCCGGTGTTCTCCCGCGTGCGTATGAACCGGCAGTGGGGCGGCATTGTCGATGTCTCGCCGGACGCCTGCCCGATCATCAGCAAGACCGATGTAAAGGGTCTCTATTTCAACTGCGGCTGGGGCACCGGCGGCTTCAAGGCGACACCGGGCTCGGGCTGGGTGTTCGCGCACACCATTGCGAAGGACGAACCGCATCCGCTGAACGCGCCGTTCTCGCTGGACCGCTTCTATACCGGCCATCTGATCGACGAACACGGCGCCGCCGCCGTCGCGCACTAAAGGAGACCACACCATGTTGCTGATCGAATGTCCGTGGTGCGGTCCCCGCGCCGAAATCGAGTTCACCTGCGGCGGCGAAGCCGACATCGCGCGTCCGCTCGAGACTGACAATCTCACCGATGCGCAATGGGGCGACTACCTCTTCATGCGTCACAACCCGCGCGGCGTGCATAAGGAGCAGTGGCTGCACGCGCAGGGCTGCCGCCGCTGGTTCAAGGCGACGCGCGACACCGTTACCTACGAGATTCAGAGTTACGAGACTTTCGGCGCGGCCAACGCGGTAAATGAAGCGCAAGGCAACAAGCAAGGGAGCACGCAGCAATGAGCCAGAAGAACCGTCTCGGCGCCGGTGGGCGCGTCAACCGCGCGATCCCGCTGAACTTCACGTTCAACGGCCGCACGTATCAAGGCTTCCAGGGTGACACGCTCGCCTCCGCGCTGCTTGCCAACGACGTGCATTTCGTCGCGCGCAGCTTCAAGTACCATCGTCCGCGCGGCATCATGACGGCGGACGTGGCCGAGCCCAATGCCATCGTGCAACTGGAGCGCGGCGCGCATACGGTGCCCAATGCGCGCGCGACCGAAGTCGAGCTTTACCAGGGGCTCATTGCGACGAGCGTGAACGCCGAGCCTAGCCTCGAAAACGATCGCATGGCGATCAACCAGAAATTCTCGCGCTTTTTGCCGGCGGGCTTTTACTACAAGACCTTCATGTGGCCGCGCAAATGGTGGCCGAAATACGAAGAAAAGATTCGCGACGCCGCGGGCCTCGGCAAGGCGCCCGAAGTGCGCGATGCCGACCGCTACGACAAATGCTTCGCGCATTGCGACGTGCTCGTGGTCGGCGGCGGGCCCGCGGGTCTCGCGGCGGCGCATACGGCGGGCGCGAGCGGCGCACGCGTGATTCTCGTGGACGACCAGCGCGAACTGGGCGGCAGCCTGCTGTCGTGCAAGGCCGATATCGACGGTCGCCCCGCATTGCACTGGGTCGAGAAGATCGAAGCCGAACTCAAGCAGATGCCCGACGTGAAAATTCTGTCGCGCAGCACGGCTTTCGGCTATCAGGATCACAATCTCGTGACCGTCACCCAGCGTTTGACGGAGCATCTGCCGGTTTCCACGCGTCAGGGTACGCGCGAGCTGCTGTGGAAGATCCGCGCGAAGCGCGTGATTCTCGCGACCGGTGCGCACGAGCGTCCCATCGTGTTCGGCAACAACGATCTGCCGGGCATCATGATGGCCTCGGCGGTATCGACGTATATCCAGCGCTATGGGGTGCTGCCGGGCCGCAATGCGGTCGTGTTCACGAACAACGACGCGGGCTATCGCTGCGCGCTCGACCTGAAGGCATGCGGCGCGAGCGTCACGGTGATCGATTCGCGCTCGCAGGGCGACGGTGCATTGCAGGCCGCCGCGCGCCGCCAGGGCGTGAAAGTGATGTACAACGCGGCCATCAACTGCGCGCATGGCAAGCAGCGCGTGAGTTCGGTCGAGGTGGTCGGCTACGCGAACGGCCAGACCGGCGCGCCGCAAGGCACGCTCGCCTGCGATCTCGTTGCGGTGTCGGGCGGCTTCAGCCCCGTGCTGCACCTGTTCGCGCAGTCGGGCGGCAAGGCGCACTGGAGTGACGCGAAGGCGTGCTTCATGCCGGGCAAGCGCGTGCAGGAAGAAGTGAGCGTTGGCGCGGCGGTGGGCGAATTCGGCCTGGCCCGCGCGCTCACGCAGGGCGTGGACGGCGGCATTGACGCGGTGAAGTCGCTCGCCCTGCCGTTCAAGCGGCCCATCGTGCCGAAGGCCGCCGAGCTTGCAGAAACGCCGCTGGAGGCGCTGTGGCTGGTAGGCAGCCGCAAGGACGCGGCGCGCGGGCCCAAGCAGTTCGTCGACTTCCAGAACGACGTTTCGGCAGCGGACATTCTGCTCGCCGCGCGCGAAGGCTTCGAGTCGGTCGAGCACGTGAAGCGCTATACGGCCATGGGTTTCGGCACCGACCAGGGCAAGCTCGGCAATATCAACGGCATGGCGATTCTCGCCAGCGCGCTCGGCAAGACGATTCCCGAAACCGGCACGACGACGTTCCGCCCGAACTACACGCCCGTCACGTTCGGCACGTTCGCGGGGCGCGAACTCGGCGACATGCTCGACCCGATCCGCAAGACCTGCATTCACGAATGGCACGTGCAGCATGGCGCGGCGTTCGAGGACGTGGGCAACCGGAAGCGCCCTTGGTACTACCCGAAGAGCGGCGAGGATCTGCACGCAGCCGTGAAGCGCGAGTGTCTCGCGGTGCGCAACAGCGTCGGCATTCTCGATGCTTCCACGCTCGGCAAGATCGATATTCAAGGCCCGGACGCCGCGAAGCTGCTCAACTGGGTGTACACGAACCCGTGGCTCAAGCTCGAAGTGGGCAAGTGCCGTTATGGCCTGATGCTCGATGAAAACGGCATGGTGTTCGACGACGGCGTGACGGTGCGACTTGGCCCGCAGCACTACATGATGACCACCACGACGGGCGGCGCCGCGCGCGTGCTCACGTGGCTCGAGCGCTGGCTGCAGACCGAATGGCCCGATATGAAGGTGCGCCTGGCTTCTGTCACCGATCATTGGGCGACGTTCGCCGTGGTCGGCCCGAAGAGCCGCAAGGTGCTGCAGAAGGTGTGCAAGGACATCGACTTCGACAACGTCGCATTCCCGTTCATGTCGTATCGCAATGGCACGGTCGCCGGGGTGAAGTCTCGCGTCATGCGCATCAGCTTCTCGGGCGAACTGGCCTATGAGGTGAACGTGCCGGCCAACGCGGGCCGCGCCGTGTGGGAAGCATTGATGGAAGCGGGCGCCGAATTTGACATCACGCCGTACGGCACGGAAACGATGCACGTATTGCGTGCGGAGAAGGGTTACATCATCGTGGGCCAGGATACGGACGGGTCGGTTACGCCATTCGACCTCGGCATGGGCGGACTCGTCTCGCAGACGAAGGATTTTCTCGGCCGCCGCTCGCTCAAGCGCTCGGACACCGCGAAGGAAAACCGCAAGCAGTTCGTCGGACTGCTAACGGACGACGCGCAATACGTGTTGCCAGAAGGCGGCCAGATCGTCGCACCCGACGCGCAGGCGCGGCCCGATGGCACGACGCAGATGATCGGCCATGTCACGTCGAGCTATTACAGCCCGATCCTCCAGCGTTCCATCGCGCTCGCGGTCGTGAAGGGCGGCTTGAACAAGATGGGCGAGCGCGTGGTGATCCCCATGGCCGATGGCCGGCGCGTCAGCGCGCAGATCGCGAGCCCGATTTTCTACGACACGGAAGGAGTGCGTCAGCATGTTGAATGAAACGAAAGAGCCCCTGCCGGTCGCGGAGCGCATTGTTGGCGTGCGCCTCGAGTCGCCGCTCGTCGGCGCAGCGGATCTGATGAAGGCGCAGGAGGGGCGCGCCTCGAAGGCGTTCGCCATGCGTGAGCTGCCGTTCCGCGACCTCGTGAACGTGCGCGGCGAATTGAGCGATCCGGCCTTCGTCGCGGCGTTCGCAAGCGTAGTGGGCTGCGAGCCGCCTGCCGCGCCGAACACCGTCGCGCGCAGCGACCATTACGACGTGCTCGGGCTCGGGCCCGACGAATGGCTCGTGCGTTCGCTCGCACCGGTGCAAACCGGCATGCTCGAAGCGAAGCTCACCGCCGTGCTCGGCGAAACGTATGCAGCGGCCGTGGACATCGGCAGCGGCAGCACCGTGATCGAGATCGAAGGCACGCGAGCGCGCGATGTGCTCTCGCGCGGCTGTCCGCTCGATCTGCATCCGCGCGGCTTCAAGCCGGGGCAATGCGCGCAGAGCGTGTATTTCAAGGCATCGATCGTGCTGATTCCGACCGGCGACGACCGCTTCGAAATCGTCGTGCGCCGCAGTTTCGCCGATTATTTCTGCCGCATTATGGTCGACGCCGCGGCGTCGGTCGCGCCATGAAGATCGTCGACGCGGCGTTCGAACCCGCTTCCGGCGTGCTGGGTGCGATCGGTGCAATCGGTGCGCTCAGCCCGCACGACGAGTCACGCGGACGCGGCTGGAGCGTGTTCGTCGAAGCGTTGAGCGTGCCGGCGCGCATCGGTATTTATCCGCACGAGCACGGCGCGCCGCAGCCGCTCGTGATCGACGCACAGCTCGGCTATCGCTGCATGCCGCGAGAAAAGAGCGCACAGGGTGAAGCGGGCGACTGGATCGACTACGACGGCTATTGCACTCGCCTTGCGGACTTTCTTGTGCACAAGCCGCACACGCGGCTGCTCGAAACGCTGGTGGCGGACATGGCGGCGTTTTCGTTTCGCGAATGGCCCGCGCTGGAAACGTTGAGGCTCGCGGTGCACAAGCCGAAGATCCGGCCGGGCACGCGGCGCGTGGGCGTGGCGCTCGACTGGACACGCGCCGACTATCGCCAGTGGATTCGGGTTGATGGGGGTGGGCAGCACGCCTAGCCCGATGTCGGCGCCGGGCAAAGGCGCGTCGTTTTTTGCACATCGTCGTATGTGGCGGGCAGGCTAACCTCGAAGCATCGTTACCTCACGCGAAAGCCCGCGCGAGGCAACGCTATCTAGTGAGCAGCGTTGCGAGCTGCATCGAACAGGAGACAGCGAGATGAGCGGTAATCGAGGCGTCGTGTATCAAGGTCCGGGCAAGGTCGAGGTGCAGAATATCGCGTATCCGAAGATGGTCGATCCGAGCGGACGCTCGATTGGCCATGGCGTCATTCTCAAGGTGGTCAGCACGAACATCTGCGGCTCGGACCAGCATATGGTGCGCGGGCGTACGACGGCGCCGATCGGTCTTGTGCTGGGCCACGAGATCACGGGCGAAGTGGTGGAAGTGGGCAACGACGTCGAAACGCTGAGGATCGGCGACCTCGTTTCTGTGCCGTTCAATGTGGCGTGCGGGCGCTGTGCGATGTGCCGCGAGCAGCACACGGGCGTTTGTCTGAACGTGAATCCGTCACGCGCGGGCGGTGCTTATGGCTATGTCGACATGGGCGGCTGGATTGGCGGCCAGGCCGAATATGTGCTCGTGCCGTATGCCGATTTCAACCTGCTGAAGTTCCCGGACCGCGATCAGGCGATGTCGAAGATCCGCGATCTAACATGTCTCTCCGATATTCTGCCTACGGGCTATCACGGCGCGGTGACGGCGGGAGTGAAGCCGGGCTCGACCGTTTATATCGCAGGGGCGGGGCCGGTGGGGATGGCGGCGGCGGCATCGGCGCGGCTGCTTGGCGCGGCCTGCACGATCGTTGGCGACATCAATGCGGAGCGTCTTGCTCATGCGAAGGCGATGGGGTTCGAAGTCGTTGATCTTTCGAAGGACGCGACGCTCGGCGAGCAGATCGAACAGATTCTTGGCAAGCCGGAGATCGATTGCGCGGTGGATTGTGTGGGTTTTGAAGCGCACGGGCATGGCGCTTCTGGGCACTCGGAGGAGGCGCCGGCTACGGTGCTCAATTCGTTGATGGAGATTACGCGGCCCGCAGGGATGATTGGTATTCCTGGGCTTTATGTGACCGACGATCCGGGTGCGCGTGACGTGGCTGCGCAGCATGGGAGTCTAAGCATCCGCTTTGGGCTTGGGTGGGCCAAGTCGCATACGTTTCATACTGGGCAAACGCCCGTGCTGAAGTACAACCGCAATCTCATGCAGGCGATTTTGTTTGATCGGTTGCCGATTGCCAAAATCGTTAATGTTTCTGTGATATCGCTTGATGAGGCGCCTGACGGCTATAAGAAGTTTGATGGCGGCGCGCCGCGGAAGTTTGTGATTGATCCGCATGGGTTGTTGGCGGCTTAGGTTTTTGTCGCCAGTTCCTGGCGGTTTGGGCTTTGCTTGTTTTCGCGGTGGTGGTTCAAGCGTTGCCCCTGTGCGGGGCGGCACCTACTTTTCTTTGCAGCGGCAAAGAAAAGTAGGCAAAAGAAAGCCGCTCAAACCGCCAGCGCCTGCCACCGTTCACCCCGCACCACCCCACTTGAATGGCTCCGGAGCGTCTGTCACCTCGCACCACTTAACTAAGTGACAAGGCGCTCATCCTTCCGGCGGCGCTACGCGCCCCGAAGGGCATAACCCAAAACCGTTGGGGCGCGTAAGTTCTTGCGAATGCGCTTGCTACCCTCGGTCTCCGGTGTCCCTTGCAGACCCGGCCGCTGCGCGCGTAGCGAGCAGCGGGAACGGATGAGCCCTTTGTCACTAACGGGAATGGTGCGAGGTGACAGACGCTCCGGAGCCATTCGAGTGGGGCGGTGCGAGGTGAACGGTGGCAGGCATTAGCGGTGTGAGCGGCTTTCTTTTGCCTACTTTTCTTTGCCGCTGCAACGAAAAGTAGGTGCCGCCCCGCACAGGGGCAACGCATGAAGCACCACCGCGAAAACAAGTTTCAAACGTGGACAGTAACAGCAGGCACCCCAAGAGCACCAGCCGAAGGCGTATCCACCCCGGAAAGCGGCGCGACGCGCTTCCTCCGCTCCCCGGTAGGCGCATTTCCAAACGCATCCCGATAGCTCTTGCTAAAGTGACAAGCCGACTGAAACCCGCAAGCCATCGTAATCTGCATAATCGACATATCGGTCTGCAGCAGCAGCTCGCGCGCACGCCGCAGCCTTAGCGTCAAATAGTAATGCGTAGGCGTCATGCCAAGATGCTCATGAAAGAGCCGCTGCAACTGCCGCTGCGACATATTCGCGAGCCGCGCGAGTTCCTCACGCGAAAGCGGCTCTTCGATATTGTTCTCCATAAGGGAGATCACCTCGAAGAGCGACTTGTTCGCTGACCCAAGCCGAGCAACGAGTGGCATACGCTGCTGAGCCGAAGTATCGCGCACATGCTCGACCACAAACTGCTCGGCAATCTGCGTCACGCGAGCAGTACCCACACGCGCCGTGATGAGGTGCAGCATCATGTCGAGCGGCGCGACCCCACCCGTGCAAGTCACACGATCGCGGTCGATCACGAACAGCTCCTTGAGAAACCGCGTGGACGGAAACTCTTCCTTCAGCGCCGACATGTTCTCCCAGTGGATCGCACACGCATACCCGGCCAGCAGCCCGGACTTCGCGAGCGCATAGGTCCCCGTGCAAAGACTGCCCAGCGCGACACCCATGCGCGCAAAGCGGCGCAAGGCATTGAGATGCGCGGCCGTGGTGGCGCGCTGCACGTCAATGCCGCCGCAAACGAACACAATATCGGGTTGCCCCACGCATTCGGCCGGCCCTGTGTCGATGGACAGCCCGTTGCTCGACGTGACTGGACCGCCCTCCGGGCTGATGATCGACCATCTGTAAAGCGGCTGACCGCTCAGGTAGTTAGCCATACGAAGGACTTCGATGGCGTTCGTGAACGCGATCATCGTGAAGTCGGGCAGCGGCATGAACGCGAAGTGCGCTAACGACGCTGTGCGATCCGGCAGCATGGGGGACGATTCCTTGTGATCGGCAGCCTGATGCCCAATGGAGGCCCGGTGGGGCCGGGGG
Source organism: Paraburkholderia acidiphila (assembly GCF_009789655.1). GTDB lineage: Bacteria > Pseudomonadota > Gammaproteobacteria > Burkholderiales > Burkholderiaceae > Paraburkholderia > Paraburkholderia acidiphila. The sequence continues at coordinate 933,526 of NZ_CP046910.1, forward strand.
GCGGCTACGCTACCGCAATTTTCGAATTTGGCGGGTCCAGTGTGCCATGCGGCAAAACCCTGAGTCATCTGGACAAAAAAGCCAGGCGGGAAAAAGGACGAGGGTGCGGGATTGGTGCACTGCGATGCCCGATAAATGATTTGGATCGGGAAACATGGGGCGCCATGCACCGCAAGCGGGCCGCCGCAGCCGGGGCCACTTGTGAAAATTGGACGCGAATGGCGGAAAAGGAAAAGAACGCGTCTGAATTTCGACGTTGAGCGCCATTTCGAACGACAAGAATAGAACCGTCGGTCCCCAGCCGCTTAAACCACGTAAAGCCAGCCGCGACGGGGCCTCTAGCATTGCAGGAAGTCCTTCATTCATCGTCACGGAAGCCTTATGTCGAACACTCAACCTTTCTTTTCGCAAACGCTGGCGCAACGCGATTCAGCCGTCCGCGGCAGCATCCTGAAAGAACTCGAGCGGCAGCAGTCGCAGGTCGAAATGATCGCGTCGGAAAACATCGTGTCGCGCGCCGTGCTCGAGGCGCAAGGCTCGGTGCTGACCAACAAGTACGCGGAAGGCTATCCGGGCAAGCGTTACTACGGCGGTTGCGAATTCGCCGACGAGGTGGAAGCGCTCGCCATCAGCCGCATCAAGCAGCTGTTCAATGCCGGTTTCGCCAACGTGCAACCGCATTCAGGCGCGCAGGCCAACGGCTCGGTCATGCTCGCGCTCGCCAAGCCTGGCGACACGATGCTCGGCATGTCGCTCGACGCAGGCGGCCACCTCACGCACGGCGCGAAGCCTGCGCTTTCCGGCAAGTGGTTCAACGCCGTGCAGTACGGCGTGAATCGCGAAACCATGCTGATTGACTACGACCAGGTTGAGGAACTCGCGCATCAGCACAAGCCGAGCCTCATCATCGCGGGCTTCTCCGCCTATCCGCGCGCGCTCGACTTCGCCCGTTTTCGCGACATCGCCGACTCGGTCGGCGCGAAGCTCATGGTCGACATGGCGCATATCGCGGGCATCATCGCGGCGGGGCGTCACCAGAACCCGGTCGAGCACGCGCACGTCGTCACCTCCACCACGCACAAGACGCTGCGCGGCCCGCGCGGCGGCTTCGTGTTGACCAACGACGAAGAGATCGCGAAGAAGATCAATTCGGCTGTGTTCCCCGGTCTGCAAGGCGGCCCGCTCATGCATGTCATTGCGGGCAAGGCCGTGGCGTTCGGTGAAGCGCTCGACGCGAGCTTCAAGACCTATATCGACAGCGTGCTCGCCAATGCGAAGGCGCTGGGCGAGGTGCTGAAAGCGGGCGGCGTGGATCTCGTGACGGGCGGCACCGACAACCACTTGCTGCTCGTCGATCTGCGACCCAAGGGCCTCAAGGGCAATCAGGTCGAGCAGGCGCTGGAGCGCGCCGGCATCACCTGCAACAAGAACGGCATTCCGTTCGACGCCGAAAAGCCCACGGTCACCTCGGGCATTCGCCTCGGCACGCCCGCGGGCACCACGCGCGGCTTTGGCGTGAACGAGTTCCGCGAGATCGGTCGCCTGATTCTCGAAGTGTTCGATTCACTGCGCATGCATCCCGAAGGCGATGCCGCCACCGAGCAGCGCGTGCGCCGCGAGATCTTCGCGCTGTGCGAACGCTTCCCGATCTATACGCAAGCCTGATTCCTCACACCACACACTTTCAATTTCATTCGCGAGTTCCGGAGCGGCTAATGAGCACTCTGCACGACAACAGCATCATCATCGACGGCCTGAATATTTCGAAGTTCGAGCGCTCGGTGTTCGAAGACATGCGCAAGGGCGGCGTCACCGCCGTCAACTGCACGGTTTCCGTGTGGGAAGACTTCCAGAAGACCGTCGACAACATCGCGCTTATGAAGCAGCAGATTCGCGAGTACAGCGAGATCCTCACGCTCGTGCGCACGACCGACGACATTCTGCGCGCGAAGAAAGAGAACAAGACGGGCATTATCTTCGGCTTCCAGAACTCGTATGCCTTCGAGGACAACCTCGGATATATCGAGGTGTTCAAGGAACTCGGCGTGAATGTCGTGCAGCTTTGCTACAACACGCAAAACCTCGTGGGCACGGGCTGCTATGAGCCGGACGGCGGACTCTCCGGCTACGGGCGCGAAGTGATTCAGGAAATGAACCGCGTGGGCATCCTGGTCGACCTTTCGCACGTGGGCGGAAAGACTTCGTCGGATGCGATTGCCTGCTCGAAGAAGCCAGTGACGTATTCGCACTGCTGCCCGTCGGGTCTCAAGGAGCATCCGCGCAACAAGACCGACGAGCAATTGAAGGAGATTGCCGATGCCAACGGTTTCGTCGGCGTGACCATGTTCGCGCCGTTCCTCAGGAAAGGCCCGGATTCGACCGTCGAGGATTACATCGAAGCGATCGAATACGTGGTCGATCTGATCGGCGAAGACCGCGTAGGCATTGGCACGGACTTCACGCAAGGCTACAGCACCGAGTTCTTCGACTGGATCACGCACGACAAGGGCCGTTATCGCCGCCTCACGAATTTCGGCAAGGTGGTGAATCCGGAAGGCATCCGCACGATCGGCGAATTCCCGAATCTGACCGCCGCCATGCAAAAGGCAGGCTGGAGCGAGACGCGCATCAAGAAGGTGATGGGCGAGAACTGGATGCGCGTGTTCGGCGAAGTCTGGGGCGGTTGATCGCGAGGCCTGACCGTCGAATGCGGGAAGGCCATCGTAACCAATTAGAAACCCTAAATAAGTTAGCTCACCAAGTCACTGGAGCACCACGAAATGCAACCGCAACTGCCGATCGATGTCGATCCCGCCACCGGCGTCTGGACCACGGACGCGCTGCCGATGCTGTATGTGCCGCGCCACTTCTTCACCAACAATCACACCGCCGTGGAAGAGGCGCTGGGCCGCGACGCGTACGCCGAGATTCTCTACAAGGCCGGCTACAAGTCGGCGTACCACTGGTGCGCGAAGGAAGCCGAAAAGCACGGCATGACCGGCATGGCCGTGTTCGAGCATTATCTGAAGCGCCTTTCGCAGCGCGGCTGGGGCCTCTTCACGATCCGCGAAGCCGACCCGGCCACCGCGCGCGCGAAGATCGAATTGCGCCATTCGTCGTTCGTGCTGGCGCAGCCGGGCAAGGAAGGCAAGCTCTGCTACATGTTCGCGGGCTGGTTCGCAGGCGCGATGGACTGGGTGAACGACACCACGGAAGGCGGCCAGCACGCGCCGCGCGCTCACTCGAAGGAAGTGCAATGCGCCGCCGAAGGCCACGCGCACTGCGTATTCGAAGTCTCGCCGATCGCCGCCTGAACGGCCGCGCGCCCCGTAATACAGGACTCACCGAAAGACACGAACACCAGAGGTCGTCTGCGATGCGCTACCCCAATTTGTTCAAACCCTTGACGCTCAATCAGCTCACGCTGCGCAACCGCATCGTCAGCACGGCCCACGCCGAGGTCTATGCGGAGCCGGGCGGCTTGCCGGGCGACCGCTATATCCGCTATTACGAGGAAAAGGCCAAGGGTGGCGTGGGTCTCGCCGTCTGCGGCGGGTCGAGCCCGGTGTCGATCGACAGTCCCCAGGGCTGGTGGAAATCGGTGAACCTCGCGACGGACAAGATCATCGATCCGCTCGCGCGTCTGGCCGAAGCCATGCACCGCCACGGCGCGAAGATCATGATCCAGGCCACGCATATGGGCCGTCGGTCCGCCTTTCACGGCGAGCATTGGCCGCATCTGATGTCGCCTTCGGGCGTGCGCGAACCCGTGCACCGCGGCAACGCGAAGATCATCGAGGTGGAGGAAATCCGTCGCATCATCAGTGACTTTGCGGCGGCTGCGAAGCGCGTGAAAGACGCGGGCATGGACGGCATCGAAATTTCTGCCGCGCACCAGCATCTGATCGATCAGTTCTGGAGTCCGCGCACGAACTTCCGCACCGACGAATGGGGCGGCTCGCTCGAAAACCGTCTGCGCTTTGGCGTGGAAGTGCTCAAGGCTGTGCGTGAGGCGGTGGGCAAGGACTTTTGCGTCGGCCTGCGCATGTGCGGCGACGAATTCCATGAAGACGGCCTCGATCACGAGCAGCTGAAGGACATCGCGCAGGCGATGTCGGAAACGGGCCTCATCGACTACCTCGGCGTCATCGGCTCCGGTGCGGACACGCACAACACGCTCGCGAACTGCATGCCGCCCATGGCGTTGCCGCCCGAGCCGTTCGTGCATCTCGCGGCTGGCATCAAGTCGGTGGTCAAGCTGCCCGTGATGCACGCGCAGAGCATTCGCGACGCGGGCCAGGCCGAGCGTTTGCTCGCGAGCGGCATGGTCGATCTCGTCGGCATGACGCGCGCGCAGATCGCCGACCCGCATATGGTCATCAAGATCCGCGACGGCCGCGAAGACGAAATCAAGCAGTGCGTGGGCGCGAACTATTGCATCGACCGCCAGTACAACGGGCTCGACGTGCTGTGCGTGCAGAATGCCGCCACGTCGCGTGAAGCGACCATGCCGCATGTCATCGAAAAGTCGCGCGGCCGCAAGCGCAAGGTCGTGGTGGTCGGCGCGGGCCCGGCGGGGCTGGAAGCGGCGCGCGTGGCGCGGCTGCGCGGCCACGACGTGGTGCTATTCGAAAAGAACGACGCCGTGGGCGGCCAGATCCTCCTTGCGGCGAAAGCGCCGCAGCGCGAGCAGATGGCGGGCATCGTGCGCTGGTTCGACATGGAGACGAAGCGCCTGGGCGTAGATCGCCGCCTTGGCGTCACGGCCGACGAGAAAACGATCCTCGCGGAAAAGCCCGACATCATCGTGCTCGCAACGGGCGGGTCGAGCTTCACGCAGCAGGTTCCGGCCTGGGGCGTGGAAGAAGGGCTGGCCGTGAGCGCGTGGGACATCCTGAGCGGCAAGGTCGAGCCAAAGCAGAACGTGCTCGTGTACGACGGCGTGAGCACGCATGCGGGCGCGGGCGTTGCCGACTTCATTTCGAGCCGCGGCTCGAAGGTCGAAATCGTCACGCCCGATGTCAAGGTCGCCGACGACGTGGGCGGCACGACGTTCCCGATCTTCTATCGCCGGCTCTATGCACAGGGCGTGATTCATACGCCGAACTACTGGCTCGACCGCGTATACGAAGAAGACGGCAAGAAGATCGCCGTGCTGCGCAACGAATATACGGAGGAACAGGAAGAGCGTGCCGTCGATCAGGTGGTGATCGAAAACGGCAGCACGCCGAACGACGCCTTGTACTGGAAGCTCAAGCCGGAATCGGTCAATCGCGGTCAGGTGGACGTGCACAAGCTTTTCGCGGCCGAGGCGCAGCCATGCCTTTCCGAAGAACTCGGCGATGGCCGCTTCCTGCTCTTCCGCGTGGGCGACTGCATCTCCTTGCACAACATTCACGGCGCGATTTACGACGCGCTGCGGCTCGCCAAGGACTTCTGAACCATGAATCCGACCTGGCTCATTACCGCGCTGTTGTGGATGTCGATGGCGGGGCTTGCATTCGCGGTCGCGAAGCGCGCCGCGTTCTGGCGGGTGGGGCGCGCCGCCTCGCCCGGCTCTGTTGGCGTCGGCAAGCTGTTCAGCATACCGAAGCGTTATTTCGTCGATCTGCACCATGTGGTGGCGCGCGACCCGTATATCGCGAAGACGCACGTCGCGACGGCGGGCGGTGCGATCGGGGCGCTTGCGCTCGTGTTCGTCAACTACGGGTTCGCGATCTATTCGCCGTGGCTCGACAAGCTGATCTTTCTCGCGGCGCTCGCCATGCTGATCGGCGCGGTGTTCGTGTGGCGTCGTCGTCACGCGAAACAGGTTCCCGCGCGTCTCTCGCGCGGTCCGTGGAATACGCTGCCGTGGCTGCTCGGTTCGTTTGCGCTGGGCGTGGCGCTCTTTACGGTGGTGCCTGCCGGCGCGATGTCGGGCGGCTTCGCTGTGCTTTTCGCTGTGCTGATCGGCGTTGGCGCGTTCGCGATGACGTTTGGCGCAGCGAAGGGCGGCCCGATGAAACACGCCATTGCAGGCCTGTTGCATCTGGCGTTCCATCCGCGCCAGGAGCGCTTTTCGGCAACGCGCGAAGGTTGGACCGGCAACGGCACGGCCACGCCGCCCACGGCGCTGAAGCTCCCCGACATCGAAGAGAAGCAGGAATATGGCGTCGCCAAACCCGTCGAGTTTCGCTGGAACCAGCTGCTGAGCTTCGACGCCTGCGTGCAGTGCGGCAAGTGCGAGGCCGCGTGCCCCGCATTCGCCTCGGGCCAGCCG